>JAEYRU010000187.1 GCA_023435335.1 Pseudomonadota bacterium
CCCCCGCAACGAGTGAGCGGCGATGGACGGCGTGCTGCGCGCATTGGGGATCGAGACGAGTTGCGACGAAACCGCCGCGGCCGTGGTCGAGATGCCGCCCTCGGGCGAAGGCCGCATCATGTCCAACATCGTGCTTTCGCAGATCGACGAGCATGCCGCCTTCGGCGGCGTCGTACCCGAGATTGCGGCCCGCGCCCATGTCGAGTCGCTCGACGATGTCGTCGCCGCGGCGCTCGACGAGTCAGGTTTGCGGCTGGCCGACGTAGACGCCGTCGCCGCGACCGCCGGGCCGGGCCTGATCGGCGGGCTGATCGTCGGGCTGATGACCGGCAAGGCGATCGCAGCAGCCGCGGGCAAGCCGCTGGTCCCCGTCAACCATCTGGAGGCGCACGCGCTCACCGCGCGCCTGACCGACGGCCTCGATTTCCCCTATATGCTCCTGCTGGTTTCCGGCGGCCACACGCAAATCGTGCTTGTCGAGGACGTCGGCCGCTACAGCCGCTGGGCCTCGACCATAGACGATGCGCTGGGCGAGGCCTTCGACAAGACCGCCAAGCTGATCGGCCTGCCCTATCCGGGCGGGCCGAACGTCGAGAAGGCCGCGCGGCGCGGTAACCCGGCGCGCTTTGCCTTTCCGCGCCCGCTCAAGGGTGAGAAGCGGCCCGACTTCTCCTTTTCCGGCCTGAAGACGGCGGTCCGGCAGGCCGCCACGGCGATCGCCCCGCTCTCGCCTGCCGACGTCGACGACATTTCCGCCTCGTTCCAGAAGGCGATCGTGGAGACATTGTCCGACCGCGTGTCGCGCAGCCTCGACCGGTTCCGCGAGGAATTCCCGGCAATAGCCCGGCCCGCGCTGGTGGTCGCCGGCGGCGTCGCCGCGAACATGGCGATTCGCGCCGCGCTGGACGCGCTCTGCCGCGACCGCGGTTTCCTGCTCGTCGCCCCACCGCTGGAGCTTTGCACCGACAATGGCGTCATGGTCGCCTGGGCTGGTCTGGAGCGGCTGCGGGCCGGTCTGGTCGAGGACGACGCTCTGTCCTTCGCGCCGCGCTCGCGCTGGCCGCTCGACGAGGAGGCCGCGCCACTGTTCGGCACCGGCAAGCGCGGAGCGAAGGCGTGACCGGAGGCACAAGCGTCCGCATCGCGGTCCTCGGCGGCGGCGCCTGGGGAACCGCGCTCGCCGCGGCCATGCTGCGCGGCGGCAACGAGGCGACGCTCTGGGCGCGCGATGCGGCGACGGTCACTTCCATCAACGAGCGCCGCGAGAACCCGCGCTACCTTCCCGGCATCCTGCTCGACCCGGCTCCCGCAGCGACGACCGATCTCGAGGGAGCGCTCGCCGGTGCGGCCTGCGTGCTCGCCGTGACGCCGGCGCAGACCCTGCGCGATCTACTGGGTCAACTGGCGGGCCGCATGGAGCCGCAAGTGCCGCTTGTGCTGTGCGCTAAGGGGATCGAGCGCGGCACTGGCCGGCTGCTATCCGAAATCGCCGGCGAGATCCTGCCGCGGAACCCGGTCGCCGTGCTTTCGGGCCCGAGCTTCGCCAGCGACGTGGTGCGCGGCCTTCCCACGGCCGTCACCGTGGCGGCAGAGGACGAGGCGCTGGCCGCACGGCTCGCGGCGCTGTTTTCTTCGCCCTCCTTCCGCTGCTATTCGACCGACGACGTCATCGGGGTGGAGATCGGCGGCGCTCTGAAGAACGTGTTGGCGATTGCCGCCGGCGCCGTCACCGGTGCCGGGCTCGGCGCCAGCGCGCAGGCTGCAATGGTCACGCGCGGTTTTGTCGAGCTGCGCCGGCTGGGCGCGGCCTTCGGAGCGCGGCCGGAGACGCTGATGGGCCTGTCCGGCCTCGGCGATCTCATCCTGTCCTGCGGCTCCGCGCAGTCGCGCAACTTTGCCTACGGCATGGCGCTGGCGCGCGGCGAATCCCTGCGAAGCCTTCCGCTTGCCGAGGGCGTGGCGACCGCGGGCATTGCGGCCGAACTGGCGCACGCGCGCGGCATCGAGGCGCCTATCGTGGGCGCTGTGGCGCTTCTTCTCAAAGGCGAACTGACGATCGACAAGGCCGTAGCGGCGCTGCTGTCGCGGCCTCTCAAGAGCGAAACGGAGGGATGACGATGTATGTTGCTCTGGTGTGCCGGGACAAGCCGGGCCATCTGCAGGTGAGGCTCGACACGCGGCCGGCCCATGTCGATTTCCTTAAGGCCCTCAATGCGGACGGCAAGATCGCCTTTGCCGGGCCGATGATCGGGGCGGATGGCAATCCCGATGGCAGCCTCGTCGTGCTCAACGTCGATTCGGTCGACGCAGCGAGGGATATTGCCGCTCAGGACCCCTACGCACTGGCCGGACTGTTCGCTACAGTCGACATCAGCCAGTGGAACTGGACCATCAACGCGCCCGGAGCATGAGCATGGCGTACTGGCTTTTCAAATCCGAACCCTCCGCCTTCTCGTGGGAACAGCTGAAGGCAAAGGGCAAGGCCGGTCAGGAATGGGACGGCGTACGCAACTACACGGCGCGCAACAACATGCGCGAAATGCAGATCGGCGACCTCGGCTTCTTCTACCACTCCAATGAGGGGCTCGACATTGTAGGCATCGCCGAGGTCTGCAAGCTGGCGCATCCCGACTCCACCACCGACGACCCGCGCTGGGAGTGCGTCGACATCCGGGCGGTGCGCGACGTTCCCAAACCGCCCACGCTGGCCGACATCAAGGCCAACCCGAAGCTTTCGGAGATGGCGCTGGTCAAGCTCAGCCGACTGTCGGTGCAGCCCGTGACGCCGGCAGAATGGGCCGAGGTGTGCCGCATGGGCGGCATCGACCCCGCGCCCTGACCCAATTGGATCCCGCAGGGGCCGAGACCTTCATCCGGGCCAATACGGCCCTGTCCGCGCCGCCGCACGTGCCCGAGATCCGGCTGCATCTTGCAGACGAGGCGCACGAGTTGTGGCTGAGGACAGAGGAGGAGTTGGAGGCGATCGGGCTGCCGCCGCCCTTCTGGGCCTTCGCCTGGGCCGGCGGACAGGGGTTGGCCCGCCATGTTCTCGACCATCCGGAGACGGTGCGCGGCATGCGCGTGCTCGATTTCGCCTCCGGCTCCGGCCTTGTCGGCATCGCCGCCGCGCTGGCCGGCGCTCGGGATGTACTTTGCGCCGACATCGACCCCTTCTGCGGCGCAGCGACCGCGCTCAATGCGGCCGCGAACGGCGTATCGCTCGCCTTCACCGATGCCGACCCCATAGACACTGCCGGCAGCTGGGACGTGGTGCTTGCCGGTGA
>JAEYRU010000222.1 GCA_023435335.1 Pseudomonadota bacterium
GTTCGGCGCGGGGCCGGTCAGTCGCATCGGTTCGACTGCCGGCGGCGCGGGCTTGAGCTGCGGCGCAGGCTTGCGCGGCTTCGGGGGCGGGACGACGATGCCACGCGCCGCAGCGATGATCAGCCGCCGGGCAGCGGACTCGGCCGGTCGCAGCAGGCGCAGGACGGTGCGCCAGACATGGCGACTGATCGTGGGGCGGCCACCCGCCATCGCGACGAGCCCCGCAACGATGCGCACAAGCGCCTCCCGGTTCATCTCGATCGCCACGCTTCCGTCCATCGCCGTGCTCCTTCGTTCAGGCGCGGGGATTCTCCGGCAGGTGGCGAAGGGTGGGGATGGAGATTATTCGATTGAGACGGATTATCAGCGGGTTAGCCGCATCTTGAGGTCGGGTCTATCCCCACCCAACTCCTTCGACAGGCCTGGGAGGGAATGGCACCTCATGCCCACCGCCTCGCCCCTAAACCGTTCAGGTATGGGTCCCGGATAGATGCCGCCGCTGGCGCGACGGCCTCTTCCGGGATGACGAAAGGGCGGGGCGCAGAGGACGTCATCCCGGACGCCGCAACGGGAGCGGAGGCGAGCCGGGACCCATGGCCGCCGGATCGCGAGGCGCGGCCCGGTCCTCGCGGCGCGCCTGTCCGCACCGCGGCGTGAAACCCGCCACCCGGCCGTGCTTCTCAATGGGTCCCGGCTCTCCGCCCTGCGGGCTGCGACCGGGATGACGCGAGATGTTGGCGCCGTCGCGCACGGCAGCGATGTTCAGGCATGGGTCCCGGATAGATGCCGCCGCTGGCGCGACGGCCTCTTCCGGGATGACGAAAGGAGAGGTCGCGCCGGCATCTTCCGGGATGACGATGGGGGGTGTGCGCCTTCCGAACTCGCACTGGCGACCGGGCGAAGATCAGCCGCAATAGTGCCGCAGCATCGGCAGCGCCTGCTCGACGCATTGCCGGCCTTCGGCGATCGCCTCCGCCGCGCGGTTATATTCCATCAGGCCGATGTGGCCCAGGCGCGGGGCAAGCATCACATGCGGCGGCTCGCCCGCCAGCCGGGCGCGCGTGATGTAGTCCTGCATGATGTTGATCGAGTTGGCGAGGACCTGGAAGTAGCCGGGCGTCGCGGGCTGCCGCGACAGGAGCCGGTGGACGATCTGCGTGCCCTGGTCGCGCAGCGCGGGCGGCATCTGCTCGAGCACGCGGGCGATGAACTCGCCCGAAGGCTGCGGCGAGGTGGCGGTGTCGGCGGAGGAATCGTCCGCCAGCCGGCGGCCGAGCAGATCGCCATTGAGGTTGACCGCAATGACCACGTCGGCCCCGAGCGCGCGGCAGACGGACACGGGAACGGGATTGGAAAGGCCGCCGTCGACAAGCCAGCGCCCGTCGATGCCGGCGGGGCTCAGGATTCCGGGCAACGCAATCGACGCGCGCACGGCGTCGAGAATAGGCCCCCGCTCCAGCCAGATCTCCCGGCCGGTCGCGAGATCCGTCGCGACCGCCGCGTATCGGCGGGGAAGGTCTTCGATCGGGCCGTCGACGCCGAGCGCCCTCAGCCATTCCACCACGCGGCCGCCGTCGATCACCCCGCCGCCCGAAAGCCGGACGTCCATCAGCGCGACGACCTCGCGCCAGGTGACCTTTCCGGCCCAGGTGCGCAGGCCGGGCAGCTTTCCCGCGACGTAGGCGGCGCCGACAAGGGCGCCGATGGAGGCGCCGCACACGATCTCGGGTTCGATGCCTGCTTCCGACAAGGCCTCGATCACCCCGATGTGCGACCAGCCGCGGGCGGAGCCGCTGCCGAGAGCAAGTCCGATCCGGGGGGCTGCCATGGGGAACGGTCTCCGAGAGTTCCATCGACGGAAACGGAGACTAGCGCGGCGGAAGGAAAATGTCCCGAAATGGCGGCGCTGAACCGCATTCCGCGCAGGCGCGGGTGTTCACGCGTGCGGACGCAGGCCAAACGGCGGTCCTGCGGGAACCTGCAGGCACAATCCGGCGACGGCCAGGCCGTGCCGTGAATTCCAGAAGAGGGAAGGGAACCGGCGTCAGGCCGTAGCCTGCCGGCCTCCGTCCTCGCCATGCGCGCGCGCGTCGCGCGATTCCAGCATCTCGGCCTTGGCGAGCTCTTCCTGGGCCTCGGCGAGCGCGGCTTCCGCCGCCTTCTTCTGCTCCTGCAGGTCCAGCTGCGAGTTGCGCAGGTTGTCGCGGCGCTGCCGGGCGGCCCTGGCGAAGGTCGGATAGGCGAAATGGCCGATGTCGGTGATGCCGGCCTTCTTCTCCTCGGCGGCGATCTGCAACTCGAGCTCGGCCGCCATGCGTTCGAACTCGCCGACCATCAGGTCGAGCTGCGCAAGCTGCCGGCGTTTCTCGTTCACCTGAAACAGCTTCAGTCGAACAAGGTTCTGACGCGATTTCATACTCAGTACTCCCTGAAATGCGAAGACCTTCGACCGGACGGACAATCCCCCTCTCCGCCGGCGCCGGCATTCCGATCGCACCGGCGAACAGCCGGCAAGACCCTCCCGCTGGCAAAGGTCCCCGAACGCATCGCGAAGAAAGCCCTAATTTTTCGCTAGTCCGGTAACCATTCGTTTACGGGCATTGTTAATCATAGCGGCGAGGGCTTAAGGCGGGGTAAAAATCCCGGGACCAGCGGCCAAACTGTGCAAATCGAGTCGCTTGAGTCTCTTACCGGGTGTTTCTCATCCGAGGCTTTAAGAAAACGGGTTTGTGAAAACAATTTGGAGTCAAGGGGTTGAGCCAAAGAGTTAAAAAAGTCTGATATCGCTTGCAAAGCGGAATTAGATTTTGTTAACCATTACGTGGCAGCCTCTGATTCAGGCAATCGCTGCTCCGGCGCCGAGTTCCGCGCGGATCGGTCGGCGGCAGAGAAGGGGATGAAATGCGCGTTCTGCTGATAGAAGACGACAGTGCAACCGCACAAAGCATCGAGCTGATGCTGAAGTCGGAGAGCTTCAACGTCTATACGACCGATCTGGGCGAAGAAGGCGTGGATCTCGGCAAGCTCTACGACTACGACATCATTCTTCTCGACCTCAACCTGCCGGACATGAGCGGCTACGAAGTCCTGCGGACGCTGCGGCTGTCCAAGGTGAAGACGCCGATCCTGATCCTTTCGGGCATGGCGGGCATCGAGGACAAGGTTCGGGGCCTGGGCTTCGGCGCCGACGACTACATGACCAAGCCGTTCCACAAGGACGAACTGGTGGCGCGCATCCACGCCATCGTGCGCCGCTCCAAGGGGCATGCGCAGTCGGTCATCACCACGGGCGACCTTATCGTCAACCTGGACGCCAAGACGGTGGAAGTCGGCGGCCAGCGCGTGCACCTGACCGGCAAGGAGTACCAGATGCTGGAGCTGCTCTCGCTGCGCAAGGGCACGACGCTCACCAAGGAGATGTTCCTCAACCATCTCTACGGCGGCATGGACGAGCCGGAACTGAAGATCATCGACGTGTTCATCTGTAAGCTGCGCAAGAAACTGGACGCGGCATCGGGCGGGCAGAACTACATCGAGACCGTGTGGGGCCGCGGCTACGTGCTGCGCGAGCCGGAAGAGGTGCGCGAAAGCGCCTGACCTTCATACCAAGCGGAAAATCCAAGCAAAAAGCCCGGCGATGCCGGGCTTTTTTTGCTATTGCCGCTGCCGGTCATGCGCCCTCTCATCCGATCGAGGGCGCGCGACATCGATCAGGTCCGTGGAAAAGGAGTTCAGACCATGGCGGTTCCCACGATCAAGCTGAACAACGGCGTCGAACTGCCGGCGCTCGGATTCGGCGTCTTCCAGAGCCCGCCCGAGCAAACGGCCGCGGCGGTCGAGGAAGCGCTGCGGGTCGGCTATCGCCACATCGACACCGCGGCGTCCTACATGAACGAACGCCAGGTGGGGGAGGGAATCCGGCGGTCGGGGCTTCGGCGCGCCGAGATATTCATCGAGACCAAGATCTGGATCAACGACTACGGCCGCGACGAGACGCTGCACGGCTTCGAGAAGAGCGCGGGCAAGCTGGGGGTCGAGCAACTGGACCTGCTCATCCTGCACCAGCCGCTTGCGTCCGCGTTCGAACGGACGCTGGGCGCCTACCGGGCGCTCGAGGAACTGCTCGCCGACGGCAAGGTGCGCGCAATCGGGGTGAGCAACTTCATGCCCCGGCACCTGGAAATGCTCCTGGCCGAGGCAAAGGTCGTGCCGGCGGTCAACCAGATCGAGGTCCACCCCTACTTCCAGCAGACCGAATTGCAGCGGCTCAACGAAAAGCACGGCATCCTGACCCAGGCCTGGTCGCCCATCGGCGGCATTACATTCTACCGGGGCGGCGAGAAGAGCACCCTGCAGGACCCGACGATCGTCGGGATTGCGCAGGCGCACGGCCGGTCGGCGGCGCAGGTCATGCTGCGCTGGGGACTGCAGGAGGGACGCTCGGTCATCCCGAAATCGGTGAATCCGGCGCGCATCGCCGAAAATTTCAATGTCTTCGATTTCGAGCTGACGGAGGCGGAGATGGCCGCCATCGATGCGCTGGACAGCGGCGTGCGCGGCGGCCCCGATCCCGACAGCATAGGCCTGGAGAACTTTTCCAGGGTCATCCCGGAAGCGTGAGAAGGGCGATCCGCCCGCGGACCGTTCTTCCCCCGGCAGGGACCTCATGCCGTCTTGCACCCGCCCCGCCGCTCCCGCTACGATAGGGTCATATTGTTCTATGTCATAACATTTCGGAGGAAATCATGAATCCATCGGGTCAGGTCGCCGTCGTCACAGGCGGCGGGTCAGGGCTGGGCGAGGCCACCGCCCGCGCGCTGGCGGCCAAGGGCGCGAAAATCGCGATCTTCGACGTCGGCATCGACAGGGCGGAGAAGGTGGCGGCCGATCTCGGCGGCATCGCCGTGAAATGCGACGTCTCCAGCGCCGAGAGCGGCGAGCAGGCCTTCGCCACGGTGGCCGAGAAGCTCGGCGCGCCGCGCATCCTGATCAACTGCGCCGGCATCGGCATCGCGATGAAGACGACCGGCAAGGACGGGGCGCACCCGCTCGACGTCTACCGCAAGGTGATCGAGGTCAACCTGATCGGCACGTTCAACATGATCCGCCTGTTCGCCGTGCGCTGCGAGCAGCTGGAGCCGCTCGACGGCGGCGAACGCGGCGTCATCGTGAGCACCGCTTCGGTCGCCGCCTATGACGGACAGATCGGCCAGGCCGCGTATTCCTCGTCGAAGGGCGGCGTGGTGGGGATGACGCTGCCGGTGGCGCGCGACCTCGCCCGCTCGGGCATTCGCGTGATGACGATCGCGCCGGGCATCTTCCGCACGCCGATGCTGGCTGGCCTGCCGCAGGAGGCGCAGGATTCGCTCGGCAAGCAGGTGCCGTTCCCGCCGCGCCTCGGCGACCCGTCCGAATATGGCGCGCTCGCCTGCCACATCGTGGAGAACCAGATGCTCAACGGCGAGGTGATCCGCCTCGACGGCGCCATCCGCATGGCGCCGAAGTAGGCGGTAGCTCCCATGCAGGCAGCGGCGGATGAGCAGGAGCCGAAGTCGCGCCCGCTGGCCGGGCTCAGGATCGTCGAAATGGCGGGGCTGGGGCCCGTGCCGCTCGCCGGGCTGATCCTGTCGGAGCTCGGCGCGCGGGTGCTGCGGGTCGAGCGCATCTCCAACGAGCAGGCCTTCCTCGCCGCGCCGGCCGAATTCGACCTCGACCGGCACGGACGCGACATCGTGCGCATCGACCTCAAGCGGCCGGAGGGCATCGAACTGGTGCTGCGGCTGCTGGGCGAAGCCGACGCCCTGATCGAGGGGTTCCGGCCGGGCGTGATGGAGCGGCTGGGGCTCGGGCCGGACGCCGCGCTGGCGCGCAACCCGGCGCTCATCTACGGCCGCATGACGGGCTTCGGCCAGGACGGCCCGCTGGCCGGACGCGCCGGCCACGACCTCACCTACCTGGCGCTGTCGGGGGTGCTGCACGCCATCGGCCCCAAGGGACACAAGCCGGTCCCGCCGCTCAATCTCGTCGCCGACTATGGCGGCGGAGCCATGTTCCTCATCGTCGGCCTGCTGGCGGCGCTGTTCGAGCGCTCCCGCTCGGGCAGGGGACAGGTGGTGGACGCGGCCATGGTCGACGGCGCGGCGATGCTGGCGGCGCCGTTCTTCGCCTTCCTGTCGGCCGGCATGTGGAAGGACCGGCGCGGGGTGAACCTGCTCGATTCGGGCGCACCCTTCTACGACACCTACGAGACGGCGGACGGGAAGCATGTCGCCGTGGCCTGCTTGGAGCCGCGGTTCTTCGCCGAATTCGCCCGACTGCTTCCGCTCGAGGAGCGCCTGGCGCGGGGGCAGTACGACATGCGCCTTTGGCCCGAGATGCGCGAGGCGATCGCCGCGCGCCTGCAGGAGCGCCCACGCGACGAGTGGGCGGCGCTGTTCGAGGAGACGGACGCCTGCGTGGCGCCGGTGCTTTCGCTGTCGGAGGCGCCTTCGCACCGGCATGCCCGCGCGCGCGACGCGCATGCTGAGGTCGGCAAGATGACGCGGCCGCGCCCGGCGCCGCGCTTCTCGCGTTCGCAGGCGCGTGTTTCGGGTCTTCCCGCCACCGATGCGGCCGCGGGTCTCGCCGCTTTCGGGGTGTCGAGCGAAGAAGCGGAGGCGCTTGCCAGCGCGGGCATTGTCGGCCGATAATACGACTTTCGCAGTCATGTTTTCGGAGCGCGCAGTGCAGGACCAGCCGAAGGAAGTGTTGCGGCCGACGGACGAGGAGGCGATCCGGCTGGCCCGGAAGCTGCTGCGCGAGGCGCGCTACGCGGCGCTTGCCACGCTCGACCCGCAGACCGGCGCGCCGGTGGCGAGCCGAGTCGCGACGGCGACCGACATCGACGGCGCGCCGCTGATCCTGGTCTCCGCGCTTTCCGCCCACACGGCCGGCCTGCTGGGAGATCCGCGCTGCTCGCTGCTGGTCGGGGAGCCGGGCAAGGGCGACCCGCTCGCCCATCCGCGCATGAGCATCGCCTGCCGCGCCGCGCGGCTGGAGCGCGGCAGCCCGGCGCAGGCGCGCGCCGAGCGCCGCTACCTCAACCGCCAGCCGAAGGCGAAGCTCTATGCCGGCTTCGCCGACTTCTCGTTCTTCCGGCTGGACCCGCAGGGCGCCAGCCTCAACGGCGGCTTCGGCAAGGCATACGCCCTGGCGGCCGCGGATATCCTGACCGACAGCCCGGCCAACGAGGCGCTCGCCGCCAGCGAGCAGTCGGCCATCGTGCACATGAACGCCGACCACCGCGACGCGATCGCGGTCTATGCGCGGGCCTTCGCGCACGCGCCGGACGGCGACTGGATCATGACCGGGATCGACGCCGGGGGCATCGACATCGTCTGCGGCGAGGATGCGCGCCGGATCTTCTTTGACGAGCCCCTGCAATCCCCCTCCGAGATGCGCGCCGCGCTCGTGCGCATGGCCGCCGAGGGCCGCCGCATGCTCCAGGACGCGACTTCCCACAACTGATAGTGAGCAAATCCTTGTGATTTGAATGGCAGTCGCTAGACTGACACAACTTGAACGGGTGTGGGGTCCGCATCCTGGGGTCTTGCCGGCGTCCTGCCCCCCGACGATGCCGGACGAGAATGCGTCCTATTGGGGGATGAATGTCACCGACAAGCTTGGTCGAACGGGCGGATGAAGTGGCGCAAGTCCTCGCCCTTCTCGGCAATGGCAAGCGCCTCGCCATCATGTGCCATCTTGCCGAGGAAGAATTGCCGGTCGGCGCCATCGCGGCACGCGTAGCGCTCAGCCAGTCGGCGCTGTCCCAGCATCTTGCCAAGCTGCGCGGCCTGGGACTTGTGGAGACGCGGCGCGACCGGCAGATGATCTTCTACTCGTGCAGCCCGGGGCCGGTGGCCGAACTGCTACGTACGCTGGTAAGGATCTTCGCTCCCGCCACGTAGAATCGCCAGGCCGGGCTGCCCCGGTCTTGCCTGTTGCCGTCCAGCCCTCTATCCGGCGCCGGTCCCCGGTATCGCGTCCATGACCATCACCATTATCGACGACCCTGCCGACTTGCGTCTCGCCCCGTATCGCGACATCCGCGAGCGGGACCTGGCGAGCCGCGACGGGCTGTTCATCGCCGAGGGCAAGGTGGTGCTCGACGTGCTCTTCACCGCGCGGCGGTTCGAACCCGTGTCGGCGCTGCTGCTGGAAAGCCGCGTGGCGGGAATGGAGGACACGCTCCGCAAGGCCCCGCCGGCGCTGCCCGTCTATGTCGTGCCGGCTCCGGTGATGGACGCGGTCGCCGGCTTCAACGTGCATCGCGGCGTGCTGGCGGCGGTAAAGCGCCGTCCGGCGGAGCCGGCGGAGACGCTGATCGCGGGACTGCCGTCACAAGCGCTGGTGCTGGTCCTGGTCGGCATCTCCAATCACGACAATGTCGGCTCGATCTTCCGCAACGCGGCCGCCTTCGGCGTCGATGCGGTGCTGCTCGACAGCACTTCATGCGATCCGCTCTACCGCAAGGCGATCCGGGTCTCGGTCGGCGCCTCGCTGAAAGTTCCCTTCGCCGTGGCCGGCGACGCCGGCGAACTCATCGCGGCGCTCGGCGCGGCCGGGTTCGAGCAATACGCGCTATCGCCGCGCGGGCGCCTGGACATCGGCGACGTGGCGCCGGGCCCGCGCGCCGCGCTCTATCTCGGCACCGAAGGGGAGGGGCTGCCGGAAAGCGTCATGGCCGGGATGACGACGGTGCGCATCCCGATCGCGCCGGGCTTCGACAGCCTCAACGTGGCGGCCGCGTCGGCGGTCGCGCTTCATCGGCTTTTCCGCAGCGGCTAGCTGCCGCCGGAGGCCGCCTCGGCCTGACGCCCAACAGGACCCGCCGCCGCCTTCTGCAGGGCCCGCACGCGGTCGGCGAGGCTGACGATGGCGTCGGTGGGCGCGGCGCCCGCGACATGGCCGCCTGGCGGCTGCGCCAGCGCCTTCCGGATCGGCGAATCCGGGCCGTCGAGCATCAGTGTCAGGTTGACCACCTCGGCCGCCAGGTCGTTGATCTGCTCGCGCAACAGCGCGTTGCCGCGCCGTTCCTCGTCCCATTCCTCCGACTTCGAGCGCTCCAGGGAGGCCACGTCGCCGCGCAGCTTCTTGTTCTCGCGCGTCAGCGTGGTCAGCCGCTCCTCCAGCCGCGTGCGGTCGGCGTTGAGCTTGGCCATGGCTTTCTCGACGTCGGCGCCGGTGGCGCCCGACAGCAGCGTGGACATCTGCAGGGTGAGGTCGGCGACTTCCGCCTCGAGCTTAACCTTCTGCTCCTGCGCCGCGGAGAGTTCCGCCGCCAGCTCTCCCTCGGCGCCCGAGCCGAGCTTCTGCTGCTCGCGCAGCCGCTCCAGCTCCTTCTCACGCCGGTCGAGCTTCTCCTCGCGGTCAGACAGGTTGGCCATCAGCCGCTCGAGCCGCTTTTCCATCTCGGCCGAACGACGCTTCTCCAGCTTAAGTTCGTCCTGCAGCGTCTTGCTCTCGGCGACCGCCTCGCGCACGCGGCGCTCGGCCTGCTTACGCTGCTCGCGCAGTTCGGCGACGTCAGTGGAAAGCTTCTCCACCTCAGTCTCGCGCGAAACCAGCTCGATCTGCCGACTGGAGGAGGCGAAACTCGCCTCGTCGTACATGCGGCCGAGCTTCTCCAGCTCAAGCGCCCGTTCCTCCAGCATCTTCTCGGCGTCGATCAGCTTGTGGGAGAGCTGCTGCAACTGCTCCTCGCGCCGCCGCAGCTCGGCGCGCAGCTCGCTCGCGCTCGCCTCCAGCGCGGTCAGCGCGTCGCTCTTCTCCGCGCGCTCCTCGGCGAGCTGCCGCAATTCCTCGCGATTGCGGTTAATCTCGATAATCTGGCTGGCGGCCTTCTCCCGGAACGCCTTGACGCTCATCTCGAGACGCCGCGTGGACATGGCGAACTCGGCCCGCATGCGGTCCTTGTCGGCCTGGATCTCGTTGACCGAGAGGGGCACCGACGCCTCGATGCGCTTGCGCGTCAGGACGACCGCGCGGCGCCAGATAGCCGGCGCCACCATCAGCGCGAGGAAACCGGCGCAGAGGAAGCCGAGCACGAAGAAGAGGATACTCTGAATCACAACCCCACGCCCTTCCGCCACCCGCGGCGCAGACTACTCCACCCTTGGGCCGCAAATGTGACACGGCGGCACCGGAGAAATCCAGTGCCGCCGGAAATTAACCGCGCCTTAAGGTTAAATGGGGCGAGACCCCGAGCCGGGAAGCCTCAGAAGGGATTCCAGGTCGGCGTCTGCGTGAGCTTCAGGTAGCCCAGATTGAAACCCAGGCGCGCGCCGACGCCGGTCCGCACCGGCACCAGCAGCACGTTGCCGTTCTTCAGGACGTGGAAGCCCAGGCCGGCGATCGCGTAGGCGGAACCGGACACGCCGACGAAGCGCTTGTAGAGGCTGGAGATCGAATCGAGGTTGTAGACAAGCATCATGGTGCGCGACCCCTGACCGCCGATATCCCAGCCGATCGACGGTCCCTGCCAGAACACGACATGGTCGCCGGCGTTCTTGGTGTAGAGCGTGCCCTCGCCATAGGTGACGCCACCGATCAGCGCGCCGGACCCTTCCTCGCCCAGGACGTAGCCATTGGGCAGCCCGTATGAGGCGAATGCCTTCTCGATGACCGTGGCGAGCCCGCCGGAGGTCGAACCGAAGAAGCTGTGGCCGGAATCGACGATTTCCTGCATCGTGTAGGTTTCATTGGCGCGCGCCGCGCCTGTGCCCGCAAGCACCGCACCCAGGAGGAGCGCGGCGAGGCTCCCCAAACGAAACGCCGCGAAAAGTCTGGCGAACATCATTCAATCTCTCCGTTCGGGAGCCTGTCCGGTCGCGCCTCGTCCCGTCCGCGGCTCTTGACGGCCGCCAGACGAATGCATCGAATGGAGCTTAGGCCGTAATCCTTTTTCAACCATTAATATCCGGGCAAGTACCCGCAGGTATCCCCTCGACGGGCCCGCCACGAAAGTGCAGCTTGCAAAGCGCCCGCTGGCGGCGTTTCCTTGGCAGAGGGACGGGCGGTGTGTATCCCGGTCGGGTATTCGCAAGCGCTGATTCGGAAGGCGGGACGGTTGGACGCCCGGCCTCCGTCAAACTGAGATTCTTTGGGGAGACCTGCCCTTCATGAGCGAACTTTTCACCATCTCCGCCACCGAGCTGGCCGCGCTCCTGTGCAGCCGCGTCTGCCACGACATCATCTCCCCGGTCGGCGCGATCAACAACGGGCTGGAACTGCTCGACGAGGGCGGTTCCGACGAGGACGCGATGCGCCTGATCCGACAGAGCGCCGTCAACGCGTCGGCCCGGCTGCAGTTCGCCCGCATCGCGTTCGGAGCGGCAGGATCCGCCGGGATGCAGATCGATACCGGCGATGCCGAGGCGGTCGCCACCGCCTTCATGCGCAACGAGAAGCCGGAACTGGAATGGCGCGGCCAGCGCGCGCTGCTGCCCAAGAACAAGGTCAAGCTGCTGCTCAACCTGATACTGATCGCCAACGGCGCCATTCCGCGCGGAGGCAAGATCACCGTGGAACTCGCCGACCTGGAGACTCACCCGCGCTTCACGCTCACCGCGGCCGGCCCGATGGTGCGCGTGCCTCCGAAATTCCTCGAACTGCATTCCGGCGGCAAGCCGGAGGAGCCGATCGACGCCCACTCGGTGCAGCCCTACTACACGCTGCTGCTGGCGCGCGAAGCCAGCATGACCGTCGGCATCCGCGCCTCCGCCGACGACATCGTGCTGACGGCGTCGTAGGGTCTGCGCAAACGGCGATTCAGCAAATTTTTACCTCGCCGGTTACGGGGAAATTTACCGATCCCGGCTAGTGTGGCGTCATGACTTTGATCAGCGCGCCCCACAGGCCGCGCCGGAGGACCCGAACGTGAAACGCTGCATGATCGTCGATGATTCAAGCGTCATCCGGAAAGTGGCGAAGCGGATCCTGGGCGGCCCGGACATGATGGTCGTCGAGGCCGGCACCGGCACTGAAGCGCTCTATCTGTGCGAAGCCGACATGCCGCACGTCATCATCGTCGACGCCAGCCTGCCCGACATGAGCGCCGAGGAGTTCATCCGCAGCGCGGTCTCGATCAAGGGCGAGATCAAGCCGCAAATCGTCATCTGCGTCACCGAATTCGACGTCGGCGCCATCATGCGGGCAAAGCGGGCAGGTGCAGTCGGCTACATCCTGAAGCCGTTCAACCGCCCGCAACTGCTGGACCGTTTCCGGGCCATGGATCTCGCGGCGTAGGCTGCTCCGCCCCGCTCTCGAACGCTAGTAGTCGGTCAGCGCACGCACCTCGACACTGCCCACTTCCACGAAGGGAGAGCGGCTGGCGATCTCGGCCGCATGATCCCTGTCGTCCGCCTCGAAAACGATGAAGCCGGCGATGTACTCCTTCGTTTCCACGAAAGGGCCGTCGGTCCTCATCATGTCGCCCTTGCGCAGGCGGATGGTCATGGCGGCCTGGGGGGAATCGAGCGGCGAGGCCATCACGAAGCGACCGGCGGCCATCAATTCCTCGTCGAATTTCCGGGTGCCGTCCTGGAAGACGCGCCAGTCCTCCTCGCTCATCCCGGCGGTGATCGCGGGGTCCATATTCACCAGGCACATGAAACGCATGAAGTCCTCCTGCTCGGTTGCCCCCAGTAGTCGCGCGGGCGCGGCCAGTTTCGACACGAGGCAAAAACAAATTGCGGTTAGCGCCGCAGAACGGCCCGCAGCACGTCGCGGACGCCGATGGAGCCCATGAAGCGCGATTGGTCGTCGAATACGGCGACGGGCGCCGTGTGCGACTGATGCATGGCGTGCATGACCGTCTTCAGCGGCGTCCCGGCGGTTGCCCAGAATACGCGCGGCGCGTCAGCCGGGAGTCTGTCGATCGCGTCGCAGGATATCCACACCGCTGGCTCGCCGTTGCGTTCGGCCCCTGTGACCAGGGAATTGCCGTCGAGGCGGAAGCGGGTGGTCTGGCGGCGGTCGAGCCAAAGCCAGCCTTCGCCCGCATCCTCAAGATCGCGGCGGTCGCGCATGACGTTCCAGGCGGTCAGCACGGAGAGCGGGTTCACGTTGGCGATGAAGTCGCGCACATAGTCGTTGGCGGGCTTGAGCACGATGTCCTCCGGCGCGCCGGTCTGCACGATGCGCCCACCCTCCATGATGGTGATGCGGTTGCCGATCTTCAGCGCCTCCTCGAGGTCGTGGCTGACGAAGAGGATGGTCTTGTGAAGGCGATCCTGGAGTTCGAGCAGCTCGTCCTGCAGCTTCGTGCGAATGAGCGGGTCGAGCGCGGAGAACGGCTCGTCCATCAACAGGATCGGGGCCTCGGTAGCGAAGGCGCGGGCGAGACCGACGCGTTGCTGCATGCCGCCTGAGAGCTCGTGGGCGTATTTTCCGGCCCACTGGCCGAGGCCGACCAGCTCAAGCTGGGCGGCGACCCGCTCCTGCCGCTCCTTCTGGGGCACGCCGGCAAGTTCCAGCCCGAAGCCGACGTTCTCGGCCACCGTGCGCCACGGCAGCAGCGCGAACTGCTGGAAGACCATGGCGACGCATTCGCGGCGGATCTTGCGCAGGTCGGCGGGATTGCAGCTGGCGACGTCGGCCTGCCAGTCCTCGTCATGCACGACGACGCTGCCGCGCGTGACCTTGTTGAGGCCGTTGACGGCCCTGAGCAGGGTGGACTTGCCGGAGCCGGAGAGGCCCATGAGGACCGAGATCTCGCCCTTCTCGACGGTGAGGTCGCAGCCGGCGCAGCCGAGCACTGCGCCGGTCTTCTCCAGGATCTCGCCGCGCGCGGCGCCGGCCTCCAGCATGGGCAGCGCGGCCGCCGTCTGGCGCGAATCGCCGAACACGATGTCCACGCCGTGGAACTCGATCGCGGCGGTCATTTCGCGGCTCCGATGCGGGCGATGCGGTCGAGCACGATGGCAAGCACCACTATGGCGAGGCCGGCTTCAAGCCCGAGCGGGATGTTGACAGAGTTCAGCGCGCGAACGACCGGCTTGCCGAGGCCGTTCGCCCCGATGAGGGCGGCGATGACGACCATGGACAGCGACAGCATGATGCACTGGGTGAGGCCGGCCATGATGGTGGGGAGCGCGGCCGGCAGCTCCACCTTCCACAAGAGCTGGCCTTTCGTGGCGCCGAAGGATTCGCCCGCCTCCAGCATCGGCTTGGGCACCGAGGTGATGCCCAGATAGGTGAGGCGGATGGGCGCCGGCATGGCGAAGATGACGGTGACGATGAGCCCCGGCGCGATGCCGAGGCCGAAGAGGATCAGCACCGGAATGAGGTAGACGAAGGTGGGCAGCGTCTGCATCAGGTCGAGGATCGGATGCAGGATGCGGTAGACGCGCTCGTTATGCGCGGCCCAGATGCCGATCGGCACGCCGATCGCCATGGACACGGTGGCTGCGGCGACGACGAGCACCAGCGTCTCGACCGTCTCGCGCCAGAGGCCCTGGTTGATGATGAAGAGCAGGCCGAGGACGATGCCGACGGCAAGCTTCCACGACCGCTGCAGCCACCAGCCGAGGGCGGCCACGGCAAGCACGATGAGGATGGGCGGCGCGGCGAGAAGGAGGCCCACCGCGCCGTCTAGGACCAGCTTGAAGAAGTCGGCGAGGGAATCGAAGAACCATGCGAAATTGGTGGTGAGGAAATCGAAGAACTCGCGGCCCCAGCGGCCTATCGGGATCTTCCAGCTCGCCACCCATTGCGAGATTGGGTCCATGGATTGTTCCCCTCAAGTGCGAAAGGCGGCCGCCACCTGGAACGGCCGCCTTCGATTTCTCACCGGACGACTGCCGTCTACATTCCAAGCTTCGCGTTTACCGCCGCCGCCGCGTCGCCGCCGTCGAGGGTGGTGACGCCGGCGAGCCAGGGCGCGACTGCGTCGGGGTTCGCCTTCAGCCAGTCGGTGGCGGCGACCTGCGGGTCCTTGCCGTCATCGAGGATGGCGCCCATGATCTCGTTCTCCATCTCCAGCGAGAAGACCATGTTCTTGAGCAGCGCGCCGACATTCGGGCACTCCTGCGTGTAGCCGGCGCGCACGTTGGTGTGCACGGTGGCGCCGCCGTAGTCGGGGCCGAACACGTCGTCGCCGCCGGCCAGATAGGCCATGTCGATGTTGGCGTTCATCGGATGCGGCTCCCAGCCGAGGAAGACGACGTCCTGCTTGGAGCGGGCGGCGCGGGTGACGGCCGAGAGCATGCCCGCCTCGGAGCTTTCCACTACCTCGAAGCCGGAGAGGCCGAACTGGTCGGCCTCGATCATGTCGAGGATCAGGCGGTTGCCGTCATTACCGGGCTCGATGCCGTAGATCTTGCCGTCCAGCTTATCGCGGAACTTGGCGATGTCCTGAAAGGTCTGGAGACCGGCGTCGAAGGTGTACTGGGGCACGGCGAGCGTATACTTGGCGCCCTCCAGGTTGGTGACGATCGTCTCGACCGAGCCGTCCTCGCGGTAGGGCGCGATGTCGGCTTCCATGGTCGGCATCCAGTTGCCGAGGAAGACGTCGATGTCCTTATTCTTCAGCGAGGCGTAGGTGACCGGAACCGAGAGGACCTGCACCTCCGGCGCATAGCCCAGCGCCTCGAGGATAACCGACGCGGTTGCGGTGGTGGCGGTGATGTCGGTCCAGCCGACGTCGGAGAAGCGCACCGTCTTGCAGCTTTCCGGATCGGCGGCCATGGCGCTGCCGGAGGAAAGCGCGGCGGCGAAGCCGATCGTCAGGATCGAGGTCTTGAAACGCGACATGTGAAATCTCCCATTGTGCAAGAACTTTTGGCCCCGCGGTGAAGCCCGCTTTCCCCGAACCAAACACCATTCTTGCGGCGTTTCAAGCCGCGGCATGTTGCGGGGCGCGCCATGAGCCAGCCTGCGAGCGACATGGAACGGCGCTTTTCGGTGGAGGAGGCGAGATCGGGCCTCCCGTCGGGTGGCGGCTTCGGATTAATAGGCCGGATGGCCAAGCTCTATTTCCACTACGCGACCATGAACGCCGGCAAGACGACGATGCTGCTGCAGGCGTCGTACAACTATCGCGAGCGCGGCATGGAGACGATGCTGTTCGTGGCCGGCCACTATCGCCGGGCCGACCAGGGATACATCTCCTCGCGCATCGGGCTGGAGGCGGACGCCGAGATGTTCCGCGACGGCGACGACCTGTTTGCGCGCATCAGCGAGCATACCGCGCACCAGACCACGCATTGCGTGTTCGTCGACGAGGCGCAGTTCCTCACCGAGGACCAGGTCTGGCAACTGGCGCGCGTCGCGGACCGCCTGCACATCCCGGTCATGTGCTACGGGCTGCGGACCGACTTCCAGGGCAACCTCTTCTCCGGCTCCAGGGCGCTGCTGGCGATCGCCGACGAACTGCGCGAGGTGCGCACGATCTGCCGCTGCGGCCGCAAGGCGACGATGGTGGTGCGCCTCGGACCGGACGGCAAGGTGGCAAAGCAGGGGGCGCAGGTGGCGATCGGCAAGGATGTCTACGTCTCGCTCTGCCGCCGGCACTGGGAGGAGGAGATAGGGCGCATGCCACCGGAGGATCTGGTGGGCTTTGCCGGTGAATAGGCCTCCATGGCGCGTGCGGCGGGGCGGCGCGTTGCCGCGGGGTTGATGAAGGTCAAGGAGTTGACATCTTTGGGAGTGTAGCTGTTCGATAAGCGTGCAGGAAGTGGAGGTTCGGTTGTTTCGCAAAGCACTCGCCGCCGCGGCGATACTCGCGGCATCGCTCAGCGCAGCCCATGCCGACGGCGACGCCGTCGCCGGCAAGGTGGTCTTCAAGAAGTGCGTGATCTGTCACGAGGCCACCGGAGACAAGATCAAGGTCGGCCCGCCACTCGAAGGCGTGATCGGCCGCGCCGCCGGCAGCCATCCGGGCTTCAAGTATTCGAAGAACATGGTCGAACTGGGCGAGGCGGGTCTCGTCTGGGACGAGGAACACCTGGAAAAGTACCTGCGCAAGCCGAAGGACGTGGTGCCGAAAGGGACGATGGCTTTCGCCGGGCTTTCGAAGGACGACGACATCGAGAACGTCATCGCCTATCTAGAGGCCGATCCGAAGCCCTAGCGGCGGCTTTCCATCTGGCGCGAGCCTCGCCGCCGAATGGCGGCGCGGGCCGTCTTTCAATCGCAATGGGCCGCACATATATTCCCTTGGGCCACATTTCCGTGTGCCATAGCGCTGACCGGGCAAGGGGATCCTAAGAGATGGCCACACTGCAGAATTTCGACGCCGAGATCGCGAAGACCAAGCAGGTGGTCGAGGACATGCGCTCGAGGATCGAGCAATCCGGCACGCTGCTCGAAAGAATAGCGACGACGGATGCCAAGATCGGCGCGGCCGACTTCGACATCGAGAATGCCCGCATCCAGGATGTGCTGCGCCAGCAAAAGGTGATGGAGGGCAACATCGCCGACCTGATCATCGGACTGGAGGACGCGACCAACGTGTTCGGCGCCGAGTTCGAGAGCATGAAGAGCTACACGGGCTGGGAGAACTTCGTCGGCGTATTCTCGGCGCAGCGCAAGCAGCGCATGCGCACCGAGCGCGTACGCAACATGTCGCTGGCGGGCAACCTGCAGGAGCTGCTGGCGAAGTCGGACACGATCGTGGGCATCCTGAAGGCGCAGAAGCAGATCCTCGACGACCGCTACAAGACGTCCGAAGCCAGCCTCGGCAAGGTGATCGAGCGGCGCAAGGTGACCATCGAAAACCTCACGGCGACGCAGAAGCGCATCGAGGAACTGAACCCGTTGCTGCTCGACATCGAGAACCGGATCGCCGCCTCAACCAGCCAGACGGAGCGTACCGAGCTCGAGGCGGAACGCTCGAAGCTCGCCACCGAATACAACGAGCGGCAGGCGAAGGAGCAGGAACTGCTGGCCGAAAGCCAGACCCTGGAGCGCTACACTTCCATGTTCCAGACCTTCGTGGATTCGCTCAACAACCAGATCGCGGCACAGAACACGTTGATCAACAAGCTGACCATCGATACCGAGCAGCGCATCGTGCTCTACAAGGCGCTGGAGGACAGCCTGAAGACGGCCGCCCAGCAGGACGTGGCGCACAAGATCAACACGCTGGGCAGCCAGGTCGACAACACCGCCGAGCAGACGATGGCCGGCATCGGCGCGGCCGCGCAAAAGCACATCGGCGACCTGCTGGAAATGCACGAGAAGAACATGGTCGCCACCGCCGACATTCAGCGCCGCAAGAAGCTGGCCGACGAGGCTTTCGCGCGGCGTTTCGAGGAGGTGCTGCGAAAGCACAACGCGGCCGACTACGTGAAGGCGTGAGCGACCTCGACCTGAAGGCACCGCGATGACACCCTCACTCCGATCCGCCGCGCGGATCGACCCTCCCCACAAGGGGGAGGGTGGGAGCCGAGCATGACCCCCGCCTCGAATCCCGCCTCCCGCTATTTCGAGACCATCGCGTCGGCGCTGGAGGGGCTCGATATCTTCCTGCGTGACGACCGTTCGCCGCTCTACCGCCACGGCGTGGTGGCGCAGGTGGTGGCCGAGTATCTGGACAGGCTGACACGGTCCTTCTCATGCTGGCAGAACCGGCTTGCCTTCGCCGACAGCTTCCGCATCAGCAGAGCCGAGAGCGGCTATCCGGTGTTCCAGAACGTGCTGGAACTGGAGAACGACCGCAAGACGGCGGAGGCGCGGCTGGCGGCCATTCCCGAGCCCGAGCAGATCCGCGTGGAGATGGCCGACTTCATCCTGCGCCACAAGGCGTTTCCCGCGGCGCTGCAGAAGTCGATGGCCGAGCGGCTCTATCTCGAGGACGTGTCAGACGGCCAGGTGTTCTCGCCCTTCGTCCTGCCGCGGACGCTAAAAGTATCGGTCAACCCGAAGACGGGACGGCCCTTCTACATGGTGCACTGGGGCCTGTTCGACGGGGCGGCCAACCTGCCGCTGATCTACATGGCGACTGTGGAGGATTCGTCCGAAAGCATGGTCAAGGCACTGGTCGGCAAGGACGGCGCGCTCAACGAACGCGTGGAAATCCCGCTGCCGGTAGAAGGCCTGCTCAACCCGGAACTGGCGCACCGCTTCGACGACTTCGCCGAGAAGAACTCCGCCTATTCGCTGTCCCCGGCCACGATCGCGGGCAACCTGGACAAGGATTTCGACCAGCTGCACCCAAAGCAGTTGCGCCGGGTGGTGCTGGGCCCGTTCTATTCGGCGGGCATCACCGAGCACAACTCCACGATCGCCGACGTCCTGGGAAAGGTACGGCGCCAGCAGAACGCATGGCTGCTCACTTGGACGGTGCAGGAAGTCTACTCGCAGGCCGAGAAGCCGGGGCGCAAGGGCCTGTTCTCCAGCCAGCCACCGCGTGAGGAGTTCTACATCAACACCGACGACCTGGAAGCCGCGCGGCAGGGCGTATCGACCTACGAGAAGCACGCGCTGATCCCGCACGAGGCCTACCAGGCGCTCTATGCCGCGCAGGAGGCGCGCAAGGTGTTCGACGGTTATCAGGTGCACATCCTGTCTAACGGCAAGGTGATTTCAGATGTCTAAGCGGGGGGCAGCATGGATACCGGCCTGACGACCATTTCCGAAGAGGACGTCGAAAAGCATCGGGCGCTGGCGCAGAGCTTCGTCACCCGGATCGTGGTGCTGGAGGATGGAGGCGAAGGTTCGCAGACGGCGCTTGCCGGCACCGGGCGGCGGTTCGTCTCGACCGTGGCAACGGGGTCCGTGCGCCGCACGCGCGAGGTGGAACTGTCGAAGACGATTTCCGCCGTGCGGCCGGACGATCCGATCCTGTCGATCGGCCAGCACACGCTGCTCTACCGCGCTCGTCGCGCGATCCAGGTGGCGCTGGCGGTCGGCGACATCTTCGCCAAGGCGAGCGACCTCGAAAGCCTGCAACAGAAGAACACGCGCGCGCCGCTGGAAGGGGAGGAGGCCGGCACATACAAGCGGCTGCTTTCCGCCTCGGCCTATGTGGCGGCCTTCACCTTCGCCGCCTACCTGCTGCAGTTGATCGAGAGCGACGGCGAGGCCGCGAACGACATCAAGGAGCCGGCCTACAATTTCGACACGCAGCAGGATGCGGTGAAGAGCCTCATCGCGGGGCTGGACACCGCGCTTGCGGGCGCAAAGGACGATGGCGAACTCGCGGCGCGGGCGAAGCGTTTCGCAACGGAAGCGCTGGAAGGGCTCCTGCAACGCAGGAGCCGCTTCGACGGGCTGGGCACGTTCGAGAACGCGCATATGCGGCTCGACGCGGACGATTTCACCATCGACGGCTTCGACGTCGCGCCGGGTAAAAAGTCCAAGCCGCTGGCGATGACCTTCAAGAAGCCCGAAGAGGTGGTCGGCAACCACATCGCCAAATACCAGGCCGTGAAGCTCGCCAAGATGCTTATGGCCTACGATTTCGACCGCCAGCTCAACCCGTTCGTGGAGCTGGGCGGTTTCCTGTTCACCTTCATCGGGGACGGCGCGCCGGGCACCGGCAAGACGACGCTGATCCAGATGATCGCGGGGCTGGTGAACGATTACTGCCAGGTCGCGGGCTTTCCCTTCCACTACGAGAATTTCGGCGTCGACCAGATCTCGTCCTACCAGGGCAAGTCGGGACAGAACTGCCGCCAGTTCGTCGAAAACGTGCTCAACCCGCGGGCGATCTCGTTCGGCACGATCGACGACATCGACCAGGTGGCGGCCAAGCGCTCGGACGACCGGGCCTCGGCCGGACAGCACGAGATCACCGGCGTGCTGATGGACGCGTTCTCGGGTGCGATGACGGTGGTGCGCGGCAACTGCTCGTTCGGCATGTTCTCCAACTATCCCGAGAACGTGGACGACGCGCTGCGGCAGCGGGCGGGCGCCCGCTGGCTGGTCGACGGACCGCAGACGCGCGAGGACTACATCGACATCTTCGTGCTGCTGGCAGGCAAGAACCACAAGATCCCGCTCGGCAAGCACGAGCTCTATGCGGCGCAGGAGATCCAGCGCGCGGTCTCGACGGCCTATGAAAGCCACGCCAAGCCGCACGAGGACGGGCTGAAACAGGTCTACGACCGCTACCTGGGCGAGTTCGGCGAGCCGAAGACGCTGGCGGACATCGGCGCCTATCTGCACATGATCAAGGAGGCGGAGCCGCGCTTCACCGGCCGCGCGATCAAGAACGTCACCGACGCGATCAAGATGCGGGCGATGGACATCGAGCTGCCGGACGAGTGGTTCGAGACGCCCGAGGCGTTCATGCACAAGGGCTACGACGCCAAGCGCGACATGATTGCGGAGCTGAGAAAGCCGTTCACCATGGAGATGGTGATGCAGGAGGTGAACCGCTACGCCGACAGCGAGTTCCGCTACTCCGACCGCGCGGACGACGCCGCGGTGGAGAAGATGCTGCGCGACGCGCGGCTGCGCGAGCGGGCGGCAAGGGAGATGGAGGAGTTGCGCAAGAAGGGGCTGTGGAATGCATAGCTGGCGGCATCAGCGCCGGTATCCTCCCTCAAGCGGCGGGTCTGCAGCGTGAAGCTCCTGCGCGAAAACGAACTGATCTACGGGCGGCTGCTGCCGGTCGAGGAGCCGCACCTGATCGAGCGCTACAACAAGGCGCTCAAGGCGTTCGGCCTGAAGCCGACCAAGCTGAAGAGCTTCGAGATCGACCGCACCGGATTTTCGCCGCAGATCGCGGAGGAACTCGGCGACCCGCAGTATCTCGACCCCAACGAGGTCAACCGGCGTTTCATCATCCTGACCCCGCAACAGGCCGATCTGCCGGTGGTGCACACGGCGTTCTCCAACACCTCGCAGCTCGTCTATGAGTTCATGAGCCGCAATGCGCGCGCCATCGACGCGCTGACGATCAAGGACGTGATCTACGGCGAGATCGAAGACTCCATCTCGAAGGTGGAGGACATCGAGGATCTGCTGTCGATCAACCAGGTGGAGTTCCGCGTGCTTTCCGCTGAGGACGTGGTGGGCAAGGCGGCCGAGCTCGGCGCGCTCACGGACCGGCTGAAGCAGGAGCCCGAGGCGTGGCGCGACGACGATCTGCTCAACCGCATGGTCGAGCTTGCCAAGGTGACCGGCGACATACGCGAGAACGCGCTGGTGCCGGATCAGGTGATCTTCCGCCACAACGCGTACTGGACCAGCCATTTCGGCGGGCTCTACGTGTTCATCGATCCTGACGTGACGACAGTGATCTGCGACCCGACCGCGCCGGGCTTCCGCCGCTCGCGACCGTGGCAGGTGAGCTACCTGTCGATCCGCGATCCCGACAGGGTGTTCCAGTTCCTCGCCAGGAGCGGGCGGCTGGACCTGCCGCGCGCATCGTGGATGGAGCCGGCGGACTGGCTGGAGTTCCGGGCAAACCTGGTGATCCGTGAACTGGTGCACGAGGCCGATCCCACCCGCGACATCGGCAATCTCGATCGTGTCTGGCTGCAAAGCTGGATGCATGCGAACGCGGAGCGGGTGAATGTCGACGGGCGCTTCCCGTTCCTCAACGCGGCCAAGCGCGAGCTGTCGCAACTCGGCCAGATCAAGGTGGAGGAGGTGCGGCCGGACTTCCGATTCCTCATCGTCCGGGCAAGACCCGACCATCCCGACGCATGGCTCACCAACCGGCTGATCTCGGATTTCGTGCCCACCGACTTCGTGTTCCGCTACGCCTTCAACAAGCAGGGCTTCTACGCCGCCTACGAAGGCTTCCGCGAGCCGTGGCGCCGCTATGTTGTGGATACGCTGAAGAGCGCATATCTCAAGGACACCGAGGCGTTCCGTCAGCGCATGTACGGGTTGTCCGAATGACTTTAGAACGCGGGTTCTCTGGGGCGAGGCATCGATGCTTGATCCGATCGTGAATTTCTTCACCCGCATGTTCGAGGCGATCGGGCGCGGCATTGGCCTGCTCGTCGCATGGATAGCCTGGCCGTTCGTGGCGGCGAGCCGCTGGTACGCGCGACGCGGCTGGCTCATCAAGGGGCCGATCGGAATCGTGCTGCTCCTCGTGGTCGGCCTCTACGGCTATTTCATCTGGAACACGCAGGTGTGGACCGGCTTCGATCCGGACTATGTGGCCGCCTACAAACTCGCGGATCGCGGCATTTCCGCCGGCGAGCAGATTTCGGCGCAGGGCGGGACCGACACCACACGCAGTTGCGGGCGCTCGGGCATCGCCGACGTGACCATCGACCTCATCGACTTCAACGTGAACGAGAACGCGTGGGTGTCGTCGATGATCCTGTACAAGATGGGGCTGTTCGGCCTCGACTGGGACCGTACGCCATTCCTCGACAACAAGGCGTCCTTCCAGCGCGGCGTGAACCAGGCGATCCGCCGCACCACGGTCGAGCTGGTCGACACCCTGGGCCGCGTGCGCGGAACCTCGCAGATCGACCAGAACCTGCAGAATGCCCGCGGTAGCATGCAGTTCGACGAGGAGACGTGGTATTTCGGCTTCAATCCGTTCGGCCCCAAGACGCCGACACCCTCCTTCTACCGCTCCGCGATACGTGAACTGCGCACGTTCAACGACCGGCTGGCCAACTGCCGCGCCGTGTTCGACGCGCGGGCGGACAACCTCATCACGTTCCTCGACCGCATCGCCAGCGACATCGGCTCGACCTCGGCGATCCTGCGCGAGCGCTCGGAAGCCTACAATTACGGCTGGTTCGACACCCGCGCCGACGACCGCTTCTGGTTCGCATACGGCCAGCTCTACGGCTACTACGGCATCCTCTACGCCACTGCGGCGGACTTCGAGGACGTGATCAGCGGGCGCTCGGTCGGGCCGCTGTGGGAGCAGACGCTGCAGCAGTTCCGCTCGGCGCTCCGCATCCAGCCCTTCATGATCTCGAACGGCAACGAGGCCGGATGGATCATGCCGACGCATCTCGCCACGATGGGCTTCTACGTGCTGCGGGTGCGCTCCAACCTGGTCGAGCTGCGCAGCGTCCTGGACCGGTAAGCCGCCCGCACGGGCGCTGGGCCCCCACCACAGCCAAGGCTGTCGCATTCCGCGTATTGCGCGACCTTTTCGAGACTGCGGACCGGACGCTCCCGGTTTAGTGCTGTCGCTCAGCGGGCATGAGATTTTTCTATCGACGCCGTTGTCCACCTTGTGCTGGCAGGGGGTTTTGCTGCATACAGTTCGTATTCAGATTTGTCGGGCGGCTCTGCCGGAATGCCGCAGAAGCTCGATTGTCGCCGAGATGGGCGCCGAGAAACAGCGGAGGATGTATACATGGCTGAGGTGAAGTCCGATATCGAGATCGCCCGTGCGGCGCGGAAAAAGCCGATCCAGGAGATCGGCGCGAAGCTCGAAATCCCGAGCGAGCATCTTCTGCCGTTCGGTCACGACAAGGCGAAGATATCGGCCGAGTTCATCAAGTCGGTGCAGGGCAACAAGGACGGCAAGCTGATCCTGGTGACGGCGATCAACCCGACGCCGGCCGGCGAGGGTAAGACCACGACCACGGTGGGCCTCGGCGACGGCCTCAACCGGATCGGCAAGCGCGCGGCGATCTGCATCCGCGAGGCGTCGCTCGGACCGAACTTCGGGATGAAGGGCGGGGCCGCCGGCGGCGGCATGGCCCAGGTCGTGCCAATGGACGACATGAACTTGCATTTCACCGGCGATTTCCACGCCATCACCACGGCCCACAACCTGCTGTCGGCGCTGATCGACAACCACATCTACTGGGGCAACGAACTAGGCATCGACACGCGCCGCGTGGTGTGGCGCCGCGTGATGGACATGAACGACCGGGCGTTGCGGCAGATCATCGTGTCGCTGGGCGGCGTGGCTAACGGCTTTCCGCGCGAGGCCGGTTTCGACATCACTGTGGCGTCCGAGGTGATGGCTATCCTTTGCCTTGCAACCGACCTGAAGGACCTGGAAAAGCGGCTGGGCGACATCATCGTCGCTTACCGGCGGGACAAGAGCCCGGTCTATGCGCGCGACCTGAAGGCCGACGGCGCAATGGCCGTGCTGCTGAAGGACGCGATCCAGCCGAACCTGGTGCAGACGCTGGAGAACAACCCGGCCTTCGTGCATGGCGGTCCGTTCGCCAATATCGCGCATGGCTGCAACTCGGTCATGGCCACCACGACGGCGCTCAAGCTCGCCGACTACGTGGTGACCGAGGCCGGCTTCGGCGCGGACCTGGGCGCCGAGAAGTTCTTCGACATCAAGTGCCGAAAGGCAGGGCTCAAGCCTGCGGCCGCGGTGATCGTGGCGACCGTGCGCGCGCTCAAGATGAACGGCGGGGTGAAGAAGGACGACCTCGGCAAGGAGAACGTCGCCGCCGTCACGCATGGCTGCGCCAATCTCGGACGCCACATCGAGAACGTGAAGCAGTTCGGCGTGCCCGCCGTGGTGGCCATCAACCACTTCATCTCCGATACCGACGCGGAGATCGAGGCCGTGAAGGCCTATGTCCGCGCCCAGGGCGCAGAGGCGATCCTGTGCAAGCATTGGGCGAAGGGATCGGAAGGCATCGAGGATCTGGCGCACAAGGTGGTGGAACTCGCAGAGGGCGGATCGGCGCAGTTCTCGCCGCTCTATCCCGACGAGATGCCGCTGTTCGAGAAGATCAACGCCGTCGTCAAGCGCATCTACCGGGGCTCGGAGGCGATCGCCGACAAGAGCGTGCGCGACCAACTGCATCAGTGGGAGCAGGCGGGCTACGGCACCCTGCCGGTGTGCATGGCCAAGACGCAGTACTCGTTCTCGACCGACCCGAACCTGCGCGGCGCGCCTGTGGACCATGTCGTGCCGGTCCGCGAGGTCCGGCTTTCCGCGGGCGCCGGCTTCGTCGTCGCGATCTGCGGCGAGATCATGACGATGCCGGGCCTGCCCAAGCAGCCCGCCTCGGAGAAGATCTTCCTCAACGACGAGGGGTTCATCGAAGGACTGTTCTAGGCTCGATCCGCGTCAGGCTGGCCCTTGAGCGGGCCGGCCTGCACGAGGCTTTTGTCGAGATTGGCCACGACCTTGCCCAGCAGGGCGAGATAGGCCTCGCGCTCGGCCTCGCTAAGCCCCTCCATGGCCGCTGCGTTGACTGCATGGCCCGCGGCCCGCACCAGGCCGGTTTTCTCCAAACCGGCGGGCGTCAGCGAATAAAGCGCGCTGCGGCGATCGTTCGGGTCCCGCTCCTTGCGCACGAGGCCGTCGCGTTCCATGCGGGCGAGCGTCGCGGCCATTGTCGGCTGCTCGATGGCGGCCGCCTCGGTAAGCACGCGCTGGGAGAGCGCTTCGCCGTGGGCAAGTGCGAAGATTACCGGCATGTAGGCCGACGACAGTCCCAGCGGCTTGAGCCTGGCATCGATGGCGCGGGCGAACAGGCGCGCCGCCCAGTTGGTCATGTAGCCAGACGATCTTTCCCTAACGAACTGCATCATATAGCTTGCTATCCAATTACATTGTATGCTATGTAAATAGCATCGCTGGCTTTTGGCGCAAGGAATTTCGACATGAGATGGATGGGCGACGGCCACCGCTATGGCGCGGTGGCGATGGCGATGCATTGGGCGACTGCGTTCGCGGTCTTCGCAATGCTCGGATCCGGGCTGATGCTGGAGCAGGCCGAGGAAGCTGCGAGGCTGCCACTGCTGCGGGTACATGCCACCGTCGGCATCGTCGTCGTGGTGTTGACGCTGCTGCGGATTGGCTGGTGGGCATTGGCCGACCGCAAGCCGGAGGAGACGGCCGGCATGCCTAGATGGCAGCGGGCGGCGGCGCGCTGGGTGCACCGGCTCTTGTACATCGTCATCCTGGTCATGGGGGCGAGCGGGCTGGCCATGCTGGCGCTGTCGGGAGCGGGAACGATCCTCTTCGCCGGCGGAAGCGGATCCCTGCCGGACTTTACGCTTTATGCGCCACGCGCGCCGCATGGGCTTGGCGCATGGGCCATGATGGCACTGATCGCGGTGCACGTGGCCGCCGCGCTTTACCACCAGATCGTGCTGAAGGATCGCCTGCTCGGCCGCATGGGCCTCGGCCAGGCAGGCTGAGGGCGCCGTTCAGGCGGCATCCTTGTTCCGCTGCTCGCCGTCGCCCTTCTCGCCATCCTTCGCGTCGCGCACGATCTCGACCCGAATGCGGGTGACGAGTGCTGCAATGACGCCCAGAATAGCAAGCCAGGGTGCCGCCAGCACCACCGCGCCGCCGGCGATTGCGCCGAACGTCAAGGGCGTTTCGAGGTAAACGTCGCCGTCCGCATCCTTGATGCGGATCTGGCGCACATTTCCTTCCGCGACGAGCCGCTTGATCTCGTCGACGAGCTGGTTGCCGGCGAGGTCGATTTCCTCGGTGATCGTTCGCTGGCGTTGGGTCTTTCGCTCCTCTTCCATTTCCTGCGCCTTTCCTGTTGGACATCTTCGATCGCCACTCTGCCCCGTCGCGGCAGAGGCGCGTTGACCTGCGTCAAGTTTGCCTTTGCCGAAGCGGCCTCCAGCCCTATTTCCTGCGGGTCCCGCCCGTTGTCCCATGGAGTTGCGATGAAGATCACCGAACTCGTCCGAGGCATGAAGGACATGCGGCCTGCCATTCTGCCGGCGCTGCTGATCGGCATCGTCGGCTTCGGCGCCTACGTCTTCCTGGAGCTTGCCGACGAGGTCGGCGAGGATGAGATGGGCGGCATCGACCGGGCCCTGCTGCTTGCCTTCCGCAATCCCGACGATCTTTCCGATCCGCTCGGGCCACCCTGGCTCGAGGAGACGATCACGGAAATCACCTCGCTGGGCGGATATCCGATCCTGGTCGCGTTGATTGCCGCGGTGACGGGCTACCTACTGGTGACGCGCAAATACGGCCCGGCCCTGTTCGTGGTGCTGTCGACGGGGCTCGGCACGGCAGTCAGCCATGTCCTGAAACTAGCCTACGAGAGGCCGCGGCCCGACGTTGTAGACCATCTCGTGTCCATCCACACCGCAAGCTTCCCGAGCGGGCACGCGACCATGAGCGCTATCGTCTATCTCACGCTGGCCGCACTGATCGTCAGGCTGGTCGAGACGACGCGGGAACGTATCTACGTCTTGAGCGTGGCGATCCTGCTGACGGTCGCGGTCGGGCTGTCGCGGGTCTACCTGGGCGTGCACTGGCCAAGCGACGTGGCCGCCGGTTGGGCGCTCGGCGCCGCCTGGGCAAGCCTATCCTGGCTCGTCGTCTCGACGCTGCGGGCCCTGCGCAGGAGAGACACTCCCGCCGCCGATCCACAAGACTGAGCGGTATGGCTGCTGGCGAAATATTCGACGAAAGGCTAATATTCGCAGACCGGCCTGCCGGTGGCTATGCTTTTCAAAAGGGGGAATTGAAATGCGCGGTGTCGCCCTGTGGTTTTTCGCTTCCGCAGTCATATACGTCACGCTTGGCATGATCTTCGGAATCTGGATGTCAGCCAGCCAGGATCATCAGCTTGCCTCGGCCCATGCCCATCTCAACCTGGTCGGATGGGTGACCATGGGCCTGTTCGGCCTCTTCTACCATCTGGTCCCGTCGGCCGCGAACGGCCGCCTGGCCACGCTGCATTTCGGGCTGCATACGATCGCCGTATGGCTCATGGTTCCCGGCATCGTGTTGGCGATCCGCCGGACAACCGAGATGCTGGCTATACTCGGCTCGCTGGCGGCGCTCGCTTCGATGCTGCTTTTCCTGTTTGTCGTGATGCGTTCGGCAACCGCGCCCGCAGGCGCGGCGGCAATGCCCGCGCCGGCGGAGTAGAGCTGCGTTAGCGGTCACGGTTCCGCGCCCTGGCGCGGAACCGGCGCCGCGGCGGCGAATTAAGGGTGCGAGGAAGCGCCCGTGAGCCCGCCGAAAGAAAAGTCCACGACCGGGACAGCCATCATCGAGCCGATGGAGGCGCGGCTGGTGGACGAGCTTCCGGCCGAACTGGGCTGGCAGTTCGAGCCGAAATGGGACGGCTTCCGATGCATCGCCTATCGCGATGGCGACGAGGTGGACCTTCGCGCCAAGTCGGGTAAGCCGCTGGGACGCTACTTCCCGGAGGTCGTCGAGGCGGTGCGTGCGCTGCCGGGCGACCGGTTCATTCTCGACGGCGAGCTTGCGATCCCGGTCGGCGACACCCTGTCCTTCGGCGCACTCCAGATGCGGTTGCATCCAGCCGGGAGCCGCATCAGGAAGCTGTCGGGCGAGACGCCCGCGATCTATATCCTCTTCGATATGTTGCGGGATGTAGATGGTGCCCCGTTGACTGACGAGCCGTTGAGTGCGCGGCGCGCGGCCTTGGAGAGATTCTTCGCGAAGGCCGGCGACCGGGCAAGCTTCCGCCTCTCGCCATATACCCGCCAACGCAGCGATGCGGCGCTATGGCTGGCGAAGGCCGGCGGGTCGCTGGACGGGGTCGTCGCCAAGCGGGCCGACGGGCCCTACGAAAGCGGCGAACGGGCGATGCTGAAGGTGAAGCGGCTGCGCACCGCCGACTGCGTGGTGGGCGGCTTCCGCTATGGATCGAAAGACAGACAGGTCGGCTCGCTGCTGCTGGGACTCTTCAACGATAGCGGCCTGCTCGATCATGTCGGCTTCACGTCGACGATATCGAACGGCGAACGAAAGGAACTGACGGCGCGGCTGGAACAGCAGAAGGGTCCGCCGGGCTTCACTGGCAACGCGCCGGGAGGGCCGAGCCGCTGGTCCACGGAACGCTCGGGCCAGTGGGAGCCGCTGAGGCATGAACTGGTGGTGGAAGTGCGTTACGACCACGTGACGGACCGGCGCTTCCGGCACGGCACGAAGCTCCTCCGCTGGCGACCGGACAAGGCGCCCCGTCAGTGCACCTTCGAGCAGATCGAGCAGGAAGCACGGCCGGGCCGGCTGATCGAGACGGTGATCGGAGGCTAGATGGCAAAGGACGACGCAATCGAGATCGGCGGGGTTCGGCTCAGCAGCCCGGACAAAGTGCTCTACCCGGAGCAGGGGATCACCAAGCGGGCTCTCGCGGAATATTATCTGGCGGTGGCCGAATGGATGCTTCCGCACGCCGCCAACAGGCCGATGACGCTGGTGCGCTGCCCGACCGGGCGGCAGAAATACTGTTTCTACCAGCGCCACGCGGGCTCCGGTGTGCCGAAGGAGATCGGCGAGTTCGTCGTTCCCGGTTTCGAGCACTCCGGCGCGTATCTCTACGTGAAGGATGCTCGGGGGCTGGTGGCCCTGGTGCAGATGGGAGTGCTGGAAATGCACCCGTGGGGCGTCAGGATCGACCGGCCGGACCGCCCGGACCGCATGATCTTCGACCTCGACCCTGGCGAAGGGATGGGCATCGACGATATCGTCGATGCCGCCCTCACGGTCCGGGAGCGGTTGCAGAAGAGCGGCATGACCAGCTTCGTGAAGACGACAGGCGGGAAGGGGCTGCATGTCGTCGCTCCACTCGAGCGGCGTTACGAGTGGAAGCAGGTGAAGGGTTTCGCCAAGGCCTTCTCCCAAGGCATGGCCGAGGCCGAGCCGGACCGCTATCTCACCAAGGCGGCGCTGGCGGAGCGCAAGGGCAAGATCTTCATCGACTACCTGCGCAATGACGCAACCGCGACCGCCGTCGCCCCCTACTCGACGCGTGCGAGGGCCGGTGCGCCGGTCGCGACCCCGCTCGACTGGGAGGAGGTGAGACCGGGGCTGGATCCGAAAGGGTTCAACGTCAACACCATACCGGCGCGGCTGCGGGAGCATGGCGACCCCTGGCGGGAGATTGCCAAGGCGGCACAACGGCTGCCCTCAGCGGCAGTCGAGACGTAATTCCCGCTTGCCCGCTCGCGCGTTCTCCCCTATGGGACACCGCATGCATATGCGTTCGTCGAAGACCGTTTGGTGGTGGGGCTGCTGACAGCGGCCTGACGACGCGCGTGCGTGGGAAAGTTTGTGGCCGCAACGGGAAGTCCGGGCGGCCATTTTGCTTTTTTGGCGCTCCGGGTCCCGCCGGCAAACGGATGGAGAGCATGAATGTCGGTGGAAATGCTTGAAGGGGGCGCCGAGCGGTTCGTTACCCAAGGCGGGATCGCAATAACCCGCACGCGGCACGAGGTGCCGTATGAAGGCGCGATCGAGGGCTACATAGACGCGCTGGATTCCAGGCGCGGCTGCGTGTTTTCCTCCAACTACGAATTCCCTGGCCGCTATACGCGGTGGGACACGGCCATGATCGACCCGCCTCTCGTGATCACCGCGCAAGGCCGCGCGATGCGCATAGAGGCGCTGAACGGGCGGGGCGAGATGCTGCTGCCGGTCATCCTGACCGCGATCGAGGGCTTGGCGGATGTCACGCTGCGCAGGCACGAGCAGCGGCTGATCACGCTGCAGGTGGCCAAACCCGGCCGGGTGTTCGCCGAGGAGGAACGCAGCCGCGTGCCGACCGTCTTCACCGTGCTGCGCGCGCTCGTCGATCTCTTCCGCACGGTGGAGGACCCCAATCTGGGTCTCTACGGCGCATTCGGCTACGATCTCGCCTTCCAGTTCGACTATGTCGAGCACAAGCTCGCGCGCCCCGATGACCAGCGGGACCTCGTGCTCTACCTGCCGGACGAGATCCTGGTGGTCGACCACTATTCCGCCATGGCGTGGACCGACCGCTACGACTATTCGGGCGCGGGGTTCTCGACCGAGGGACTGGCGCGCGAGACTGAAACCCGGCCTTTCCGCCAGGCTGAGCGCATCCCGCCGCGCGGCGACCATGAGCCCGGCGAATATGCCGGGCTGGTGGAGAAGGCCAAGGAGAGCTTCCGTCGCGGCGACCTGTTCGAGGTCGTGCCGGGACAGATGTTCTTCGAGCGCTGCGAATCCAACCCTTCGGACATCACGCGGCGGCTCAAGACCATCAACCCGTCACCCTATTCGTTCTTCATCAACCTGGGCGAGGGGGAATATCTAATCGGGGCATCGCCGGAGATGTTCGTGCGGGTGTCCGGGCGACGCGTGGAAACCTGCCCGATCTCGGGCACCATCAGGCGCGGCGATGACGCCATCTCCGACAGCGAGCAGATCCTGAAGCTGCTCAATTCCAAGAAGGACGAGAGCGAGCTCACCATGTGCTCCGACGTGGACCGCAACGACAAGAGCCGGGTCTGCGAACCCGGGTCGGTCCGCGTGATCGGCAGACGCCAGATCGAGATGTATTCGCGGCTCATCCACACCGTTGACCATATCGAAGGCAGGCTGCGCGAAGGCATGGACGCGTTCGACGCGTTCCTGTCTCACGCATGGGCGGTGACGGTTACCGGCGCGCCGAAGCTCTGGGCGATGCGTTTCATCGAGAACCACGAGAAGAGCCCGCGCGCCTGGTACGGCGGCGCGATAGGCATGGTTCATTTCAACGGAGACATGAATACCGGGCTGACGCTCAGGACTATTCGCATCAAGGACGGCATCGCCGAGGTGCGGGCCGGCGCGACGCTGCTCTATGATTCCGATCCGGCCGAGGAAGAGGCCGAGACCGAGCTCAAGGCATCCGCCATGCTGGCGGCGATCAGGGAGGCTTCCGTGAAGAACTCGGCGGGCGCGGAGCGCGAGACCGCTCGGGTGGGCGAGGGGCTTTCGGTCCTGCTCGTCGACCATGAGGACAGCTTCGTCCACACGCTGGCGAACTATTTCCGCCAGACCGGGGCGACCGTTTCCACCGTGCGTTCGCCGGTGCCTGAGGAGGTGTTCGACCGGCTCAAGCCCGACCTCGTCGTGCTCTCGCCGGGGCCGGGCATGCCCAGGGACTTCGACTGCAAGGCGACGATCCAGAAAGCGCGCAAGCGCGAACTGCCGATCTTCGGCGTCTGCCTCGGGCTGCAGGCGCTGGCCGAAGCCTATGGCGGGGAACTGCGGCAGCTGCACGAGCCGGTGCACGGCAAGCCGTCGCGCATACGGGTGAGCAAGCAGGGCTTCATCTTCTCCGGCCTGCCGAAGGAGGTGACGGTCGGTCGCTACCACTCCATCTTTGCCGACCCCGTACGGCTGCCGGACGATTTTGTGGTTACGGCCGAGACCGAGGATGGCGTGATCATGGCTTTCGAGCACAAGCGTGAGCCTATTGCCGCAGTGCAATTCCACCCGGAATCGATCATGACGCTCGGCCAGAATGCCGGCATGCGCATGATCGAGAACGTGGTCGCGCACTTGCCGCGCAAGGCGAAGGTGAAAGCGGCCTAACGAAACCATGCCGGTCTCCGTCAAGCAGAGGATTCAGCGCGTCGCAGTCTGGTCGATCGTCGTGGCGATCGGCGTGATGGCGCTGAAGTTCGTTGCCTGGTGGGTGACCGGATCGGTTGCGCTCTACTCGGACGCGCTGGAATCGATCGTCAATGTGATCGCGGCCTCGATCGCGTGGTATGCGATCCGCGTCAGCCATGCCCCGGCAGACGCGGAACATCCGCACGGTCATCACAAGGCCGAATACCTTTCAGCCGTTGTGGAAGGCGTGCTCATCGTCATCGCGGCGCTGCTGATCGTCCGGGAGGCGGCTGCGGCGCTGAACAATCCCGCGCCGATCGACGAGCCGGGGCTGGGGCTCGCCATCAACGGCGGCGCCGCCGTGCTCAACGGGCTCTGGGCCTGGCTGCTGATTTCAATGGGGACGCGCCACAAGTCGCCGTCGCTGGAGGCTGACGGCCGCCATATCATGACCGACGTGGCAACCTCGGTCGGGGTGATCGCGGGCCTCGGTCTGTCGATCATCACCGGCTGGCACGTGCTCGATCCGATGCTCGCAATCCTGGTCGCGATCAACATTCTGTGGCAGGGCTGGCGGGTGATCAGCTCGTCGGTGCAGGGCCTGATGGACCGAGCCGCGCCGCTGGAAGACCATATGCGCATCCGCGACATCATCTCCTCCAATTCGAAGGGGGCGATGGAGGTCCACGATCTCAAAACGCGCATAGCCGGCCGCGCCACCTTCATCGAGTTCCACATGGTGGTGGATGCGCACATGACCGTCGCGGAAAGCCACGTAATCTGCGACCGGATCGAGGAGGCGCTGAAGGCGGAAATCCCGTCGGTTCGCGTGATCATCCATGTGGAGCCGGACGACGAGGCGAAGCTGCCGGCAGGATCGAGCGCCGTACCTTTCGCGTGACGGAAATATCAGCGCGGCGCGCTATACAGCGGCCGGGCAGTTCTGCTACGCCGCGAGCGACATGGCTTCCCCGTCGCCGCAGGATTCATCCGGGAAACTCGTAACCAAGCCGAAGGCCCTGCAATGGGCCGGGCTGCTCTTGTTGTCGGCCGTCCTCGCCGGCGTGCTGGAGCTTGCCCATTTCCCCGCGGCGCTGCTCATCGGGCCGATGCTCGCGGCAGTCCTGTGGGGCGTGAATGGCGCCACCATCGCGTTGCCGGCACCAGTCAATACGGGCGCACTTGCCATCATAGGCTGCCTGATCGCGGCTGCGATCTCCCCCGAATTCCTGCCCGCCTTCCTCGAGGACTGGCCGCTGTTTCTTTCCACCGTGATCGCGACGCTTGCAGCCAGCAGCTTCCTCGGATGGCTTATCAGCCGCTGGGGAGTGCTGCCGGGAACCGTCGGGGTATGGGGTTCGGCGCCGGGCGCCGCCACCGCCATGGTGCTCATGGCGGGCGCCTTCGGCGCGGACCAGCGGCTCGTTGCCTTCATGCAGTATTTCCGCGTCATCATAGTCACCGCGGTCGCCGCCCTCATTGCGCGGCTTTGGGTCGGCGACGTGGGGGAAGCGCAGGCGATCGTCTGGTTCCCGCCGATCGAATGGCCGGCTCTGGGAGCCACGCTGGCCATCGCCTTTGGCGGCGCGCTCCTCGGCCGGGCGGTGCGGCTGCCTTCGCCCGCCTTCATGGGGCCGCTCATCCTCGGCCTGACCCTCAAGTTCACTGGCCTCGTGGAGTTCCAGCTTCCCGAGTGGCTGCTGGCGGCAAGCTATGCGCTGATCGGCTGGACGATCGGCTTGAAATTCCGGCGCGAAACCATCCTGCATGTGCGCCGCGCGCTGCCTCAGGTAACGCTGGCGATCCTCGCGCTGATGGCGTTCTGCGGCGCGCTGGCATTCCTGTTGTGGGAGTTCGCGGGCATCGATCCGCTAACCGCCTATCTCGCGACCAGTCCCGGCGGCATGGATTCCGTCGCCATCATCGCGGCGGCTTCAGGGGACGTAGACCTCTCCTTCATCATGGTGCTGCAGATGCTGCGCTTCCTTCTCGTGCTGCTGTTCGGCCCCGCTCTGGCGCGGCTAGTGGCGGGCTGGGTGAAATAGGCGGAGCGCCGCCGGCATCGGTCGGCTGCAACAAAGCGCGCGTTCGAGCGTTGTGGGGCCAGCAACGCGATTTCCAAACTCCGGTAACGCCGATGAACCCTCGATGCCGCGCATTGAAGGCACTGTCGTGCCTCGCTCCCATCATCTTCCTTGCCGCCTGCACGTCCAGCGGAGTCGATCGCACGACGACCGCGTCCGTCTCCCAGAACGTGCAGTACATCTCCATGTACGGACCGATCCCGCACGAGCAGTTCCCCATGCCGCCGATGAACGTGGCCAAGGTCGATCCGAAGTTCTTCCGCCAGCAGGTGGCCTACTCGGGGCCGGAAACGCCGGGCACCATCGTCGTCGATACGCAGGCGCGCTTCCTCTACCTGGTGCAGCCGGGGGGAACGGCGATGCGCTACGGCATAGGCGTCGGCCGTGAGGGGCTGGCCTTCTCCGGCGAGGCGAAGATCGGCCGCAAGGCGACCTGGCCGCGCTGGACGCCGACGCAATCCATGATCGAGCGGGATCCCAAGAACGCGCAATGGGCCGGCGGCATGGAGCCCGGCCTGACCAATCCGCTCGGGCCGCGCGCGCTGTATCTCTACCGCAACGGCAGGGACACCATGTTCCGCATCCATGGGACGTCGGAGCCGTGGTCGATCGGGCAAGCGGTGTCTTCCGGCTGCATCCGGCTCTTCAACCATGACGTCATCGACCTCTACAACCGGGTCGGCGAAGGAACCCGCGTGGTGGTGAAGCAAGGCGGCATGGGCCCGGCGGACGTGGTGGCTTCAATCGGCGAGGGTGAGGGCGAAGCGCTGGGCGCGGACGTCGGGGAAGGCGTGTCCCCGCCGCCAGTGGACGACCCGTTCGACACGATCATCCGGCGCCGCAGCGACATCTAGCCGACGGCCAGTCGCGGGCCTGCGAGCTTGCGATGACGCGCATTTCCACGAGGCGTCAGGCCGCCGATGTCCTGCGACTTCGACCGCCGACGGCGCTGCGCGAGCGGCGCGGCTTGCCACTCCCGCTTCCGTTGTGTAAGAGAACGCGCATGTTCATGCGCCGCAGCATTCCCGCGTCCCGTTCGTCCGTCTTCACGGGCGAGACTGCGCGCGCGCTGCGTAACGCCCTCCTTCTTCTCGGCCTTAGCGGCGACCGTCGGGCTGGCTGAAGGAGCGTCCGGCGGTCGAAATGGCTGACCGGGCCCTGCTCCTCTCACACCCGATTCACGACATGAAAGCGTCAGTACCGGGCGGCAGGTTCCGCCGGCGGCGCGGGAGAAGATGAGATGAACGAACAGACCAGGATACACGCGACCGAGGCGCGCAAGGGCATGCCGGACGCGGCGCGGAAATATGCGCCTTACCCGCAGGTCGACCTGCAGGACCGGACCTGGCCGTCGAAGCGCATCGAGAAAGCGCCAATCTGGTGTTCGGTCGACTTGCGCGACGGCAACCAGGCCCTGATCGACCCGATGGGGCACGAGCGCAAGGCGCGCATGTTCCAGCTCCTGCTCGACATGGGCTTCAAGGAAATCGAGATCGGCTTTCCGTCGGCGTCACAGACGGATTTCGACTTCGCGCGATGGGCGATCACCGAAGGCGGGGTCGCTGAGGATGTCTCGCTGCAGGTGCTGGTCCAGTGTCGACCGGAACTGATCACGCGGACTTTCGAGGCGCTGGAAGGCGCGCGCCGGCCGATCGTGCATTTCTACAATTCGACCAGCGAACTGCAGCGGCGCGTCGTGTTCGAGAAGGACGTGGCAGGCATCAAACAGATCGCCACCGATGCGGCAAAGATGATCACCGACATGGCGGCGAAGGCGGGCGGCGGCTACCGCTTCGAGTACTCGCCCGAGAGCTTCACCGGGACCGAGCTCGAAGTCGCGCTGGAGATCTGCAATGCGGTTGCGGAGATCGTGAAGCCGACCCCCGACAACAAGCTGATCATCAACCTGCCGTCGACGGTGGAAATGTCCACGCCGAACATCCATGCCGACCAGATCGAGTGGATGTGCCGGCACCTGGACAACCGCGAGAACCTGATCGTCTCGCTGCATCCGCACAACGACCGCGGCACCGGCATCGCTGCCACCGAACTCGGCCTCATGGCCGGCGCCGACCGGGTGGAGGGCACGCTGCTCGGCAACGGCGAGCGCACCGGCAACGTCGACATCGTGACCCTGGCGCTCAACATGTACACGCAGGGGGTCGATCCGATGCTGGACTGCTCGGACGTGACGCGCATCCGCGACGTGTTCGAGTACTCGAACCAGCTCAAGGTGCCGGAGCGCCATCCCTATGTCGGCGAGCTCGTCTACACCGCCTTCTCCGGCTCGCACCAGGATGCGATCAACAAGGGCATGAAGGCGATCCAGAAGGCCAACAAGCCGCAGTGGGAAGTGCCTTACCTGCCGATCGACCCCAAGGATGTCGGCCGGTCCTACGAGGCGATCATCCGCATCAATTCGCAGTCTGGGAAGGGTGGCATCGCCTATGTCATGCAGGCGGACTACGGGCTCAATCTGCCGCGCAACCTGCAGGTCGAGTTCAGCCAGGACATCCAGGCGATCACCGACGCGGAAGGCAAGGAGGTGCCGGCAAAGCGCATCTACGAGCGCTTTCTCTCGGTGTATGTCGACCAGCCCGGCGCGCGGCTGAAATTCCTCGACCACCAGACCTTTCCGGACACGGAAACGAAGGGTCAGCGTATCGTCGAGGCGACTATAACGGACGGCGGCAAGGAACTGACGATCACCGGCCGGGGCACCGGGCCGATAGACGGTTTTGTCGACGCGCTTTCGCGGCACATCGGGATTCCGCTTTCGGTTCTCGACTACTCGGAGCACTCGATGCAGCGCGGCTCCAACGCGGCGGCGATCTGCTACATGGAGGTCGAGCATCCTGGCGGCAAGCTGTTCGGAGCGGGCATCAACACCAATATCGTGGCGGCCTCTCTGGAGGCGGTGGTGTCGGCGGCGAACCGCATCCTGAAGCTGAGCCGGTAGCGGATGAGCGAAAGCAAGCCGCTATATGCCCGGGTCAAGGGACGCGGGGATATCCCCCTCGTCCTGCTGCACGGCTTCGGCGGCGGCATCGACGACTGGTACGACATCCAGCCCGACCTGGCGCGGGACCGGATGACGCTGGCCTATGATCTGCCGGGCCACGGCAGGTCGCTCGATCATTCGGCTGCCGGCAACGCCGGGGCGATGGCCAAGGCGATCCTCGCCGACCTGGATGCACGCGGCATCGCGAAAGTGCATGTCGTAGGTTTTTCCATGGGCGGCGCCGTCGCCTGCCTGATGGGCCTGCGGGCGCCGGACAAGGTCGCCTCGCTTACGCTGTTGGCGCCGGGCGGTTTCGGGCCGGAGATTGCCGAGCCGTTGCTTCGGCGCTTCGCGACGCCGGCCGACGCCGACGACCTGCGCGCCGCGATGAACGACATGGCGGCGCCCGGCTATGCGTTCGAAACGAAGTATGTCGCGGCACTCGCTGCGCTGCGCAGGATCGAAGGGCAGCCGGCGAAGCTGGAGGGCATCTGCGGGATGATAGCCCGCGACGGCCGGCAGGGCGAGATACCGCGCGAATCGCTGGCATCGCTCTCGATGCCGGTGACCGTTGTTTGGGGAACAGCCGACCCGGTTCTCCCGTACAGGCACTCCGCCGAACTGCCCACGAGGTTCCAGCTCGTCTCGATCCCCGGGGTCGGCCATATGCTTCCGGTCGAGGCGCGCAAGGCCGTCACGGGGGCTATCCGCGCAACCATCCGGCGCGCCTCCTGATTTGTTTCCACGGCTGAGCTGCTTCCGCCGGGATTAACCACACACAAAACCGCCGCATGGCGCGCCTATCCGGCTTCGTGGTAGTATTTCATTAACCATGCAATCTGGTGAGGAGCCGGAGCCTGATGAGCGATCCCATGGAGACCGCGGGGGCCGAAAGCAACGTACGCCGCCTTTCAGACGCCGTTCGCGAGGTGAAGAACGCGATGGCCGACCGCGACGATGTCGTGGTCGAGCTGCGCGAGGCCGAACGGGCGCGGCTGGAGTTGCTGGCCCAGGAACTGCAGAGCGTGATCGCCGATGCGCCGTACGAGCATCCTGCCTTCGACTTCGCGATTTCGTCGGGCGCGCGGCCGCGCTTCTGGATCGATGCGGTGGCGTATGTGAGCATGGGGCGCGACAGACGCACCTATCGCTTCGTGCGCGATACCCGCATGGGGCGTGTCGTGCTGGCCGAGTCGACAGAGATCAAGCCGGTTGCCGACATGGTCACACGCTATGCGGCCGAGCGCATTGTCGAGCGGCAGCGCGAGCTGGAAGGCCCGCGTCCGCTGGATCTGGAAGCAAAGGCGGATACCGCCGGCGTGGCGGTGCCCCCGGCGCGCGAGCGCAATCGCGCCGGCGAGTTCCTCTCCAATTTCGCCTTGCTGATGATGGGCGTACTGGTGGGCGTCGTGGTGACCCTGGCGTTCCTGCGCGACCGCGTTCCGGAACTGTTGAACCTGTTC
>JAEYRU010000239.1 GCA_023435335.1 Pseudomonadota bacterium
CGGACGATCACCTTCTACTACGACATCATCTCGCCCTTCGCGCATGTGGCGCTGAAGCGGCTTTCGGAACTGCACGGCGACGTCGAGGTGCGGCCGTCGCCGGTGCTGCTGGGCGCCATCCTGGCGCATTGGGGGCAGCGCGGACCGGCCGAGATAGAGCCGAAGCGGGTCCATACCTACCGGATGGCCGTCCACGCCGCCGCCCGCCACGGCGTCGCGCTCAGGTTCCCGCCGCGCCACCCGTTTAACCCGCTGGCGGCCCTGCGCATCCTGGCCGGGGCGGATGCAGATCTCGCCATGGTCGGCCGCGCCTTCGACTTCGTATTCGGGCAAGGCCGTGCGATCGATACGCCCGCCGATGTCGTAGCCTTCGCGGATGCGGTCGGCGTGCCGGCCGAACTCGCCTCGGACGACGAGGCCAAGTCGCGGCTGCGCGCGTCGACCGAAGAGGCGATCGCGCGCGGCGTCTTCGGCGTGCCCACCTTCAGCGTGGCGACCGAACAGGGGCACGAAAACTTCTGGGGCGTCGACAGCATCGACATGCTGAAGGACTGGCTGGCCGACGAGACCATGTTCGCGCGCGAGCCCTACGCGCATCTGGCCAAGGTCGAGGTCGGCGTGGTGCGCAGGTAGAGCGCGGCTGGCCGATGCCGCCGGCCGGAATTGTGCTATCTGGATTCCCGTAGCCGTCCGGAGCCCGACCATGTACCAGCCGCCCCATTTCCGCGAGGACGATCCCAGCGTGCAGCACGCGCTGATCCGCGCGCATCCGCTCGGCCTGCTGATCACCGCGGGCGAGGAGGGCATCGTGGCGAACCCTGTGCCGTTCCTGCTGGACGAGGCGGGCGGGGAGAAGGGGGTGCTCAGGGCGCACGTGGCGCGCGCCAACGCGCAATGGCGAGCGATCGGCGGCGGGGCGGCGGCGCTGGTGGTGTTCCAGGGGGCGGAAGCCTATGTGACGCCGTCCTGGTACCGGACCAAGCAGGAGACCGGCAAGGTGGTGCCGACCTGGAACTACGCCATTGTGCAGGCGCGCGGGCAGGCGCGGATCGTCGAGGACGCGGCCTGGCTGCGCGCGCAGATCGACGCGCTGACGGCGCAGCAGGAGGGCAAGCGGCCGGAACCCTGGCATGTTGGCGACGCGCCGGAGCCGTTCATCGCCGCGCAGCTGAAGGGCATCGTCGGCATCGAGATGGAAATTTCCGCGATCGAGGGCAAGTGGAAGGTGAGCCAGAACCGTCCCGAGGCCGACCGCGAGGGCGTGGAGCGCGGGTTCAGCGAGGAGGCGCCCAACCCCGAGATGCTGGAGCTGGTGAAAACATACGGCGACCGTGCGGCGCGATGAGGCATCTCGTCATCGCCATCGACGGGCCGGCGGGCGCCGGCAAGGGCACGCTGGGCCGGCGGCTTGCCGACCATTTTCATCTCAACCTGCTCGACACCGGCCTCACCTACCGAGCGGTGGCGCACAGGATGCTCGCTTACGGCCTGCCGCTCGACAACGTCTCGGCGGCGGAGACGGCGGCGCGCCAGGTCGACCTCGCCGCGCTCGACCGCGACACGCTCTCCACCCACGCGGTCGGCGAGGCGGCCTCGCAGGTGGCCGTGTTTCCCGGCGTGCGCCGGGCGCTGGTGGAGAAGCAGCGGGAGTTCGCGGCGACGCCGCCCGGGGCGGTGCTCGACGGGCGCGACATTGGCACGGTGGTGTGTCCCGACGCCGACGTGAAGCTCTACGTGACGGCCAGCGCCGCGGTGCGGGCAAAGCGGCGGCTGGCCGAGATCGAGGCGCGCGGCGGGCACGCGGAATTCGCGGAAATCCTCGCCGACATCGAGCGCCGCGATGCGCGCGACATGGGCCGCGCGGACTCCCCGCTGAGGCCGGCGGCGGACGCGCACTTGCTCGACACGTCCGAAATGGATATAGAGGCCGCGTTCCGCGCGGCGGTCGACCTGATCGACAGGGCCCTCGCCGGCGGAAAAGCAAGCTGAATACGCAGGCGGCTTCTTCTTCGGCGCAGGCCGGAGTCGGGGCGGCCTTTTCGGCTTGGAATTGAACCGTCTGTCTTTCTGGCCGCTGCGCCGGCCCGCCGCGAGGCGGACAAGGCTCCGCCACGGAGCCCGGCCCGGAAGGACAGGCTCAACGCAACGCCAACCAACGGCGCCTGCCCCGCATGGATCGGGGCTTTCCAGGAGACCAGATGTCAAAACTCAATCCCACCCGCGACGATTTCGAGAGCATGCTGGACGAGTCCTTCTCCGCCGAACATTCGGCCGAGGGCTCCGTCGTCAAGGGTCTCATCACCGCCATCGAAAAGGACATGGCCATCATCGATGTCGGCCTCAAGGTCGAAGGCCGCGTCGCACTCAAGGAATTCGGCTCCCGCGCCAAGGAACTCAAGGCCGGCGACACCGTCGAGATCTATGTCGACCGCATCGAGAACGCACTGGGCGAGGCCGTCCTGTCGCGCGAGAAGGCTCGCCGCGAGGAAAGCTGGTCCAAGCTCGAGGAGAAGTTCAACGCCGGCGAGCGCGTGGAAGGCGTCATCTTCAACCAGGTCAAGGGCGGCTTCACCGTCGACCTCGACGGCGCCGTGGCCTTCTTGCCGCGGAGCCAGGTCGACATCCGCCCGATCCGCGACGTCACGCCGCTGATGCACAACCCGCAGCCCTTCGAGATCCTCAAGATGGATCGCCGCCGCGGCAACATCGTGGTGTCGCGCCGCACCGTGCTCGAGGAGAGCCGCGCCGAGCAGCGCTCGG
>JAEYRU010000241.1 GCA_023435335.1 Pseudomonadota bacterium
CCCAGCCCCGTCTCGTAGAAGAAGCGGGTCTTGTCGAGATCCCGGCTGGTCAGAACGACATGGCTTATGCGCGTGATGTCGTAGGCGACGTCGCGGTTTGGCGTCAGCACGCTCATGATTCCCTCCCTTGAAGCCTTCGATGCCGGACAGCCCTCCCCGGCCGGCGGCTTGACGATCCGGCGTTGCCGGCAGGAGGCCACGCGCATCGCGGCGCGGGCCTCCCTGGACATTCGGTCTATTTGAGCCCGGAATCCGAGCGATAGACGGTACGGGCCTTTTCCACCAGCGGCGCGGGCTGAACGGTCGCGCGGATGCGGACCTGCACGTGATCCTCGACCTGCAGCTTCGAGGACGGCTTGTCCTCGCCCCAGACCAGAGTCACCTCGGTGCCTGGCGCGGCGAACTCCGGATCGATCGTGCCGAGCGAGAGCATACCGCGCTCGTTGGCGGAGTAGCCGGTCCAGGTGGACAGGCCGACGACCTTGCCGTTCACCTCGATACGGTCGAAGTGGAAGGTGTCGTAAAGCGCCATCGGCAGGTTGATGAACTTGGCGCCCGGCCCGGGATGGAAGATCGAGCCGTATGCGGCCGCCGTATCGTCGCCGTTCCAGACGAAGGTCACCTTGCGGCGGGACTTGTCCTGGTCCTTGGCCATCTTCTCCAGCGCCTCGCGGCCGATGAAGTCGTGGTCGAAGCCGATGATACGGCCGTAGTCCAGCTCGTAGGGCGTGAAGTAGTAGTCTTCCATGTTCTCGGAATGGAAGCTGCCGCCCAGCGGCGAGATGGTCTCGTAGGCGTTCATGGTGAGCCAGCGGCGGTAATCCGCCATCTTCTCGCCGGTGTAGATCGCGGGCAGCGGGCGCGGCAGCCAGCCGGACTCCAGCGCATTGGTGTGGTAGGCACGACCGCCGACCTGCACCATGCCGTGCTTCTTGCCGGCCTCGACGAGCGCCGCGTGGACGACCTCGTTGTCCTCCCAGGGGCCCCACATCTCGAAGCCCGGCTCGCCCGCCATGCCGTGGCGCAACGCGCGCACTTCCTTGCCGGCGATCTTGAAGCGGGTCATGTGGAAGAAGCGCAGCTTCGGCGGCTCGTGACCGATTGCCTCGCGCATGACTTCCATCGCGCCCGGGCCCTGCACCTGGTAGCGGTAGACAACCGGGTCGCCCTTGCGCACCAGCGAGTTGTCGTCGCGCCAGATGCGCACGTCGTAGCCGCCGGTGACGGCATGATAATGCATCCAGTTGATCGACGGCGGGATGCCGACGGCCTGGTACTCGTCCTCCTCGAGGTGGAAGAGGATGTTGTCGCCGATCACGTAGCCGTCGTGGTTCACGGCCACGAACTGCTTGGCCATGTCGACGGGGAAGTTGGCGACGCTGTTGATCGCCAGCTTGCTGATGAGCTTGAGCGCGTCGGGGCCCTTGATGTTCAGGTCGACCATGTGGTGCGACTGGTCGTAGAGCACCGCCGTGCGGCGCCAGGCCAGCTGCTCGTCGCGCCAGTTGGTGAACTCCTGCACCACGCGGGGGACCACGGCGGGAGGGGTCTGCGACTCCCACAGCAGCTTTACGGGACCGCCAGCCTCGGCAATCGCCTCTTCGAGATTCTTCGCCATTATTCGTCTCCTCCTGGGAATGCGATGCGGCGACGTTGCGCCGGTTCCCACAGTCTTGACGTTTCTGTTTAACATGTAAAACATGTTTAAGAGACGATATACCCCAGAGAAACTTCGAATGCCCTCCATTCCCTTCACCCTTCGGCAGCTTGAGTATTTCAATGCCATAGCGAGCGAGGGGTCGCTCGCCGGCGCGGCCACCCGCTGCCACGTCAGCGCCTCCGCGCTGGCGCTGGCGGTCGACGAGCTCGAGCATCACCTTTCGCTGCAGCTGCTCGTGCGGCGCAAGGGCAAGGGAGTGACACTGACGCCGGCAGGATCCCGGCTGCTGTCGCATGCGCGGCTGGTGCTGACAGGGGCGGAGACGCTGGCGAGCGCGGCATGGCAGGCCTCATCCAGCCTCAACGGACGGTTCGCGATCGGCTGCTTCTCGACGCTCGCGCCGTTCTTCCTGCCGGGCATCATGGAGGTTTTCCAGCGCAGGCATCCGGAGCTGGAACTGGAATTCCTCGAAGCGGCGGCGCCCGAACTCGACGAGATGCTGCTGCAGGGGCGCATCGACGTGGCGCTGCTCTACAGCGTGGACGTCTCGCCCCAACTCGCGTTCGATCCGGTGCACGAATACCGCCCGCACGTCGTGGTGGCGGCGGATCACCCGCTAGCCGGACGCGGAAGCATCCAGCTGGGCGAACTCGTCTCCGAACCCCTCATCCTGCTCGACATGCACCCGGCGCGGCGCAACACCGAGCAGATATTCGGCGCGCTCAAGCTGCGGCCCCACGTCGGCCATACGACGACGAGCTTCGAGCTCGCACGGTGCCTGGTCGGCCGCGGACTCGGATATGCGGTGCTGTTCCAGCGGCCGGCATCGACGACGACCTATGACGGACGGAGCGTGGCCATTCTCGACATCGACGAGCGCGTGCCGCGCACGGTGGTCGGGCTGGCGCGGCCCGCCGGCGCGCCGCGGACGGCGCGCTATTCGGCACTGCTGGACCATTTCGTCTCGGCGGCGGCAT
>JAEYRU010000291.1 GCA_023435335.1 Pseudomonadota bacterium
TATGGCCTTTCTGAGACAAAGCAAAGGCTCAAGTTTTGTTCCGGGCGGCCTTGGCCTTGAGCTTCCTGAGCACGGCGGGCGAGACGAAAGCGGAAACGTCGCCGCCCATCAGCGCGATCTGGCGCACCAGCGTCGCCGTGATGTAGCGCACACCGGGGCTGGCGGGCAGGAACACCGTGTCGATATCGGGCGCCATGGTTCCGTTCATGCCGGCCATCTGCATCTCGTAGTCGAGGTCGGTGCCGTCACGCAGCCCGCGGATCATGATTGCCGCGCCGTGCTGACGGGCGGCGTCGATCAGCAGGCCCTCGAAGGGAACCACTCTTATGCGGCCTGCGTCCTCCCCCAGTTCCTCTCGCGCGGCTTCCTCTATCAGCCCTGTCCGCTCCTCGAGGGAAAAGAGCGGCGTCTTCGACGCCTGGCGGCCGATGCCGACATAGATGATGTCGGCCACGGCCAATGCGGCCTTGAGCACATCCATATGGCCGTTCGTCGGCGGGTCGAAGGAGCCTGCATAAAATGCCGTGCGCTGGGTCATGGGCGAGCTTTAGTGCGAGTTCGGGCCGAAGGGAAGCCTTGTAAGGGGATCGGGACGCCTCGCAGGCAACGGTCGGGTTTGATCCTGATCATGGCGGCAACGCCAAGATGAATGGCACATGAATGGCAGCATCAGTCGCCGTTCAATCCACGCACGATAGAAATCGTCGGGTCGAATGAAACCAATTTCGCATGTGCTCCGTTAGATAGCCAAAGGAGACAATGCCATGATGATCTTCATGCTCGCCGCGGCCATGACGCTGGCAATGTTGATTGCCACCGCCTTCGCACTCCACCAGGAAGCCCAGCGCGTCAAGCTTCGGCAGCCTGCGCGCAACGACAATCCCTACCGTCTGCGCTAATTCACCCTGCCGGCTCCCCTGAGCCGGGCCTCCCGTGTTCCCCTTCCAATTACTCGGCGGCGGGGCCGTCCTCCAGTCCGGCCTCGCCGCCATCTTCCACACTCTGCACCTCTTCGCCCTCAGGCTCGGAAATGCGTTCGACCGAAACGACGCGCTCGCCCTCGGCCGTGTTGAAGATAGTGACGCCCTTGGTGGCGCGGCTGGCAAAACGGATATTGTACACGGGCACGCGGATCACCGTACCGCCGTCGGACACCAGCATGATCTGGTCGTCGTTCTCCACCGGGAAGGCGGCGACCAGCTTGCCGATCTCGGCTGACTTCGACGTGTCGGTGGCGCGGATGCCCTTGCCGCCGCGGCCGATGACGCGGAAGTCATAGGACGACGAGCGCTTCCCGTAGCCAAACTCTGTGACGGTCAGCACGAACTGCTCGTCCGCCCTCAGTTCCTCGTAACGCCCGTCGTCGAGTTGGGTCTCCTCGCCGACCTCTTCGTTGGTCAGCGCGACCTCCTCCTCCTCGCCGTTCTCGGCGGAGGCGGCGCGGCGCTCCGCCACCGAACGCTTGAGATAAGCCGCCCGCTCCGAGGGCGTCGCCTCGACATGCTTGAGGATCGTCATGGAGATGGCGCTTTCCCCATCGCCCAGCGCCATCCCGCGCACGCCCTGCGACGAGCGGCCGGCAAAGACGCGCACGTCGGTGACAGGGAAGCGGATGCACTGGCCCGAATCGGCCGTCAGCAGCACGTCGTCGTTCTCGGTGCAGGTCTCGACGGCGAGGATGGCGTCGCCCTCCTCGTCGAACTTCATCGCAATCTTGCCGTTGCGCTTAACGTCCACGAAGTCGGAAAGCTGGTTGCGCCGTACCGTGCCGCGGGTTGTCGCGAACATCACATGCAGCCTGCCCCACTCGGATTCGTCGGGTAGCGGCAGGATGGCGGTGATGCGGTCGCCCTCCTCGAGCGGCAGCATGTTGCGCAGGAATTTTCCGCGCGACTGCGGCGTGCCGATCGGCAGGCGCCAGACCTTCTCCTTGTAGACGATGCCGCGCGAGGAGAAGAACAGGATCGGCGTGTGCGTGTTGGCCACGAACAGGCGGGTGACGAAATCCTCGTCCTTGGTCGCCATCCCCGAGCGGCCCTTGCCGCCGCGCGCCTGCGCCCGGTAGATCGAGAGCGGCACGCGCTTGATGTAGCCCTCATGCGTGACAGTGACGACCATGTCCTCGCGCTGGATGAGGTCCTCGTCCTCCATGTCGGCGCCGCCTTCGGCGAGCTCGGTGCGCCGCGGCGTCGCGAATTCGTCCCTGACGGCGATCAGCTCGTCCTTGACGATCTGCTGGATGCGCGCGCGAGAGCCGAGGATATCGAGGTAATCGGTAATCTCGGCGCCGATCTTGTTCAGTTCGTCGGCGATCTCGTCGCGGCCGAGCGCGGTCAGGCGCTGCAGGCGCAGGTCGAGGATCGCGCGCGCCTGCTCCTCCGACAGATTGTAGGTGCCGTCCTCGTTGATGCGATGGCGCGGGTCGTCGATCAGCAGGATCAGCGATTCGACGTCGGCCGCCGGCCAGCGCCGCTCCATCAACTGCTCGCGCGCCGCCTGCGGATCGGGCGCCTGGCGGATCAGCCGGATCACCTCGTCGATGTTGGCAACCGCGATGGCGAGGCCCACCAGCACGTGCGCGCGCTCGCGCGCCTTGCGCAGCAGGTACTTGGTGCGGCGCCCCACCACCTCCTCGCGAAACGCGACGAAGGCGCGCAGCATGTCGTGCAGCGTCAGCACCTCCGGCTTGCCGCCGTTCAGCGCCACCATGTTTGCGCCGAAGGAGGTCTGCAGGGGCGTGAAGCGGTAAAGCTGGTTGAGGATGACGTCCGCGTTGGCGTCGCGCTTCAGCTCGATGACGACCCGGTAGCCCTGGCGGTCGCTCTCGTCGCGGATGTCGGAGATGCCCTCGATGCGCTTGTCGCGCACGAGTTCGGCCATCTTCTCCTGCATCGCCGCCTTGTTCACCTGGAACGGGATCTCGGTGATGACGATGGCTTCACGCTCGCCACGGATCTGCTCGATGTTCACCTTGCCGCGCACGATGACGGAACCGCGGCCAGTGGAATAGGCGCTGTGGATGCCGGAGCGGCCGAGGATGATGCCGCCGGTGGGGAAGTCCGGCCCGGGGATGATCTCGATCAGCGAGGCAAGGTCGATCGCGGGATTGTCGATCATCGCGACGCAGCCGTTGATCACCTCGCCCAGATTGTGGGGCGGGATGTTGGTCGCCATGCCGACGGCGATGCCGCCCGAGCCGTTGACCAGCAGGTTGGGGAAACGCGCCGGCAGAACCTTGGGCTCGCTGCCCGACGAATCGTAGGTCTCCTGGAAGTCGACCGTTTCCTTGTCGATGTCCTCCAGCAGCTCGTGCGCCACCTTGGCCAGCCGCGCTTCGGTGTAGCGCATCGCCGCCGGCGGGTCGCCGTCGATGGAGCCGAAATTGCCCTGCCCGTCGATCAATGGAACGCGCAGCGACCAGTCCTGAGCCATGCGCACCAGCGCGTCGTAGATCGAGGCGTCGCCGTGCGGGTGGTATTTACCCATCACGTCGGCGACGGGCCGCGCGGACTTCACGTATTTGCGGTTCCAGTGATAGCCGCTCTCGTGGCTGGCGTAGAGGATGCGCCGGTGAACGGGCTTCAGCCCGTCGCGCACATCCGGCAGCGCGCGGCTCACGATCACGCTCATCGCGTAGTCGAGATAGGAGCGCTGCATCTCCTCTACGATGGAGATCGGCTCGATGGAATCGGGGCTGCCTGGGCCGCCGGGAGTTGTCTGGTCAGTCAAAATGGATCACGTTCAAAACAGGGAGAATCATCGACTTCTTATATAGGAAGCGCTGCGGCGATTCCAATCTGGCGCATGGTTTTCCAGTGGCGAATTGACGTGCTTTTTCAATGCGATAGACGGCAAGCTGAAATGCCGCGCCGCGCGAGCATGCGACAGTCGGGAAAATGAGCCCCGATCGCGCGCCCTGCGGCCGCGGGCAGCGCGATTCGGGCACGGCTTGCCGGCCAGCATTGCGGACGGCGGGAATCGACCGGAGCGTAGGGCATCGATGCGAACCGATGAGTTCCGTGCATTTGTGAGCCTCGCCGATAACGGCGCCAACACCTGGCCCCGCATCGCCGCAACCATCGCGCTTGCAGTCGCACTGACCATGCTGGCGATAGCCGGGCTGGTCGCCGCGCTGTGGATTGTCGAAGGCGACCTGCTCCTCGAATATCCAGCCGCCGCTCTGGCCACCCCGTTCGGCGCGGCGGTCACGCTGCTGGCGGCCGCGGCGCTGTGGCCGGCGCTTGCGGCGGGCGTTCGGCTGTTGCACCGCCGGCCGCTGGCGACGATCGTCGGCCACGACGGGTGGAAAGGCCGGAAGGACCTGCTGGTCGGGCTGGCAGTGGGGATCGCGGTGCCGCTCGCGGTCGGCTTGCTGGCGATTCCGATCGGGCCGGTGCCCGAGCGTTCCGCGGTCGCCGCCGGCACATGGATCCTGCTCTTCCTCCCGTTCACGGCCCTGGTGCTGGCGCAGTCGTCGGCCGAGGAGGCCCTCTTCCGCGGTTACCTTCCACAGGTCCTGGCCGCGAAACGCGCCGGCCCGCTGGTGTGGTTCGTCGCGCCTACGCTGCTGTTCGCGACGCTGCACTGGTACGACGACGTTCCGCTCTGGAAGAACCTCGTGGTCGTCGCGTCCATCGGCGTGTTCGCGCTGGGGATGATGGTCGTGGTCCTGAAGACCGGCCGCATCGCGGCCGCCTGCGGCGTGCATTGGGGCAACAACGTCGTGGCGCTGCAGCTTGTCACCCTCGACGAAGGGTTCGCGGCGGTCGCGCTCTATCAGCTGCCGCCGCTCTCCGATCCGGCATGGACCCCGTTCACGCTCGGCATCCAGGCCGTGTTCACGATACCGGTGACCGCGATCCAGGTCGCGCTCCTCCTGCATCCTCGCTCGCCCCTGCGCGTCGACGCCGCATAGTTCATCGGCTGGCTACGCCGGCGCCCGCGGTATAGTCTCGCCGCCAAGGAGACCCTCCGATGCCCGCGGTGGAAACCATCTTCAACGCCTTCGTCACGCTGCTCGTGACCATAGACCCGCCGGGGCTGGCGCCGCTGTTCCTGGTGCTGACCGCCGGCATGAATCGCGCCCAGCGCATGCAGGTCGCCATCCGCGCCAGCGTGACCGCCTTCGTGGTGCTGGCGCTGTTCGCGGTCGCGGGGGCTTCGATCCTTGGCATCTTCGGAATCACGTTGCCGGCCTTCCGGGTCGCCGGCGGCCTGCTGCTTTTCTTCATCGCCTTCGAGATGATCTTCGAGCGCCGGCAGGAGCGGAAGGAAGAGAGCGCGCAGGCAGCCATCACGCGCGACCACATCCACAACATAGCGGCGTTCCCGCTGGCCATTCCGCTGATCGCCGGGCCCGGCGCGATATCGGCGACCGTGCTCATCTCGGGCACCTTCACGGGCCTTCCGGCGCTCGGCGCGTTGCTGGCGATCATCCTGCTGGCGATCGCGCTCACCTATCTCGTCTTCGTGCTGGCCGAGCGGGTCGACGGTTTCCTCGGGGCCACGGGGCGTTCGATCCTCACGCGCCTGCTCGGGCTGATCCTTGCCGCGCTGGCGGTCCAGTTTGTGGCCGACGGCGTCAAGGCGCTGGTGGCCGCCTGAGAAGCGGACCGCGCGGTGCGCGGCCCGCCTGCATCGTTTCCTACTGCTGAGCCTGCGCGGCTTCCTGCACCAGCGTGTTGATCTGCTGGGCAAGCCCCGGATCGGCCTGGGCGCTGTTTACGATGAGGTTGTACTCCTCGATCGTGATGCCTTCGGCATTCTCGACCGCCTGCACCATGCCGTTGGCGGCCTCGGACTGGAGGCGCTGCTGCTCCTGCGGGTCGGTCGCCGCCTGCAACTGCGGCTGATAGGTCTGTGCGATCTTGCTCACCTCGAGATAGGCCACGGCAAAGGAGCGCAGCTTGGTCTCGTCGACCGGCGCGGCGTCAGGCGCGGGAGCCGCCTGGGGCGCGGGCTGGTCCTGCGCCGCCGCCGGGGCCAGCGCCATCGGCGATGCCAGCAGAGTCAGCGCGACGAGAGATGAAAGCGATGTACGTGTCAAAGTCATGATGTTCCCTTTCCGGCTCAGGCCGGTTTCCGGCGCCGGTCGCGCCGCGCCCTGGGACGGGCAAGATGGGACGCGAGCCCAAACGGCCGCGCCATGCGACACCGCCCGGCTTGGGGCGGCCAGCCCTCTTGCGACGGCCGTGCGCAGGGAGACACGCAACCGTGGCCCGACCATGTCCCGGCGAGGAAAGAAACGCCAATGGCGGTAAAAACGGACTTCGGCCTGAAAGAAGAATTGACCGGGCCTGTCCCGGCCGGCCCCCGCGCCCTGGAACTTGGCAAGGCGCCGGCAGCCGCCTGTCTCACCACGCCATCAGCGCAAATACGCCCCAACCCAGATACTCGCGGGTATAGGTGGCATAGCGCTCCGGTTCCGAGTTGAGTTGCGCGCGAATCTCCGTTGCGAGTTCATCGCCCGGGTTCGCATCGAGCCACCGGCGCATGGTGAGCCACTTCGCCGCCTCGTACCTGTCCCAGCCGTCCTGGTCGGCGAGCACCATTTCCACCACGTCGTAGCCGAGGTCGCGGAACGAGGCGAGAAGACCGGGCAGGAGGAGGAAATCGGAAATCGACGCGGCAAGGCATCCCCGGGCCGCATCCTCCGTCGGCGGCAGCCGCAGCCAGTAGGGCTCGCCGATGAGGATGATGCCTCCGCGTGCGAGGCTTCGCGCCAGCAGATCGACGGTGCCCGCGACGCCCCCGCCGATCCAGGTAGCGCCGAGGCAGGCCGCGAGGCCCACCTTCTCGGCCGCCGCGTAGCCGGCGGCATCGTCATGGACGAATTCGACCCGGTCGGCGACGCCGAGTTCCTCGGCGCGCTGCGTCGCCTGCCGACTGAACAGCCGGCTCTTGTCGACGCCGATGCCCCGAATCCTGTAGTCGCGGGCCCAGGTGCACAGCATCTCGCCGGAGCCGCTGCCGAGGTCCAGCACCCGGGTCTCCGGTTCGAGCCGCAGCGCCGCGCCGAGCGTGGCGAGTTTTTCCGGCGTGAACGGATTGTGGATGCGGTGGGCGCTCTCAGTGACGTTGAAGATCCTTGGGATGTCCACAGCGGAAAGCCTTCTTGCGTGTGAGCGGTCAGCCGACGTTCCGCACCAACCCGGCTCACGGTCGCGCTCGATCGGCCGGCGCACAAGTTCCACGCCATTCAACCGGGATGGGCAACGACCGGCATGAGCAGCCGCAGGACAGGCGGGCCGGCGAGATCGTAGTCCGGGGGATATTCCTCGCGCTGGTGGAAGACCGAGAAATCGCGGCGCAGGCCTTCGTCTTCGATCCACTCGATCATGCGAAGGTAATGATCCACGACATTCCCGTCGTCGGCGCCATGCCAGGACGACGCGAAACTCATTTCCGGCAGGTCGAGAGTCTGCAGCCCTGGCCCCGCCGCCTCCCCGTCCTCGATGGCAATGCCGACGAAGTAGCGGAACCCGTCCGGCCGGTCGAGCCAGGTGAGCCCGACGATCGGGCTCCGCCACAGCGCCGAGCGGCGCGCCGAAACCTGCTTCATCTCCTCGACGAGCGGATGCAGCGCCCCGGCGGCGGCTTGCGCGTTGCTGCCTTCCCACATGCGCCCGGCGAGCCGGTGCGCGGGGCGCTCCGAGATGGATATGCCGTGCGCGCCCAGCGTTCCGCAACGATCACACATGCGAAATCCCGCCCGCCATCAGCCCTTCATCAGAACGG
>JAEYRU010000008.1 GCA_023435335.1 Pseudomonadota bacterium
CCACCGAGACGATCATGTTCCGCGAGGAACTCGACGATCTCAAGGATCGCTACCTCGCCCGCTTCAGCCTCGTGCACGTGCTGTCGCGCGAGGCCCAGGACATCGACCTGCTGCACGGCCGCATCGACGGCGAACGTGTCGCGGAACTCGCGCGGCGCGGCCTTTTCGATCCTCTGGCGGCCGACGGTGTGTTCCTCTGCGGGCCGGGCGCGATGATCGAGGACGTATCGGCGGCCCTTGAGGGACTGGGCGTCGAAGCGGATCGCATCCGTTACGAGCGTTTTACGCCGGCCGACGATGCGCCGGCGCCGCGCGCGCCCTCGGTGGCTGCCCGGCAGGCGGCGGAAAAGGGTGTGGCGGTCGAGGTGACGCTGGACGGGGTGCGCAAGGCCTTCACGATGGAGGGGGCGTCGCTGACCGTCCTGGACGCGGCGCACAAGGCAGGCATCGAGCTTCCCTATTCCTGCGCCGGCGGCATGTGCTGCACCTGCCGCTGCCGGGTCGTCGAAGGCTCGTCCGAGATGGCGGTCAACTATTCGCTGCAGCCGTGGGAGATCGAGGCGGGCTTCACGCTCGCCTGCCAGACGCGCCCTACCGGCGAAAGGCTGGTGCTCGACTTCGACGCGGTGTGAACGCGTGCGCCAGGGTTGCCTTCTGGCGGGGTGTAACCTACCTCCTGGTCCATGAAGGACGAGTACGGAAGCATCGGGCTGGGTGTGGCGCTGGGCGTCGGCGTCGGCGCCGTCATCGGCATCGCAATGGACAATCTGGCGCTCGGCATGGGCATCGGCATTGCGGTCGGTGCAAGGCGCCGCGGCGCCCAGCACGCCTGGCGAGACAAGTAGGTTCACTGCCGCGTCTGGCGGCAGGTCATCCGCGGGGACGGTCGGCGGCTGGCTGCTCCTGCAGGTTCCGCTGCCTAGGCCGCCGCGAGGGCGCTGGCGATCGCATCCTTGAGGGCCAGGCGGCGCTTGCGAAGCTCCTCCTCGTGATCGTCGCTGACCGGTTCGACCCTCGTCTCTGCGCGGTGAATCCGATCGTTCACCTCGTCGTATTCGGTCAGGATGCGGGCGAAGCGCTCGTCCTTTGCCTTGAGTGCGTGAATCGCGTCCAGTTGTCCCGGAAACTCTTCGCCGAGGGTATGCGGGGTATTCGACATATCTTCTCCTGCTGGTATTGCCGGTCCCGGATACGGGTAGGGTGGTTCGCCGACATTGATCGGCATCAATTTCGGCCGGTCAGCGCCCCGCCCTGATGTCGCTCAGCGATCTTGTCGGCGTGATCGCCTCCGGATCGAGCTTGACCTCGATGATGGCTGGCTTGCCGCTCGCCCGCGCCCGCTCGAAGGCCGGCGCGAATTCCTCCGTGGTCGTCACGGTCTCGCCGTGCCCGCCGAAGGCGCGTGCGTAGGCCGCGAAGTCCGGGTTTTTGAGATCCGTGCCCGAAACGCGGCCTGGATACTCCCGCTCCTGATGCATGCGGATGGTGCCGTAGATGCCGTTGTTGAGGATAACCACGAGGATCGGCAGGCCGTACTGGACGGCGGTGGCGAATTCCTGGCCGTGCATGAGAAAGTCGCCGTCGCCCGCCCATACCACCACCTCGCGCTCCGGAAACAGGTGCTTGGCGGCCACGCCGGCCGGCACGCCGTAGCCCATCGACCCCGATGTCGGCGCGGCTTGCGTGTTGAAGCGGCGGAAACGGTGGAAACGGTGCACCCAGGTGGCGAAGTTGCCGGCGCCGTTGCAGATGATTGCATCCTCGGCCAGCTGGCCCTCCAGCCACGCCATGACCTTGCCCATATGGACGGCGCCCACGCCCTTCACGGGCGGCGTCGACCACTCCAGATAGCCCTGGTGGAGCTCTTCCGTCCGGTTGGCCCAGACTGGGGTCCTGGCGGGAGCGGTGCCTGCGAAAGCCTCCGCGAATGCGGCCGGCGTGGCGTTGATCGCAACCGTCGGGCGGTAGACGCGACCGAGCTCGTGCGGATCGGGATAGACGTGCACCAGCTTCTGGTCGGGGTAGGGACTCTTGAGCAGCGTATAGTCCGACGAAGGCATCTCCCCGAAGCGGCAGCCCACGAGCAGGACCAGATCCGCGCCCTTGATGTAGTCGCCGAGCTTCGGATTGATGCCGATGCCGACATCGCCGGCATAGCTGGAGTGCAGCTGGTCGCACAGCGCCTGCCGGCGGAAGGAACAGCCGGCCGGAAGCGCCCATTTCTCGAGCGCGGCGCACATGTGCTTCACCGCCTGTTCGGTCCAGCGGGTGCCGCCGAGAATGACGAAGGGGCGCTCGGCCTTCTCCAGCAGCGCCTGCAGCGCCTCCATTTCCGGTTCGCCCGGACGCGTCTCCACCGGCGTATACGGCAGCGGCGCCAGCGCCTCCACCTCGTCGGTCAGCATGTCCTCCGGCAGCGAGACGACGACCGGCCCCGGCCGCCCCGAGGTGGCGACCGCGAAGGCCCGCGTCACCAGTTCGGGAATGCGCCGCGCGTCGTCGATCTCCACCACCCATTTTGCGATCGAACCGTAGAAAGCGTGGTAGTCGACCTCCTGGAACGCCTCGCGCTCCTTGATGCCGCGCGCGATCTGCCCGATGAACAGGATCATCGGCACCGAATCCTGCCGCGCGATGTGCACGCCGGCGGACGCGTTGGTGGCGCCCGGGCCGCGGGTGACGAAGCAGATTCCCGGCCTGCCGGTCAGGCGCCCGTGGCAGTCGGCCATCATCGCCGCGCCTCCCTCCTGGCGGCACACGACCGTCTCGATCCGGGAATCGTGCAGTGCGTCGAGCACCGCCAGGTAGCTCTCTCCCGGCACGCAGTAGAGCCGGTCGACGCCGTTCGCTTCGAGCGCGTCTACGATGAGCTGGCCGCCTGTTCTCATTTCCTGTTCTTCTCCAGTTCGGCGAGGATTTCGGCCGTGTGCTCGCCCAGCCGGGGCGAGGGGCGTTCGTAGCGCAGCGGCGTGGCGCTCATGAGCATCGGGGCGCGCACCGAGGGCAGAGCGTTGCCGTGTCCGTCGGGAAGGTCGAGGCGCATTCCCCTCGCAATAGTCTGCGGGTCGGCGAACATCTCGGCGATGTTGTTGATCGGACTGGCCGGCACGTTCGCCGCCTCGAGCCGTGCCAGCAGCGGCTCGCGGTCCCAGCCGGCGAGCGCCGCGATGATCTTTTCGCGCAGCCCGGCGCGGTTGGAAACGCGCGCCGGATTGGTGGCGAAATCGGGATGGGCGGCGAGTTCCGCAAGCCCGACCACGTTGCAGAAGGCGCGGAACTGCCCGTCATTGCCGACGGCCAGGATGATGTGCCCGTCTTTCACTGGCAGCACCTCGTAGGGCGCTATGTTCATGTGCGCATTGCCCATCTGCACGGGCGCGGTGCCGGAGACCAGATAGTTCAGGTTCTGGTTGCCCAGCACCGAGATCTGCGTGTCGAACAGCGCCATGTCGATGTGCTGGCCCTCCCCGGTCTTCTCCGCGTGGCGCAGCGCGGCCTGGATGGCGATGACGGAATAAAGCCCGGTGAAGATGTCGGAGATGGCGACGCCGGCCTTCTGCGGTTCGCGCCCCGGCTCGCCCGTGATCGACATCATCCCGGCCATGCCCTGGATGATGAAGTCATAGCCCGGCCGCGCCGCATACGGTCCGTCCTGCCCGAAGCCGGTGATCGAGCAGTAGACGAGGCGCGGGTTGATCCGCTTCAGGCTCTCCCAGTCGAGCCCATATTTCCTGAGCCCACCCAGCTTGAAATTCTCGATCAGCACGTCGGCGGTCGCGACGAGCCGGCGCACGATCTCGGCCCCTTCCGGCGTGGAAAAATCCACCGCGACCGAGCGCTTGCCGCGGTTGCAGGAGTGATAGTAGGCGGCCGAAAGGTTCTCGCCGTCCTCGCCCGTGACGAAAGGTGGGCCCCATTTGCGCGTGTCGTCGCCGCCGTCCGGGTTCTCCACCTTGATGACGTCCGCGCCGAGGTCGGCCAGCAGCTGCCCGGCCCAGGGGCCGGCCAGGATGCGCGCCAGTTCGACGACGCGGATGCCTTTCAGCGGCGGTTCGGACATGACTTCTTGCTGCCCCTTCGAGAATGGCTGCTGCCTAGCAGATCGGCGAGGGGGCTGTCACGCGGAGTGGTCGGCGCGTTTACGCCGCAGGCGGCCGAAGCGATAGCCTTCCGGCTGCGCCGAGCGGACCATGAGCATCTCGCCGAGATTCTCGTGCGTCATCATACCGACGAGCTTGCCCGCATTGTCCAGCACCGCAATGGCCGGCGCACCCGCTTCCATCATCAGCCGCAGGCTCTCTTGCAGGCTCTTGCGCGGGTGGCTGGTGGGGATGTCCGTGCGCATCACGGAGCCTACCGGCGCGCCCGGTCCGCCCTCTCGAAGCGCCCGGATGATATCGTTCCGCGTGAGAAGCCCCTCCAGGGTGCCGTCCGCGTCGACGACGGGAAACTCTGCCTGCGTCGTCGCGAGCAGCAGTTCGACCGCCTCGTCAATATTGGCGCTGCGCTGCAGGCTGGCGAAGTTCGTTATCATCACGTCCCCCACCAGCACCGAGGAAGCCACCTCGCGGATGCTGGCATTCTGGGCCTCCGCGGCCGCTGCCAGATAAACGAAGATGCCGATGAAGATCAGGATCGGATTGTACAGGAGGCCGATGAAGCCGAACACGAAGGCGAGGCCTTGGCCGATCGAGGCAGCGATCTGCGTGGCGCGCGCCCAGGGCAGGCGGGTGGCGAGCAGCGCGCGCAGCACGCGCCCTCCGTCCATGGGAAATGCCGGGATGAGGTTGAAGACCACCAGGAAGACGTTGACGCCGGCAAGGCGCGCAAAGAAGTCGGCACGCGGGTTCTCGATCTCGGCGATCTGTTCGAGGCCGACCGAATAGCCGAGCACGAGGAAGATGAGCGCGGCGATGGCGACGTTCACAAGCGGGCCGGCGATGGCGATCACGAGTTCTTGCCTAGGCTCGTCCGGCATGCGCTCCAGCCGCGCCAGCCCGCCGATCGGCAGCAGGGTGATGTCGGGCGTGCGGATGCCGTAGCGGCGGGCGGCGACTATGTGGCCGAACTCGTGCAGCACCACGCAGGCGAAGACGGCCAGAATGAACACCACGCCTTCCCAGGCCGCGGCCGCACCGCCCGCCTGGTACTGCGCGAACCATATCCACAACAGTAGCAACGCGAAGGTGACATGGATGCGCACCTGCGTCCCGCCGAAAGTGCCGATGTTGAAGGACCAGGTCATCTCGGTCTCCGCGATGGTTTCGGCCGCACAGAATAGACCAGCCGGCGCGAAAGGCGATGCGGCATGGAGGACTAGGCGGCTCCCTGGCCCGCGCGGACGGCGCCCTCGGCCCAGGCCGCGAAGTCGTCCATGATGACATCCCGATTCAACTCGTTCAGGCTTTCGTGCCGGGTCTCGCCGTAAATTGTTGAAACGAGATTCGAAAAGCCCATCCTCTTCATGCGGCGCGCGAGGTCTTCCACGGCGCTGCCGCGATTGGTGGCCGGGTCCTTCTCCCCGCCAACAAGATGGACAGGTAAGTCCCTGCGCAGGGAATCGAAATTGCGGTCTTCGGCTCCGGCGAAGACGAAGCGGGACGCGGCCTGCCACATGCCTATGGTCGCATCCCAGCCGCAGAGCGGGTCGGCTATGTACTTGTCCACCTCCACCGCGTCGCGCGACAGCCAGTCGAATTCTGTGCGCCTGTCCGGAACCTGCTTTGCCCAGCTCTGGAAGGTGAGCTTCGGCAGGACGCGCGAGGGGACGTCGGAGCCAAGCCTGAATCTTTCCCAGGCGAGGATGGCCTGGGCAGCGCGGCCGGGCAGGCCGGCGGAGAAGTTCGCGTTCCAGATCGCGGCCGCCGCGGCGCGGTCGGGATGCCGCAACAGGAAATTGAGAGCTATCAGCCCGCCCATCGAATGCCCGAACACGATCACGGGAACGCCCGGGTGCCGGCGGGCGATCTCGTCGTGCACTGCCTTGACGTCGGCGATGACCATGTCGGCTCCGTCGCCGGTTCCGAAGGTGCGCAGCGGGGCATCCGGCGCCGTTGTGCCGCCGTGGCCGCGATGGTCATGCGCATAGACGTGAAAGCCTCGCCCAGCGAGGAACTCCGCGAAGCGGCCGTAGCGCGCGGCATGCTCGGCGAGGCCGTGGTTGATCTGCACGACCGCCCTGGCCTCGCCCTGGGCCAAGCGCGAATAGAGGTTCAGCGTCGCCCCGGTCGGCGAGCCAAGGGCTTCGGCCGGGCCGAACCCGCTCATCGCAACCGGCAGGGGGTTGCGGTCGCCCGGCATTCCCAGAGGTTTACCCCGATGGCGGAGGTGAACCGGCGGCAGGAGACGCCGCGGCGGCTGGCATTCTCCCAGTTGGAGTAGCGGGCGGAATAGTGGGCTCCTACCTCGACGGACCACAGCACGATCGCGCGCGCCTCCACCGAGGCGCGGATCGCGCCGTGTGTCGGACCGGCGGTATGCCGCGGCTGGCATAGTTTCGCCGCTTCGGCCGGAGCCGAAAAACCCGCGATGGCGATCATGGCTGCGACAGCCGCCCAGACTCGAATGTGTGTCACCGATGTACCCTCCGGAGTGCCCGCAATGCCCGCGTGGATGCTGGCCGCGAAGATAGCCGCTTGACGGTCGCCGGTCCATCGCGTCCGTGGCTTCGCTGCATCTCGAAATGCGAGTTCGGCCTCCGGGAATTCCCCAGATGGCGATGACCGCCGGATAGGCAGCGCAGGCCCGGGAAGGCATGCCGCGTAGGCAAACGCGCCGCTTCCTGCCTGCTGATTAAGCGGTTGAAATCTTTGCTGAACAAATCGGCAGATTGCGCTTGCCAAGGCCTTTTCAGGCCGGTTTGATGAAGCACCACGCAACAAGGGGTGTTTGCTCATGATTTCCCGCAGAGTTTTCTCCGTCGTCGCGGCAGGGCTGGTCGCAGGCGGCATGGTTGGCCTGCCGGCCACTGCATCGGCCGCCACCGACATCAAGTTCACGCTGGACTGGAAGTTCGAGGGCCCGGCCGCCGGCTTCTTCCTCGCGATGGACAAGGGCTACTTCGAGGCGGAAGGGCTGAACGTCACCATCGACACCGGCAATGGCTCGGTCGAGGCAATCCCCAGGGTCGCCACCGGCACCTACCAGATGGGCTTCGGCGACATCAACTCGCTGATCAAGTTCCTCGACGAGGACCCGAGCCAGAAGGTGCGGGCGGTGATGGTCGTCTACGAGCGGCCGCCCTTCTCGATCATCGGTCGCAAGTCGCTCGGCGTAACCGAGGATCCGAAGTCGGTCGAAGGCAAGAAGCTCGGCGCGCCGCCGCCGGACGGCGCGTTCGCCCAGTGGAAGGCGTTCGTCCCGGCTGCCGGCATCGACGAATCCAAGGTCACGATCGAGAGCGTGGGCTTCCCGGTGCGCGAGCCGATGCTGGCGCAGGGCCAGGTCGACGGCATCTTCGGTTTCGCCTTCTCGTCCGTGCTGAACCTCAAGGCGCAGGGCGTGCCGGCCGACGACATCTCCATGATCCTGATGGCGGAGAACGGGCTCGACCTCTACGGCAACTCGATCCTCGTCAACACCGACTTCGCGGCAGCAAATCCGGATGCGGTAAAGGGCTTCCTGAAGGCTCTGGCCAAGGGCTTCGCGGACGCCGTTGCCGATCCGGTCGCGGGTGCGGAGGCGGTGCTCAAGCGCAATGAGGTGCTGAACAAGGACATTGAGGTGGAGCGCCTGCAGATGGCCAATGACCTCAACATCGCCACGCCTTACGTCAAGGAAAACGGCTTCGGCGGCATCGACGAGGAGAAGCTCGCCAAGTCTATCGAGTATCTGAAGATCTCGATGGGGTTGAAGGGCAATGTCGGCCCGTCCGACGTCTTCGACGCGAGTTACCTGCCGCCCAAGGAAGAGCGCATGCTGCCATAACCTCCGGAACGGGGGAACGGAGGTCGGCGAGAGGAACCGCCGGCTTCCAATCTTTCGCACGGGTGCATCACAACATGGCACATCCCCTCGTCACCATCTCC
>JAEYRU010000048.1 GCA_023435335.1 Pseudomonadota bacterium
GCTTCGCCATCAATGCCGCGACGGGCCAGTGGAGCTACGTCGTCGATACGACCGCCGCGGGCTACAAGGCGCTGGCGCAGGGCCAGACGGTGACCGAGACCTTCACCGTTACCGTCACCGACGAGCACGGCGGCTTCGACACCGTCGACGTCACAGTTACCGTCACCGGCGCCAACGACGCGCCTGTGATCACGTCTTCGAGCAATGGCAGCATCACGGAGGACTGGTCTTACACGGTGCCGCTCGGCGAACTCGTTTCAAACGGGAGTTTCGAGAACGGGCTCAATGGCTGGACGAACTCGGGGTTCGTTCTGCTCGGCGTACCTCATTCTGGATCGGCTTCAGTCGGAACGGGATCCTCGACGAGCCTGGGCTTGGCGACCGGCACACTGTCGCAGACCCTCCAGACCGTGACCGGCGTCACTTACAGAATCCAGTTCTGGGCCTCCAATCCTTTTGATTCTTACGGCGAGGTCGAGAGCCTGACCGTCAATTGGGGCGGACAGGTGGTGTTCACTCAGGGCAACATCCCTGCCTCCGGCGCCTACGGCAACTTCAGCCATTACAGCTTCGAGGTGGTGGCGACCGGCGGCAGCACCGACTTCAGCATCACCATGCAGGATACTGATGGCTGGTGGGTGCTCGACGATGTCTCGGTTACCGCCCTGTTCACGCCGGGGACGGAGATGACGACCGGTACGATCACCTTCACCGACCCCGATCTGGGCGACAGCCACACCATCTCTTACACGCCGGGGGCCGGCGGGTATTACGGCAACTTCGTTCCGGTCCTTACCGATCCTGCGACGGGAGACGGCTCTGGAACCGTGACGTGGACCTTCATTGTCGACGATGCGGACATCCAGCACCTGTCGGCGGGCCAGACCGTCACGCAGACCTACACGGTCAATATCGACGACGGGAATGGCGGCGTCACATCGCAGGACGTCAGCATCGATCTCCACGGAACGAACGATGCCCCCACCGCTGTCGGCGAGACGATCATCGTCAATAGCTGGACGGGCACACCTCCGGGAACGGCAGCATCGACGCCGATCTTCAATGAGGTGGAGAACAATAACAATCGCAATCAGGCCAATGTCATCGATCGCGCGTTGTTGAAGATCGCAACGAATGCGAACCTAACCGACCAGACCGATCCATCTATCACCGTCAGGGGGTCGATTACGGACGGTTCGACCGATTATTTCTCCATCACGCTGAAGGCTGGCGAGACGATCATCCTCGATATCGACAATACTTCAGGGAATCTCGATAGCTACATCTGGCTGCGCGACAGTGGCGGGGCCATCCTTGCCCAGAATGACGACTCGAGCCCGTCGCTTGGCGGCGGCGGATCAACCGATGCTAACGGCAATCGCGACTCCTACTTGACCTACACCGCTACGACAGACGGCACGTTCTATATTGAGGTCGGGCGCTATGGCGGCAATGGCGGTACCACAACCGGAAACTACGAACTCCAGGTCAGCATCGACAACTTCCAGTGGCTCGAAGGCGATCCGGTGACGATTTCCGCCGCGCATCTGCTGGCCAACGACTTCGACGTCGATGGACTCGACACTATCCAGCTTGTCTCCGTCAACGGTCAGGGAGTGACGTACGACGCCTCAACGGGAACGGTCACGATACAACCGGGAGCGTCCAGCTTCACCTATACGATAGAAGACAATCACGGCGTGCAGAGCACCGCGACCGTTACACTCCAGGCTGGGACCGGTAGCACCATCAACGGAACCGCCGGGGACGATATCCTGATCGGTGGACACGGCAACGACACGCTGATCGGAGGCGATGGCGACGACATCCTGATCGGCGGGTCCGGCCTCAACACGCTCCACGGCGGCGCAGGCAACGATACCTTCGTCATCGACCCGTCGGCCTTGACCGAAGTCGGTCTGACCGACGTCATCCTCGACTACACGCATGGCGACGACCGGATCGACCTCTCCGACCTGCTGGCGGTGGCGCTCGGAAGTGCTCCTGCCAACGGAGCGGCCGCCCAGGCAGTCGTTTCGCTCGAGCAGACCGGTGGCAACACCAACCTCGTGGTCGATGAAGACAGCAATCCGGCTACCGCGGGGGTCGTCGTGGCGACGCTGACGGGCATCCATACCTCCGTCAGCATCCTCTACGACGGCACCAACGAGACCAACGTCACGACGCCCTGAGGGTAGGACGGACCTTGGATAGACCCGCGCGCTTCGGCGCGCGGGGCCTTCTTTTGTAGCGACATCAGAGTCAGTGGCACGCCGCCGCCCGCTATGCCGCTCCTCAAACGGCTCATCGTTTTCCACAGCCTCCCCAGAACCGTTCAAATACCGACGATTTCGGCAACAAAGGCTCCACCGGCGGGGCGATATGACGGGCCATCTCGGATGGAGGTGGCACATGGCCGGCCAGGACTCGGAAAAGATCTCACGCAACTGGCGCGACATCGCCCGGCTCACGCTGGCGGGCACAGCCGCCGCCATCGGCGTCTCGCTGCTCTTCGCCTACCTGCTGCTTTTCAACGAGACGCTGACCGCCCTCGGCCGGAGCATGCTCTTGGCGGGCGTTCTGCCGCTACTCATCACGACGCCGCTTCTCGTGTACATCGGTGTCAGGCTGCGCGAATCGCGGCGGCAGCGGCAGGCGCTCAACCGGCTCGCCACCTACGACCAGACCACCGGCCTGATGACCGGCAAGGCGCTGGCTAACGTGGTCGAGCGTCGGGTGAATGCCCGCGACGTCGAGGAGCCCGCACGCGGCGGGTTCCTGGTCGTGCGGCTCGACAATCTCCTCGACATCAACGTGCAGCATGGCTTCGACAGCGGAAACGAGGCCCTGCGGCTCGTTGCAGCCTCCATCCGCCGTTCGGTGCGCGAGAGCGACACAGTCGGCCGTCTCGGTCCGGGCGAGTTCGGGGTGTTCCTGCCGGGGGCGTCGGAAGAGAACACGCGCGAGGTGGGCGAGCGCATCCGCGCCGAAATCGCCAGGGTGGCATTCACCCCTGCTTCAGGGCAGGCGGAGCTGCAGATCAGCACCGGCGGCGTCATCTTCGAACAGGATTTCGCCTTCGGCGACATGTTCCGCACCGCCGAGCGCCAGCTGACAAGCGGCAGTTCGCGAGGCGGCCTCTCCCTCACGCGGGCGGCCGAAGGCAGGAGCGGCATGTCGCACTAGCCGGCGCCGCGCCCTCAGAAGCCGCCCGGATTTCCCAGCAGCACTGGCTTGCCGTTCTCGATTCGATAGATTCCGTACCTGTGCTCCACTGCGCCGTCCTTGGCGAAGCGGAACAGGCCGGTCACGCCCCGGAACCCGGAACTTGCGGTCAGCGCGCCGGCCGTCAGGCCGGTCGCGCCGCGGTGCCTGACCAGACCGGCGGCGATGGCGACCGCGTCGTATGCCAGCGCGGCATCGGTCGAAAGCGGCCGCCCCGCTGCCGCCTGATAACGGGCGGCAATGGCCTTCGGGCCCTCCGGGTCGGGCAGGGCGAGCAGCACGCCGTCCAGTACCGGCACCGCGTACAGCTCGCGCGGCCAGCCCGAATTGCCTATCAGCGTTGCGATCGAACCTCCAAGGCCTTGGGCCACGATCGCCTGCGCAACGGCTGCGGGCGCCCGGCCGGTGCCGAAGATCGCCACCGCGTTCGCCTGCTGGAAGCGCGCCTGCTCGGCCTTGAGCGCAGGCCCGATCTGCGCGTCGACCGGAGGATAGGCGACGGTGCCGACCAGCTTGCCGCCATTGCGTGCGACGCCGCGGGCGAACCGTTCGCGATCGGCCGCCGCGAAGCCGTCCGGCACCACGGCCAGGACCCGCGACTGTTTCATCGCGATTGCCGCTCGGGCCCCGTCGATGGCGCTGTCGATTGAATCGCTCGTGAAGGCGAACAGGTTGGCGGAAGCGCCCTCCCCCGACAGCGCGATCACCGGCGGGCGCGCGCCCTTGATCGCAGCGATGCGTGAGCCGCTCTCGGCGTCGGGCGCAATCATGATCAGCCGGGCACCGCCGGCAATCGCCTGTTCGGCCATCGCGCCGGCGTTCGCGGCGTTGCCCGCGGTATCGTAGACGGTCACGCGAATCTGCCCTTCCCCGAGGTCGCCAACCGCCAGGCGCGCGCCATCGACAAAGTCGCGCGCGCGGCCGGCCGCCGGCTCCGCGGCGCTGCGCGGCAGAAGCATGGCCACCATCACCGGGCCGGCGCCGATCGTCTCCTGCGCCGGCACCGGAAGCTGCGGCGCGACGGTCAGGATGTCCTCCGTGCTGGTTGCCTGGCACCCGGCGAGCGCGAGGCCGGCAGCCGCCATGACCATGCCCCTCGTCGGGCGATGGCCGCGCCGGCCACCGCGGGGACAGGCCGCCGGTGCGTTTCGTTCGCCCGCGCGCAGCCGCGGGAACATCGGCGTGAGAAGACGCCAGAGCACGTTCATGATCGACGGAGTATCCCTGTCCGAACCCATCAGAGGTTTAGCCCAACCGCTGCAAGGCTGCAAACGCCGGGCACCCCTCTAAAACCCAGCTATTTGTCTAAAATTTTCTCAGCTTTCTACTGAAAATATTTCGCAAGTAGTATCCAAGTCTATTTTCTAGAAGTTCAAATGTATTCTGTATCTGTCTTCCCAATACGGGGAGATGGATGTGAAATCGCTCAGGGAAAAGAGAATAAGTGCGGCGCTTGTGCTGTTGCTGGCGGTCCTGTCGCCCTCAGCCATGGCCGCGCCCGTACCGGTGGCGCCGATCGCGTCTGTCGGCGACCCGCTTTTCACCGCCATTCGCCAGGTGGCGAGCGCCCGCAAGGCACTTCCCGCGTTGACCTTCGATCTCGCTGCCCTGCGCGCGGCGCTCGCCAACCAGTTCGCACTCATCGAACGCAAGGTCGACGCCCCGGGCGAAACCTCGCCGGCCGCGGTGCGGGACGTGCCTGCCACGACCGGGTCCATCGCCGGCAACAGGCAGCCGCCGGTGGAGAAATCCGCCAAGGCGCGGAACGAGCTCCTCGCCTCCGTCGCCATCCCGTTCGGGCGGCTGCCTGCACTGGCCCGGCTCGAGCCCGTCTATCAGGACATGGCGGCCGGCCTTTTCCGCGATTGCCGCACGGCCACCTGCGAGAATGCGCGCGCCACGCTCGAAACGGTCATCGCCGGCGGCAAGCGACGCGGGTTTCTGGAGCTGATTGGCGCGGTCAACCGCTCGGTGAACGGGCTGGTCGCCTACCGCCGCGACAGCGATATCCATCGCGTCGTCGACTATTGGGCAATGCCCAGCCAGACCCTCAGCAGCGGCATCGGCGACTGCGAGGACTACGCCATCCTCAAGATGGCCGTGCTCGCCAAGGCCGGTGTCCCCGCCAACAGCATGTCGCTGGTCGTCCTGCGCGACGAACGCCGCGGCGTCTATCACGCCGTGCTCGCCATTCGCACCAGTGCCGGATCCTACATCCTGGACAACCTCAACTCGGCGGTCCTGAGGGATGTAGATCTGCCCGATTACATGCCGCTCTACTCGGTCAGCGACGGGCGCGGCTTTATTTATGGTCGGCGCGGCGGCAAGGGCCTGCTCACGGCCTCGGCCGCGGGCCTGGACACGATCGCCCCCGGCGAAGGTATGGACATGCCGCCATGGGGCACACCGCCTTCAACCGCGTCGTCCGGAATGCGCGGCCCGTTCTGACCCACTGAGGACGGGGCCGTCACAACTGGGTGATATACGCAATCACCAGGGTTCTTGCGGCGACCGGCGCCAGCACCAGCCGCAGCTGTCCGCGCACGCGCCTGTCGGCGATGCCGAGTGCGAAGCCCGTCGCCACCGGCGTTTTCGGGTTGTTCTCCAGGAGTTCGATGACCTGCTCGAGCTGCGTGTCGAGCGAAAGCCGGGTTGCGCGCGCCAGATCCCTCAATTCGCTGGTCGGCAGGCTGGCGCGGATGAAGTTGAGGAATGCCTGGTTGTATTGAACGATCTTCTTGTCCGTCGACAGCACGAAGGCCGGTGTCGGGCTGGCGTGGACGATGGCGAAAACGTTCTCCGCGGTCGTGATCCGCTCCAGCTCGGACACGCGGCCGACCAGCCACCGCGCCGCCTGGACGCGCAGCGTGGAGGCGAGGTTTCCTTCCTCCGGCACGGATGCGAGCGCCTCCCCGACTTCCTGTCCAAGGGTCCGGCCCCTGGCGGCGGCCATGGCGGAGACCGTCTTCCAGAAGATCGTTTCGAGCCTGATGCCGCGCCGCGCGCCGCGTGCCGCGACCGCCCGAAAAAGAGGCGTGGCGTCATCATCGGTCGCCGCCGGCACGACGCCGTCCCTGCGCGAGCGTGAGGCGACGTCGGCTTCCGGTTCGGAACGCCGCCCCGTCATGCCTATCGTTCCGTCAGTGCTTCGCTGCGGGCCTTGTTGATCGGCTTCAGCAGGTAGTCGAGGACGGTCTTCTGCCCGGTCATGATCTCGACCGAGGCCACCATGCCCGGCATGATGCTGTGTTGCGTTCCGTTCCTCTCCAGGGCCGATTCGTCGGTCAGGACGTGCACCTGGTAGTAGGTTTCCCCGCTCTCCTGGTCGACCAGGCTGTCCGCCGAGATGTTGGTGACATGGCCCTTGAGGCCGCCATAGATCGAGAAGTCGTAGGCGGTGATCTTGATGAGGGCGGGCTGGTCCCGCTGCACGAAGGCGACGTCGCGCGGCGATATCCGCGCCTCTACCAGCAGCGTATCCGAGGTCGGGACGACCCCGCCAACCACCGCGCCGGGCTGCACGTAGGCGCCGATCGTGTTGACGTCGAGCGTGTTGATGATGCCGTCCACCGGTGAACGGATGTCGGTGCGGCGAACCCGGTCCGACGCGCCGCGAATGGTTTCGCCGAGGACGCCGAGATCGGCGAGTGCCTGGGACATCTCGTTGCGGGCTTCCTGCTGGAACTGAAGCGACAGTTCCTCGATCTGCAGGCTGGCTTCCTCCACCGCGGCTTCCAGCCGCTTGACGCTCTCGGTGACGACGGCGAGCTGGCCGCTCTGCTGGGCGAGATCGGTTTCCATCCGCAGCAGGTCGGTCTCCGCGTGCAGCCGCCGCTTGACCAGCGGTTCGATCGCGTCGCGCTGGCGGGTCATCGCCTCGATCACCTTCTCCAGCTGCGCGACGTTGATGCGCGCTTCCGCGAGTTCCTGTTTGCGCTGCCGCTCGCGCGCGACGAGGACTGACAGCTTGTTGCGCACGTTTTCGCGGCGGGCCTGGAACAGCTCGTTCTCGTTTGCGCAAATCTCGGGTGAAACCGCCTGCAATTCCTCCGGACACGCGAAACCGGCAGACAGATCCCCCTGGATCTCCACCTGCAGCCGCGCGACCTTCGCCTTGAGGGCGCGCGAACGCGCCTGCGACTCGCCCAGCGAGGACCCGGTCGTGGTATCGTCCAGCCTGATGAGCAGCTGCCCCTGCTTCACCACCTGGCCAAGCTTGACCGCGATCTCCTGCACGACCCCTGCTTCGCTGCTCTGTATGATCTGGGTCTTGGAAACCGGAATGACCTTTCCGTCGCCGCGCGCGATCTCCTCAACCTTGGCGATCGCCGCCCAGCCGACGAACGTGGCGATGAACAGGGCCACGAGGCCGAGAACCAGCCTCGCAGCCAGGGGCGGCTTGTCGATTGTCGCGGTACTCAAGAGACGCTCCCCAATGCGTTCCGCTGCAGTGCCTCGATGACCTGCTTCTTCGGTCCGTCGGCGACCACGCGGCCCTGATCGACCACGATGAGGCGATCGATCAGTTCCAGCATGCTGTAGCGGTGTGTGGAGATTATGACCGTCACATTGCTCTCGAAGCTCTTCTTGAGGTTCTCGATGAGCAGCCGCTCGCTGGCCAGGTCCATCGCTCCCGAGGGTTCGTCGAGAAAGACGATCTTGGGCTTTGCGAGCAGCAGGCGCGCAATGGTCATCGCCTGCTTCTGCCCACCGGACAACTGGCTGCCGCGCTCGCCGACCGGCATGTCGAAGCCGCGCGGATGGCTGGCGACGAAATTGTCGATGCCGGTCATGCGGGCGACTGCAAGCAGTTCCTCGTCCGTCGCATTGGGCCGCGCGAACAGCAGGTTTTCCTTCACCGTGCCTGAGAACAGATCGGCCGACTGTCCGGCAACCGCCACCGCCGACCGCACCTCAGCCGGGTGGTATTGGCGGATATCGATCCCGTCGAGCAGAATGCGCCCGGAGCCTGGCGGATAGAGGCCGCCCATGAGACGTCCGATCGTGGTCTTTCCCGATCCGATGCGGCCGATGATGCCGATCCGCTCGCCCTGGCGGACCGCGAAGGTGAGCCCGTTGAGCACCTGCTGATCTGAGCCCGGGTAGGTGAAACAGACATTCTGGAAGGAAATGTTTGCGGAGGTGACGACGCGGTTGACGAAGCCCACGGTCGACGGGCGGTCTTCCTCCTGCTCCATGATCTTGTTCAGGATGCGCAGCGACATCATCGCCTGGCGCAGGCGCGAAAGCGTCATTGCGATCTGGCCCAGCGGTGCTACGGCGCGGCCCGACAGCATCACGGATGCGATGATCGCGCCCATCGAGATATCGCCGGCCGCGAAGGCATAGGCGCCGGCGAGCACGATCACAACCGTCACCAGCTGCTGCACGAACTGGGTGATGTTACTTGTGCTGGACGCGATCGCCTTGATCTGCTCGCTGGTATTGGCGGCGTGCTTGCTCAGCTCCTGCCAGCGCCGCAGCAGGTTGGCCTCTGCACGCAGGCTTTTCACCGTTTCGATCGTCGATATGGTTTCAACCAGCAGCGACTGGCGCTGCGCCGCTTCGTTTGCCGCCGCTGCGACGCGTTTGCCGATCCGGTGCTGGGCGATCACGCCAACCAGGACGGCGCCCGCGAACGCCAGCGCCGGAATTATGACGATCCATCCGGCGATGAGGTAGATCACCAGAAGGAAGAGGAAGACAAAGACCGTATCGATCAGCACGCTGATCGTGTTCGAGGTGAAGAACTCGCGGACGAATTCGTACTGGGTGACGCGGCTCGCATACTCCCCTGTCGACATCGGGCGCGAGGCGAGCGTCGAGTTCAGTATCTTGTCGAAAAGCAGCGAGGAAAGCCGCAGGTCCGCCTTTCGTCCGGCATAGTCGATCAGCGCCGCGCGCGCGGTCTTCAGCAGAAGATCGAACAGCAGCGCGAGGCTGACGCCGATCGCCAGCACCCACAGCGTGGCGGTCGCCTCGTTGGGCAGGACCCGGTCGTAGACGTTCATCACGAACAGCGGCGAAACGAGCGCGATCATGTTGATGAACAGCGCCGCCAGCGCCACACGCAGATATGTCCGCCAGAACGGCGCGAGTGTGCTCGTCAGCCAGTGCGGCTGCTCGATCTCCGCCGCCTGCCCGACCGTGGCCTCCTCCGAGGAATTGCCGTACACGACCGAGAAGCAGAGAATGCTCTGGGGATTCTTCTGGAGAAGCTCGGCGGGGGTGATCGTCGGCAGCCGCTCTCCCGCTTCGGCGAAACCGCAGACGATGCCCTCGGGCTTCTCTTCCAGCAGCGCCAGCGTCAGGCCGTCGGCAAAAACCGCAAGCGCCGGATAGTCCACGTTGCCCGCACGCAGGTCGCCGCGTGTCCGCAGGACGACCGACAGCCCTATCCGGCGCGAGAGCCGCTCCACCGCGTCGAAATCGGGCGGATCGAGGTCGGTATCCGGCACCCCCGAAAAGAGCACCGTCTCCGAACTCGGTCGCCCCAGGAAGGCGGCGACAGTTCGGAACGCCGACTTGAAATCGGTTGCGGCGGAGGGGAGCGCCTCTATGGCACGGTCAATACCAAGCACGGAAATGGCCGTACCGGCACCCGGTCACTTCTGCCTGACCGGTGCAAGCAGGTCGAGCGGAGAGTCCGCGGTCTGGCGCGACGAGATGCGCTGATAGTCCGGGTCGACAACCGTCGGAACCCGGAATTCCTCACGCGCGTAGGCCTCGCCCTGCTCCTTCGTTGCGACACTCAGCGTCTTCGCCAGATTGCCGGTGGCTGCGACCAGCTTGTACTCCGCAAACAGCGACGCATAGGCAGCGGTCTGGGCCAGGACGGCCGCGTTGAACCGCGTGTTCTGCGCCCCCAGCACATCCAGGAGCGAACGTTCGCCCACCCGGAACTGCTCGCGATAGGATGAGACCAGCCGCGAATTCGTGTTCGCCTGATCGCGCAGCATCGCCGCAAGCTCGGCGCGCTTTGCGCGCTGGTCCCAAGCGGAGCGGATCGCTTCCTCGACTTCACGATGGATCTGCGACAGCACGTGCCTCTGCTCGCCGGCACGCCGGATCCTCTCCTGCTTGGCCGCGATGTCGCGCCCGCCGCGGTAGAGATTCCAGCGGGCAACCACCTTGGCTTCGAGATCGCTGGTGTAGCCGGTCGCCCCGTCAATGTCGTCGCCCACTCGCGCGCGCCCTTCGAGCGCGACGGTCGGCATGAATGCCGCGTTCGCGCCGCGGACGAGCGAATCGGCCGCGTCGACATCGGCGCCGGCCGCCGCGATGCGCGGATTTGCCTGGCGCGCCAGCGCAATGGCGGCGTCGACGCTGCGCGGCAGCGCCTTGGCCACCGATCCCGGATATTTCGGGGTGCCGAGGGGGACGCCGACGAGCCGGTTGAAGCGGATCTTGGCCGCCTCCAACTCCTCGGTGGCCTCCTTCAGCCGAGCATTGGCCGACAGCAAGCGCTCCTGGCCCTGGATGCGGTCGGCTTCCGTCAGGGCGCCACCGGCCACGCTCTGGCCGATATCGCCGAGGATTTGCTGGTGGAACGCTGCATTCTCGCGCGCCGCCGCAATGATTTCGGCCTGCAGCAGTATCTCGAGGTACTCCTGCGTCACCGCAAGCGCGATCGCCTCCGACCGCTCGAGCACGCGGAAGGACGCGCCGTCCACGCGCGCAGCCTGGCGCTCGACCTCCGAGCGCCGGGCGCCGCCGTCGAAAAGCGTCTGCTTCAGCGAAATGCCGACATCCCTCGGGTAGAGATCGTTGCCGGCCGTGCCAAGCGAACGCCGCCCCGGGCTGTCCAGCCGGCGTATGCCGATCGAGCTCTCGAGGTCGAGCGTCGGTAGATAGAGCCCGCGCGCCTGGCGCAGTTCGAACTCGACGGCTTCCCTGTTCTCGGCCGCCTGCAGTATTTCGGGATTGGTGGTGAGCGCCTCGGTCACCGCCTCGCGCAGCGTGATCGCGTGCGCGCTGAGCGGCGCCATCAGGCCGGCCATTATGGCACCGGCAGCGACGCTGCGCCTGAAAAATGCAAACCAATTCATATTGAAAACCCCACCCCTGCGGATCACTTGGCTTTTAAGGTGCAGGGCAACGTTTGTCACGCGGGAAAAGTTGATTCGAAACAACAAGATGAATTGTGTTTCCGGGTGTCTCACTTGCGCAACAAGTCATCCGCGCTGTTCTTTCGGCAGCCGAAAAGTTGCCAACTGCCCCGCTTGCATTGTGCCGGGCTGCCGCACCGCGCCGTCCGGACTCCGATTCGCTTTCCAGAGCGGTCTTGGGCGGCTTAGGATACCTCGATGAAAGCTTCCGACCCCGTATTACTGCGCAAGACGCTTCCGCTTTCCCTCACCCGCATGGGTTTCGGTGGGGCGCCGCTCGGCAACCTCTACCGGGCCGTATCCGAAGAGGACGCCCAGGCGGCCCTGCAGGCAGCCTACGACGCGGGCATCCGCTACTTCGACACGGCGCCGATGTATGGTCTCGGCATCTCGGAGCAGCGTTTCGGTGAAGCATTCCGCCGTTTCGGCCACGGCGGCGCGGTGCTTTCGACCAAGGTCGGGCGGCTGCTGGAGGACTGCGCGCCTGCCGACGTGACGCCGACTGCCTTCGTCGAGGTCCCGCCCAGGCGCATCGTCTTCGACTACAGCTACGACGGCGTCATGCGCAGCCACGAGGCGAGCCTGCGGCGGCTCGGCGTCGAGGCGGTCGATATCCTGCTGGTGCACGACGTCGACGTCTTCACGCATGGCAGCCGCGAGGCAAGCGACGCGCGCGTGCGCGAACTGTTCGATCGTGGCGGTTTCCGTGCGCTGGAGGAACTGCGCGCCGCCGGCCGGGTCAAGGCCATCGGGGCCGGCGTCAACGAATGGCAGGTCTGCGAGAAGCTGCTCGGACTTGGCGATTTCGACTGCTTCCTGCTCGCGGGCCGCTACACTCTGCTGGAGCAGGACGCGCTGGAGAGTTTCCTGCCGCTCTGCGTGACGCGCGACGTCGGCATCGTGCTGGGCGGCCCCTACAATTCCGGCATCCTGGCGACAGGGGCGGTCGAGGGCGCGCGCTACAACTACGCCCCCGCCCCGCCCGCGATCCTCGACCGTGTCCGCCGCATCGAGCATGCCTGCGCCGACCATGGCGTGCGCCTTGTCGAGGCCGCGCTTCAGTTCGTCATGGGCCATCCCGCGGTGCGCAGCGTCATCCCCGGCGCCGCCGATGCCGCCGAGGTAACGGCTAACGTGGCGCTCTTCTCGCGCAAGATCCCCGCGGGCCTCTGGAGCGATCTCAAGACAGCCGGGCTGCTGCGCCCCGACGCCCCGACGCCGGAATCGGTATAGGAACCGGACTGATGCCCGGCCTTCCGGCCCCCACGCAATCCCGTGCCCGGCGCATCGACGCGCACCAGCATTTCTGGCGCCTGGAACGCGGGGACTACGGTTGGCTCACACCCGAGCTAGCGCCCATCTATCGTGACTTCATGCCCGCCGACCTGCTGCCGCTCCTGGCGGCGGAAGGCATCGACGGCACGGTGCTGGTGCAGGCAGCGCCCACCGAAGCCGAAACCGGCTTCATGCTGGCCCTTGCCGACGAGCACGATTTCATCGAGGGCGTGGTTGGCTGGGTCGATTTCGAAGCGCCGGACGCCGCCGATCGCATCTCGCGACTCGCAAGCCATCGCAAGCTCCGCGGCCTGCGCCCGATGATCCAGGACATCGCGGACGCCGGCTGGATGTTGCGGCCGCAACTCGAACCCGCCTTTGCCGCACTTGCAGCCCATGATCTCGTCATGGACGCGCTGGTCCTGCCGCGCCACCTCGAGAACCTGGCGAAGCTGATCGCCCGCTTTCCCGGGATGCGCGTCGTGATCGACCACTGCGCCAAGCCGGAGATCGCGGCCGGCAACATCCGCGACTGGGCGGCCGCGATGCAGGCGCTCGCTGGTGCGGGCAACACCTTCTGCAAGCTTTCCGGGCTGGTCACCGAGGCCGGCGCCGGATGGGAGGCGGCGAGGTTGCGGCCATATGTCGAGCACGTCCTCGGCGTCTTCGGCCCGCATCGGGTCATATGGGGCAGCGACTGGCCGGTCTGCACCCTTGCCGCAAGCTACCACGACTGGCGTGAAGTGGCGGACGACTTGCTGCGTGACTGCACCGGGGACGAGCGCGCAGCCATTCTCGGCGGCACTGCCATCGACGTCTACCGTCTGGGCGACAGATGAGCGGCCGGTCGAAGCGTCGGCCGGCCTTTCCTTCGAACTTCAGCGAGTTTGCGCTTCGTCAAGTTGGCGTGCGCCGTTTCGTGCGATCTGTCTCCAAAAGGAGATGATGTGATGGGCTTGTTGCGACGGATCGATACACAGTTGGGGCTCTTCCAGCGAATGAGCGAGCACGCCGGGGTCGGCTTCGAAGGGGCCAGCCCCTTCGCGCTGGAGCAGGACATGCGACGCGCCGTGACGCGCTGTATCGTATGCCCTCACGGCGAGGCCTGCCGGCAGTGGCTCGACACCGCGGCAGGCGGCACTCACCCCGACTTCTGCCCCAACGCCGCCTTCATGGCGCGCTACGGCAGGGTCGCGGGCAGCGAGTCCCTCGCAGCCTGAGACCACCTCACCGCAGGAGCCTTATGTTGCAGCGAGATTCCCTGAGCGGAACAGTGCCGCTGGTCGGCGGCGTTCCCGTCCCCGAGACCCTCGACGAGGAGATGATCCGGAGGGTCGTCCACGCCTTCTACGCCGACATCAGGCGCGACGACCTGTTGGGCCCGATCTTCAACGGCGCCATCGCGCAGGACCAGTGGCCTGCCCACCTCGCGAAGCTGTGCGACTTCTGGTCGGGGGCGCTGCTCAGGACTTCGCGCTACGCCGGCCGGCCGCTGCCGCCGCATTTGTCGATCCCCGGGTTGGGCGAGCAGCACTTCCGCCGCTGGCTGGGCTTGTTCAGCGCCACAGTCAGGCAAGTCTGCCCGCAGGATGCCGCGGACCTGTTCATGGGCCGCGCCCTGCGCATCGCCCATAGCTTCCGCCTCGCCCTTGCCTATAACCGCGGCGAAGACACCGTCGGACTGCGGCCGATCCTGGAAAGCGAACTCTAGCCGCGTTCAGAGCAGCGTTCGGCAGCTCGCGGTTTCAGACCGCCGTGGCAGCGCTCGGCTGGAACGGCGCCTCCGGATCGCGCCACTCGGTCTCATGCCGCACCGGTCCGCAGGCTTGCCGCGCGAGTATCTGCTCGAAATCTTCGCTGTTCGGGCAGAAATCCTGATGCCTTCGGGTGAACTCGTCGCGCGCCATGATCCTTTTGCAGCGACCGCGCACGCCACACCTCATGCAGCTGCGCTGCAAGCCCTGTAGCCATTCGATGTTGCGGACACCGAACTCGTCGGGGTCTATGCCCACCGAGGATAGCGCCTGGGACAGCAGGTCGTCGGAAGCGAAGGGGTGCGACATCGCCGCCGCGAATTCGCCTCGCGACAGGCCCACCTCCGAAAGTACCCGTGCAGCTTCGCTCGACCCAAGTGAATCGACCTCCCGCATCGCCCGTCTGGATCGCCTCTTATCATTGAGATAGTTCACGGCGAGGCCCCAGACCTGGGCGGCGCCGTCAAGCAGGGTTCCGGTCATCTCTCTCTCCACGTCCGCCGCCTCCGGCAATACTCGCGAAGGCATGTTCAAACCTATCCCGGTCGAACCCGGAGCTCTTTGCGGAATGTCAAAGATACTGGCGCTGGCGCATGGCACCATTGATCATGGCATTGGCTGGAGCCGAATTTGGCCCCGGCGGAAGCATGGGAGTTGTCTGGATGCGCGTGATATGGCTGGCTCTCGGCACCACCAGCCTCGGTCTCGGCGGATTGGGGGCGGTTCTTCCCCTGCTCCCCACGACGCCCTTCGTGCTGCTCGCGGCCTATTTCTTTTCCCGCTCCTCGCCCGCGCTGCACGCCTGGCTGGTGGCGCATCCGGTCTTCGGCAGCGCAATCCGCGACTGGCGCGAGGAAAGGGCCATCAGTCGCCGCGGCAAGGTCGCCGCGACGGTCGCGATCGTGCTGACGCTGTTGCTCTCGGCGGCGGCGGGTTTCGATCCGGCCGTGCTGCTGGTTCAGGCGGCGGTCCTTTGCGCCGTCCTCCTCTTCGTGCTGACACGGCGCACGGCAAGATAGGCCCGGCCCTTCGGCCGCGCCTGGTATTCCTGCCTCAGGCGATCTTCTTGGCTGGCCGGCCGCGCTGCTTCGCGGGCACGATGGGCAGGATATTGGAAGGCATGGCCTCGGCGCCGACGAACTCGATATTCAGCTCCGCCAGCTTGGTTTCCAACTCACCCAGCAGCGCGTTGAGTTCGCGCAGCTTGTCGTTGCCCATGGCGTGGCGGATCGCGCGGTACACGGCCTCGCATTCGGGTGACGCCATCTCCACCAGCAGCCGTCCGGTATCGGAAAGGCGTACGATCATGCGCCGCAGGTCGGCCGGATCCGCTTCCTTGTGCAGATAGCCCCGCAGTTCCAGTTCGCGGGTGATGCGCGACAGCGACGGCATCAGCAGCGCCGTGACCCTCGACAGTTCGGTCATCTCGATCTCGGCGAGCTGGTCGACGGTGCGCAACACACGCCATTGCGGCTCTGTCAGGTCGTAGCGTCTGAGCAGATTGCGGAAATGGCCCATCACGCTTTCGCGCGCCCGCACCAGCGAGAGCGGAAGTGCGTTCACCAGGCCCTTCCCCTTCGACCGGGGGACATTGTCCTGCTCGGGTTCCTTGGTGCTTTGCATTCAGGTTTCCGTGTCCAGCTTCGGTGACGCGATTCGATACGTCCTAAGGTAAGCTCCCGCAAGATGCCACAATCCTGCCGCGATGCAAATGAGCGGAAAGGCGCAGGCATCCTGGCATCGGTTCCCCGCGATGCCGCCTGCGACCGATGCCTATTTCTCGTCCTTGCGTTCGGGCTCGCGCGGGTTGAACGCGATGAAGAAGCCGTGGAACGAAATCGCCGCGAGCCCCGCGAACAGCGTACCCCAGAACATCGCTCCCGACATGAACTCGAATATGGCCCAGCCGCCGGCGACCAGCACGATAACGACACGCAGCCAGAGCGGCTTGAAGAACGGATCGTTCAGGTCGAACAGCTTCATCGTTCACTCCTCGGACGGATCGCGTCGATCTGAATCGCTTGGTTCAGTGTCGACCACTTTACGGATAGACGCTTCCGTCGGAAATCCCAACCCGCCTCGACTTTCAACCTGCTCCGGACGCGAGGAAAGGTTTTCCGGACGGCCCGAAGGTGTGGATAGAGCCGCCCCCGCTTTTCTCTCAAGCCATTGAACTTCCACGACAATCGAAAAAAGTTCATCCCCACGTTTCGCACCGCCCGCATAATGGCGCCATCGCCCTCGCGGGAATCCGGTGCGCACCGGGTATCGGGGAGGGCGGCGGTGCCGGTTGGGCCGCGCTGCGGTAGCGCGGTTTGGGCGATGAGCCCCCACATCCGGGCCCTACAGGATGGACGCGCCCCGCCATAAGGCGGGCGGAAGGGGTGACAGACCTTCCGGGCGTCGTCCCGCGAAGCTCCGGGAGACCGGAGCGGAGCGGGATCCACGGCATCCGGGGCAAGCCACCGGACGGGCGGCCGCGAGGGCGCACGTATTACGCTAGATGAGCGTCCGAACGGCCGCCCGTCTTCCCACCTTCCCGTCGTATCGGGACCGGGTGGTGTTCTTTCTCAATGGCCAGACGGCTGAAATGCCGGGCGTGGCGAGGATGAAGTCTTGCCCGGTGCGACTGTCGGACCCCGCCGCGTGGGGTCGTGCCTACTTCTCCGCCTCAGCCACCTGGCGTTTGACCGCGATGAAGCTGTCGGGACTGACGGAGATCGAATCGATGCCGCATTCCACGAGAAAGGCCGCGAATTCGGGATGATCGCTCGGTGCCTGCCCGCACAGGCCGATCTTGGCCCCAGCCTTCCTTGCCTCGGTGATGACATTGGAGATCATCCATTTCACCGCGGCGTCCTGCTCGTCGAACAGCGAGGCAAGCTCGCCGGAGTCGCGGTCCACGCCGAGGGTCAGCTGGGTGAGATCGTTCGACCCGATGGAGAAGCCGTCGAAGCGCTTGGCGAACTCGGCCGCCAGGATGACGTTGGAGGGGATCTCGCACATGACGAACACCTGCAACCCGTCCTTGCCGCGCTTCAAGCCGTTCTCCGCCATGACCTCGAGCACCCGGTCCGCCTCGCCGGTGGAGCGGCAGAACGGGATCATGACGATGACGTTCGAAAAGCCCATCGTGGTGCGCAGGCGCTCGATCGCGCGGCATTCCAGCGCGAAACCATCGCGATAGCGGGGCGAGTAGTAGCGTGCCGCGCCGCGGAAGCCGATCATCGGATTTTCTTCCGCCGGCTCGAACTCCGCGCCTCCGAGAAGGCCCGCATACTCGTTGGTCTTGAAGTCGCTCATGCGCACGATCACCGGCTTGGGCCATACCGCGGCCGCGATACGCGAAAGCCCGCGCGACAGCCGCTCGACGAAATACTCCGTCTTGTCGTCATAGCCGGCGGTCAGCTCCGCGATCTCGCGCTTTGCCGCCTCGTCCTTGAGCTGGTCGTAGCGGACCAGCGCCATCGGATGGACGCGAATATGGTTGCTGACGACGAACTCCATGCGCGCCAGCCCCACGCCGTCTGCGGGGATGCGCCACCAGCGCAGCGCCGCCCCCGGATTGCCGAGGTTGAGCATGATCTGCGTGCGGGTCTCGGGCAGGTCGGTGACGTCGACCGTCTCGATCTCGTACTGCGCCGTCCCCTCGTAGATGAAACCCTGGTCGCCCTCGGCGCAGGAAACCGTCACCTCCTGTTCCGAATGCAGCACCTCCGTGGCGTTGCCGGTCCCCACGATCGCGGGCAGCCCGAGCTCGCGGCTGACGATAGCGGCATGCGAGGTGCGCCCGCCGTGATCGGTCACGATCGCCGCCGCCCGCTTCATGATCGGCACCCAGTCCGGGTCGGTCGTGCCGGTGACCAGCACCGAGCCGTCGACGAACTTGTCGATGTCGCGCGCGCTCTCGATGAGGCAGATGCGTCCGGCCACGACGGCGTCGCCGATCGAAAGCCCGGTGGCCAGCGTGCGTCCCTTCTCGGTGATCTTGTACGACTTGAAGCTGGTTGCCTCGCGCCGCGACTGGACTGTCTCCGGCCGCGCCTGGACGATGAACATCTCGCCGTTCTCGCCGTCCTTCGCCCATTCCATGTCCATCGGGCAGCCGTAATGCGCCTCGATCGCCGCGGCCCAGCGGGCGAGCGTGAGTATTTCATCGTCATTGAGCACGAAGGCGGCGCGCTCGGCCTTGGAGGTCGGGACGTTGCGAGTCGGCTTCTCGCCGGCGGCATAGATCATCTTGATCGCCTTCTCGCCGCGCTTCTTCTCGATGATCGGGCTCAGCGAGTTCTCGCCGAGCAGCGGCTTGAACACCTGGTACTCGTCGGGGTCGACCGCGCCCTGCACGACGTTTTCACCAAGCCCCCAGGCCGCGTCGATGACCACGACGTCCTTGAAGCCAGTCTCGGTGTCGATGGAGAACATCACGCCCGAGCCGCCGAGGTCGGAGCGCACCATCTGCTGCACGCCGATCGACAGCGCCACGCTCATGTGGTCGAAGCCCTTGGCCTGGCGGTAGCTGATTGCCCGATCGGTGAAGAGCGAAGCATAGCAGCGGCGGCAGGCCTCCAGCAGGGCCTTCTCGCCGCGAATGTTGAGGAACGTCTCCTGCTGCCCCGCGAAGCTCGCGTCCGGGAGATCCTCGGCGGTGGCGCTCGAGCGAACGGCGACGTCCACCTCGGACTTGCCGGTGCGCTCACAAAGCCGGTGGTAGGCTCCCACGATGGCCGCCGCGGTCGTTTCCGGCCATTCGCCGCGCAACAGGAGTGCGCGTATGTCCTTGCCGGTCTCGGCGAGAGTCGACTTCCCCGCGGCGAGGTTGGCAAGCATGGCCGTCAGCTTCTCGCGAAAACCGTTTGCCTCGATGTAGTCCCAGTACGCCTCGGCGGTGGTGGCGAAACCCGGCGGTACCCGGATGCCTTTCGGCGCCAGCGTCTGCACCATTTCGCCGAGCGAGGAATTCTTGCCGCCGACGCTGCCGACGTCGCTCCGCCTGACCTCTTCGAACCAGATGACGGGTTCGGCCTTGTGCGTCCGGTCTTCGGCAGCTCCGGTCGTGTGTACTGGCTTGTTCATGGCGCTCCTCATTCGTTGCTGGACGCTTCGATACGCCTGATCGGCATTGCCGGCCTTGATCCGGGTCAAGCAGGAAGGAAGCGGACCTGATGCAGATCAAAGCGGGGCGCCCGCGCAACTGCTTCCCTTGTCATATCGGTCCTGCGGCGATCCTGCCGTCACGGGCGCGGGCCTCGGCCATTATTCGGGAGCGACTATGACGACACAATCGCGCCAGGCGCTGGTGGGCGACATCGGCGGTACCCATGCCCGGTTCGCCATCAGCGACATCGACGAACTCACGATCTCGCATTTCGTGTCCTTCCGCTGCGCGCTGTTCGGATCGCTGCAGGAGGCCATCGGTGCCTATATGGATTCGATCCCGCATCGCCCGCTCATGGCCGGCCTTGCGATCGCGGGCCCCGTGGTCGGTGAGACGCTCAAGCTTACCAATCTGCCCTGGAGTTTCACGCACGAGGAACTCCGGACGGCGGCCGGCGTCGAGCAACTGGCACTCGTCAACGATTTCGAGGCGCAGGCCCTCGCGTTGCCGTATCTGACCGCACATGATGTCCATCGCATAGGCGGGGGCGAAGCTGACGGGCATTCCGCCAAAGTGGTTCTGGGGCCGGGAACCGGCCTCGGCATGGCCGCGCTGGTCCCGTGGTCCGTGGACGGCTGGACCGCGGTCCCGAGCGAGGGCGGGCACATCACCTTCGCTGTTGAAAGCGCGGAGGAGTTCGCAATCGTTGACCGGCTGCGCGGCGAATTGGGCTTCGTTTCCGCCGAGCACCTGATTTCGGGACCCGCCCTGGTGCGCGTCTACCGGACCTTGGGAACGCTTCGCGGCCAGCAGGCCGAGGCTGCCAATTCAGTGGAGATCGTCCGGCTGGCGCTTGCAGGCGAAGACGCGGTCGCCGTCGCCGCGCTCGATTATTTCGTCACGTGGCTCGGCCGTTTCGCCGGAGACATGGCGCTGGCCTTCGGAGCGCGCGGCGGCGTCTATCTCGGCGGCGGGATCGTTCCGCACATCGTCGATGCATTGGAGCAATCAAGCTTCCGCACCGCGTTCGAGGCGAAGGGCGAGTTGTCCGCCTTCCTCGCGCCGATACCCGTCAACGTAATCAGGGCGGGCGACGTCGGGCTGCGCGGCGCGGCCGTGGCGCTTTCGCTGGCCGCACCCGCCTGAGCCCGGCCCGCTCACTCCTTGATGTAGGCCTTTCCGTCCGCCGCCGGCGCGCGCGCCCGCCCGATCAGGCCGGCGACCAGCACGATGGTCACGATGTAGGGCGCCATCGCCAGGAACTCGGCCGGGATCGGCGTGCGCAGTATGGCCAGCTTCTGCTGCAGCGAGTCCGCGAAGCCGAAGACGAGCGCCGCGAGCAGCGCGCCGACGGGATGCCACCGCCCGAAGATCATGGCGGCGAGGCCGATGAACCCGCGCCCGGCGGTCATGTTGTCGTCGAAGCGGCCGACCGAACCGAGAGTGAACCACGCACCGCCGAAGCCCGCGACCATGCCGCCGATCATCACGTTGATGTACCTGACCGTATAGACGTTGATGCCCAGCGTATCGGCGGCTTCGGGATGCTCGCCCACCGAGCGGGCGCGCAGCCCGCTTCGGGTGTAGAAGAGATAGTAGGTCGCGATGGCGACCATGATCAGCGCGCCGTAGACGAAGATGTTCTGCCGGAACAGCACGGGGCCGATCACCGGCAGGTCGCTGAGGAAGGGTATCTCGATCGCGCGGAACACCGGCGCATTGTTCAGGCTGCGGTACTGCGTCAGCACCTGGCTGCTGACATATGATGTCAGCCCTAGCACGAGCAGGTTGATGGCAACGCCGGCGATGATCTGGTCGACGCGGTAGGTGACGACCAGAGCCGCGAGCAGCAGGCCGAAGGCGCCTCCGATGAGCACTGCCGCCACCAGGCCGCCGGTGCCCCCGAGCAGGGAGCCTACCACGGCGCCGGTGAATGCACCGGCAAGCAGCATGCCCTCGATGGCGATGTTGACGACGCCGACGCGTTCGCAGAGCACACCCGCGAGACCGCCCAGCGCGATGGGCACCGCGCGCACGACCGTCGCCTGCAGCATGCCGGTCAGCGAGAAAGCCTTGTCCGCGGTCGCCCAGGTGAGAAATGCCGTCACCACGAGGAACAGGCCGATGCCGAACAGCAGGCCGGACCAGCGCGCCGCTCCCGGCAGAAACTGGCGGACGCCGAAGAAGGTCAGCACCGCGGCGACCACATAGCCGTAGGGCGCCGCCGGAACGACGAGATTGGGCACCGCGAAGGCGTCGCCCGGGAAAGCCAGCCGGAAGGTTGCGTTGCCGGAAACGGGTATGGCGAACACCACCGCGACGAACACGGCGAGCAGGATCAGCAGCCAGCCGATGATCTGCGTCTGGCGCTGCTTCTCGTGGCTGATCGCCTTGGCCCTTCCAGGTGCAATGTCCGTATTAGCCATGCCAGCCGCCTACCGTTCCGCCCGTTTCCAGAATGCGAAGGAGAAGACCGACCGCAACAGCAGCGGCGCGGCCATGAAGATGATGATCAGCGCCTGGATGATGGAGATCAGGTCCAGGCTGACCCCGGCCGACACCTGCATCTGCCGGCCGCCCGCCTGCAACGCGCCGAAAAGCAGCCCCGCAAACAGCACGCCGACTGGGTGCGAGCGGCCCAGCAGCGCGACTGCGATGGCGTCGAAGCCTACGCCGCCCGAGAAGCCGGGCGAGGCGCGGCCGAGCACGCCCAGCACCTGGTTGGCGCCGGCGAGGCCGGCGAGCGCGCCGGCGAGCGCCATGACCACCACGATGATCAGACCCGACTTCATGCCTGCGTAGCGGGCAGCGTCCGGGTTGAGGCCCGAGGCGCGGAACTCGAATCCGACGGTGGAGCGGAACAGGAGCCAGTAGACGAAGATGACCGCCAGCACGACGACGATGATTCCGGCGTGCACCCTGAGCATCGGGTCGATCCACGAGAGGAAACGCGGAAGCGCGGCGCTGCTCAGGATAGTTTCAGAGATCGGATCGGAGCGGCCCGCCTGCTGGATGGGCGGATTGCGCAACAGGTAGCCCACAAGACGCATCGCGATCAGGTTGAGCATGATCGTCGTGATGACCTCGTGGGCGCCTGTCGTCGCCCTCAGCCAGCCTGCGATCGACGCCCAGAACGCACCGACGAGGGCGCCTGCCAGCAGCGCCAGCGGCATGTGGAGGTACCACGGCCAGCCCACGAGCGAGAAGCCCACGTACACGGCGGCAATGCCGCCGAGCAGCACCTGTCCTTCGGCGCCTATGTTGAAGAGCCCGGCGCGGAAGCCGAGCGCGATGCCGAGGCCCGCCAGGGTCAGCGGCGCGGCCGCCGTCAGCGTCTCCGAGACTGCCGAGATCGATCCTACCGACCCGAGGAAGAGCGCTACGAACGACCTGCCTATCGCCTGCGGGGAGACGCCCGTGGCGAGCATGACGACGCTGCCGAGAACTAGGGCTACGATCACCGCAAGCACCGGAATGACGACAAGGTCCTGGAAACTCGTGCTTCCCGGAGCGGCGCGCTTGAGCAGCTGCTCCGCAAGGCTTTCGCGGTTGGCGGTCTCGCTCATGCCGCCACTCCCGCCATCGCGAGGCCGATGTCGTTCTTGTTGGCGGCCCGGCCGCCGGCACCGAACTCGGCGACGATCCGCCCCTTGAACATGACCAGGATGCGGTCGGACAGAGCCAGTATCTCGTCCAGTTCCGACGACACGATCAGCACGCCGTCGCCCTCCTCGCGGGCGGCGACGATGCGTTTGTGAATATACTCGATCGAGCCGACGTCGAGGCCGCGTGTCGGCTGGGAGGCGATCATGAATTTGGTGTCCCGTGACAGCTCGCGTGCGACGATCATCTTCTGCTGGTTGCCTCCCGACAGGTTGCCCGCACGCTCGAAGATCGACGACGTGCGCACGTCGAAGTCGACGGCGAATCCGGCCGAATTCTCGTTCACCGCCTTCCAGTTCATCGCGATGCCGCGGGAATACGGCTGTTCGTAGTAGGTGTTGAGGGCCATGTTCTCGGCGATGGTGAAGTCGGAAATCATGCCGCTGCGCTGACGATCCTCGGGCACGTGCGCGAAACCGAGGCGATGGCGGTCCCGCACGGAAATGTTCGTGATGTCCTGTCCCATGAAGGTGACGTCGCCGGAATGGACGCGGCGCAGGCCCGTGAGCGCTTCGATCAGGTGCGTCTGGCCGTTGCCCTGGACCCCGGCGATGCCGACGATCTCGCGGCTGCGCACGCTGAAGCTCACATGGTCCACGGCCACCGCATCGTCGTCCCGCAGCACGGTGAGATTGCGAACGTCGAGCATGACCTCGCCCGGGGCGAACGGCTTCTTGTCCACCTCGAACACGACGGGGCGCCCCACCATCATTTCCGCCAGTTCGTGGTCGGACGTCTCACCCGGTATCCCCTCGCCTACTATCTTGCCGGCGCGCAGCACGCTGATGCGATCGGCCACCTCCTGGATCTCATGCAGCTTGTGGGTGATGAACACCAGCGCCTTGCCCGCATCGCGCAGCGACTTCACGATCTTGAAGAACTCGGTGACCTCCTGCGGCGTCAGCACGGCGGTCGGCTCGTCGAAGATCAGCACTTCGGCGGAACGGAAGAGCACCTTGATAATCTCGACGCGCTGCTGGATGCCGACGGGCAATTCCTCGATGACGGCGTCGGGATCGACCTCGAGGCCATATTCGGTGTTGATCGCGCGGACCTGTTCGCGCGCCTTGGCGAGATCGAGATAATCGAGCATTCCCGTCGGCTCGACCCCGAGCACGACGTTTTCGGCGACGGTGAACACCGGAACCAGCATGAAATGCTGGTGGACCATGCCGATTCCGGCGCGAATCGCGTCGCCTGGTCCGCGGAACTGCACAGGCTTGCCGTCGATCAGGATCTCGCCCTCGTCGGGCCGATACATCCCGGACAGCACGTTCATCATCGTCGACTTGCCGGCGCCGTTCTCGCCGAGCAGGCCGAGCACCTCTCCGGGGCGAATCTTCAGGTTGACACCGGAATTGGCGACGATGTCACCGAAGCGTTTGGTGATGCCGCGAAGCTCGATTTCCAAACCTGTCGCTCCCCTGCGCCCCGTCCGAATAGAAGACCGGCCCGCCGTTCTGAAAACGGCGGGCCGCAATACTACGGCAGCAGCTGGCCTCTCACTGGCCCTTGACGTTGATCGAGCCGTCCTTGATGCCGGCCTCGATCTTCGCGAGTTCGTCCTTCAACTCGGCCGGAACGGCCGAATCGAGGTCGTGGAAGGGAGCGAGGCCAACACCGCCGCTCTCCAGCGTCCCGACGATCACCCCGCCCTGGAAGGTGCCGTCCTTGGCCTGCTGGATCGCATCGACCACGGTCGAATCCATGCGCTTCAGCACGGAGGTCAGGAACACGGCCTTGTGCTCCGGATCGGTCTCGTACTGGTCGACGTCCACGCCGATGATCTTCAGCTTGTCGGCGCCAAGTTCGGTAGCCAGACGGGCAGAACCCTGGCCGACCGGGCCCGCCACCGGCATGACGATGTCGGCGCCTTCCTGGTAGAGGTTCTCGGCGAAGGCCCGGCCGTCATCGAGGCTGTCGAAGTTGTTGGTGAAGAGGCCTTCCCGGGACGAGACATCCCAGCCCAGCACCTTCACGTCGGTGCCCTTCTGCGCGTTGTAGTAGTTCACACCATGCACGAAGCCGTCCATGAAGATGGTCACCGGCGGAATGTTGATGCCGCCAAACGTTCCGACCGTGCCGCTCTTGCTGACGCCAGCGGCGAGATAACCGGCAAGGAACGCCGCCTCGTCGGTCGCGTAGACCTGGCCCAGCACGTTCGGGATGACCGGATCGTAGGCGTAGTCGACGATCGAGAACTTGGTGTTCGGATTGGCTTCGGCGGCCGTCTTTGTGGCATCGCCGAGCAGGAAGCCCACCGTGATGATGATGTCGCACTTCTCGCCGATGAAGGAATTGATGTTCGGCACGTAGTCGGTTTCGGCCTTTGACTCGAGAACCTTGCCCTGGATGCCGAGTTCCTTCTGGGCATCCTGCACGCCTTTCCAGGCGGTCTGGTTGAAGCCCTTGTCGTCGACACCGCCGGTGTCGGTGATCTGGCAGGCCTTGAATTCCTGCGCCATCGCACCCGTGCCGGCAAGCATTCCGGCTGCGAGGATCGTGGCCGTCAGTAGTTTCGTTACTCTCATATCCGTCTCTCCTGTCCACCCCACGTCCAGGTTCGAAACCGAACATCCGCCCATGGGAGCCTGTAATTACGCTATCCCGCTTCTGCCGGATAATCCCTCAAAATGGCTTGGGTCGCTTCCGTGCGTCAAGTTCCGCGATCAAGGCAGCACACTATCTTGCCGCCGACAAGGGCCTTTGACGCAAATCAAAAGAAGCGCAGCGCCTGGCCCCCGGCGGGCCGGCGTGCCGCAGTTGGGGATGAAAAGTACGAGGTCGTTGCTGCCGCCGCCCGACGCGATGCTACGCCTGGTGAAGAAAATCCGACCGCCGCGGCGTGAAGCTGTCGATCAGTCGGCCGGCCTCCAGCGCCTTCACGCTGTGCACGCTATCCGACGGCACGATGAAGGAATCGCCGGCTGCCAGCATCGCGGTTTCCCCGCCTATCGTTACCTCGAACGCGCCTTCGGCCACATAGCTCGCCTGCACGTGCGGATGCGAATGCGGTGCGCCCACCCCGCCTTTCTCGAAGGCGAACTCCACCATCATCAATTCGTCGGTGTGGAGCAGCACCCGGCGGCGGTTTCCGCTGCCGACATCCGTCCACTGGCCCTCGTTCCGCCGCGCGAAGAGCTTCGTCCCGGCCATTCTCGCCTCCTATCGCGCCAGCCAGCCGCCATCGACGGGGACGACGGCCCCATGCATGTAGTCCGAGGCCGGTGCAAGCAGGAAGACGGCGGTATCGCCGATATCCTCGGGCCTGCCCCACCGACCAGCGGGAATCCGGCCGAGGATCGCGGAGCTTCGATCCGCGTCGGCCCTCAGCGCCTCTGTGTTGTTGGTTTCGATATAGCCGGGCGCGACCGCGTTCACGTTGATGCGTTTCGCCGCCCACTCGTTGGCGAGCAGCCGCGTGATGCCGAGCACCCCGTGCTTCGATGCGGTATACGAGGCTACGCGTATCCCGCCCTGGAAGGAGAGCAGCGACGCTACGTTCACGATCTTTCCCGGTCGGTCCGCAGCGACCAGCCGCCTGGCGAACGCCTGACTGAGCTGGAACAGCGTCTTCAGGTTGACGTCCATGACATCGTCCCAGTCCGCTTCGGTGAAATCGAGCGCGTCGGCGCGGCGGATGATGCCGGCATTGTTGACCAGCCCGTCGAAGGGTCCGTGATCATCCCACGCCGCCTCGAACATGGCGCGGGCAGCCGCGGCGTCTGCCAGATCGCACCGAACCGGCGTGAACACTGCGCCTTCGGCCTCCACCAGGCGCGCCGTCTCGTCCATCGCCGAGCGCCCCACCCCGACCACGACGCCGCCGGCGCGCGCGATCGAAACGGCAATTCCCTGGCCGATGCCGGTGTTGGCTCCGGTGACCACGATGCGGCGTCCGGAGAGGCTGAAGGCCGGGTTCAAAGCATGGTCTCCAGCGGCACCGGATCGACGTCGGTATAGTCGACATTATCGCCGGCCATCGCCCAGATGAAGCTGTAGCTCGCCGTGCCGCAGCCGGAATGGATCGACCAGGGCGGCGAGATCACCGCCTCCTCGTTGGCCATCACGATATGGCGCGTCTCCGAAGGCTCACCCATGAAATGGAAGACGCGCGCGCTGTCGGGAAGGTCGAAATAGAGGTACGCCTCCATGCGCCGGTCATGCACATGCGCCGGCATGGTGTTCCAGACGGAGCCGGCCGCCAGCGTCGTCATGCCGACGACGAGCTGGCAGGTCTTCACCCCTTCCGCGTGGATGAACTGGAAGATCGAGCGCTCGTTCGAGGTGGCCTGGCTGCCGAGATCGATGCGTTTGGCATCACCAATGCGTATGAGACGGGTCGGGTGCTTCTGGTGCGCGGGTGCGCTGAGCAGATAGAATTTGGCCGGAGTCGAGGCATCCTGCGAGGCAAAGGAAACCCGGCTCCCAAGGCCGACATAGAGCATGTCGCGCGTGGCGAGTTCATGCGCATCGCCGTCGACCTCGATGCGCCCCGCGCCGCCGATATTCACCGCGATCAGCTCGCGCCTGTCGAGGAAGCTCGGGGTGCCGGTCGGCTTGATGGTTTCCAGCCGCAACGCCTCGCCTGCCGGCGTCGCGCCGCCGACGATCATGCGGTCGTAATGCGTGTAGTTGAGGTTGATCCGGCCACCTTCGAACAGCCCGCCCACGTGGAAATTGTGCCGCAGTTCATCCGTGGCCATGGAGGCTGCGGCCATCGGGTCGATGGCGTGTCGGATCGAGTAGCGGACCTGGTTTTCAGTCATGGTGTCCCGTCGCGATTCTTGAAGGGTTCATGTGGCCGCGCCAGCCTTCACGCGGTCGGCGCGGTATTCGGCCTGTTGATCGTTCAGCCGCGCATAATAACGCTGCTGGCTCGCGGAGAGGTGCCGACGCATCGCCTGACGCGCCGCCTCTGGATCTCCTTTGGAGATGGCCTGCATGATCGAAAGGTGCTCCTCCTGGAGCCCCTCCTGGTAGTCCCTCGACAGCACGCTGTCAGTGCCCCAGGGCGAAGTGATGTCGCAGGGGATGGCACGCAGGCCGAGCGCGTCCAACACCTCCACATAGAATGGGTTGTTGGTGGCCGCCGCGATCGCCCTGTGAAACTCGAAATCCTTGCGGCCGGTCGCCTCGCCCTGCCTGAGCAGCCGGTCGAATTCGAAGAACGCCTCGTGGATCGCCGCGTCCTGGGCGGCGCTGCGGCGCAGCGCGGCAAGGCCCGCGCTTTCGATCTCCAGGCCCATGCGCACTTCGATTACATTCAGAGCGTGGCTGATCTTGTTCCCAATCTCCAGGCCGATAGAGCTGAACGCCGTCGCGGGCCTGTCGCGTACGAAAACGCCGGCGCCCTGGCGCGTCTCCACCAACCCGTCCGCCGCTAGCGTCGCTATGGCCTCCCGCACGACGGTCCTGCTCACCCCAAAAGTCTCGGTGAGCTGCCCCTCGGTCGGCAGCTTGTTCCCGGGCTGGAAGTCGCCGGACAGAATCTGGGAGCGCATGGTCGCGACAACGCGCTCCGAAAGCTTCGGGCGGCGCTCGCTCCTGGGGTCGGCGGACAACTCCGCGGCCATGTCGGTCTCCTATCGGAATGCGTTGGGGAGCCAGAGGGACAGCGCAGGCACATACGTCACCAGCCCGAGCACCACCAGACCGGCGAGATAGAACGGCCAGATCGAGCGCATCGCCTGCCATACGCTTATCCTGCCGACCGCGCAGGCGACGAACTGCACCGCACCTACCGGAGGGGTGCACAGTCCGATGCCGAGATTGAGGATCAGGATGACGCCGAAGTGCACCGGATCAATCCCGTAATGCACGGCGACGGGCAGGAAGATCGGCGTGGTGATGATGATCGTCGGGCCCATGTCCATGAAGGTGCCCAGCAACAGCAGCAGCACGTTGATGAGCAGCAGGATGAGCAGCGGATTCTGCGAGATCGTGCCCAGCCAATCGACCAGTTGGGCGGGAATGCGAAGGTAGGCCATAAGCCAGGCGAATGACGCGGCGGTCCCGATGATCAGCAGCACCATGGCCGTGGTACGCACCGCCCCGAGCGTTGCGTGGACGAAGTTGGTCCATCCCATCGACCGGTAGACAAAAATCGTTACCAGCAGCGCGTAGACGACGGCTATGCAGGAGCTCTCCGTCGCGGTGAACACGCCCGAACGCACCCCGCCGAAGATGATGCCGATAAGCATGAGGCCGGGCAGCGAGTTCAGCAGGAACCACCCTGCCCGCGCAAAGCCCTGGAACCGCTCGGTCGGATAACCGCGGTAACGGGCGACGAAATACGCCGTTACCATCAGCGCGCCGGCGAGCATCAGCCCCGGAATGATCCCCGCCGTGAAAAGGTCTGCGATCGATATCTTGCCGCCCGCCGAGATGGAATAGATGATCATGTTGTGCGAGGGGGGCAAGAGCAGCGCGATCAGCGCCGCCATCGAGGTGACGTTGACGGCGTAATCGACGCCGTATCCGCGCGCCTTCATCTGCGGGATCATCAGCCCGCCGACCGCCGCTGCTTCAGCCACCGCCGACCCCGAGATGCCACCGAACAGTGTCGAGGCCGCGATGTTCACCTGGCCGAGGCCGCCGCGCAGATGACCGACCAGCGAGCCGGCGAAATTGACGATCCGCTGGGCTATGCCGCCGCGCACCATCAGGTCGCCGGCATAGATGAAGAAGGGAATGGCAAGCAGCGTGAACACGCTCATCCCGGAGTTCATCTGCTGGAAGACGACGAGCGGCGGCAGGCCCATGTACAGGATCGTGGCGAAGCTCGCGACGCCAAGGCAGAACGCGATCGGCGTGCCTATCAGGAGCAGTGAAGCGAAGGTGCCGAAAAGTATCCAAGTCGCCAACTTCAGACCTCCTTCACCAGATCGACTTCGGGCTTGAGGTCGTCGTGCAGTTCCGGATCCACGTCGTAACCCATTATGCGCAGCACGAAACGCTCGATCGAGAACAGGGCGATCAGAAGCCCGCCGCCCACCAGCGGCAGGTAGCGTATTCCCTCCGGGATGCCGAGCGCGGGCAGGCGGGCAGGCCACTGCAACTGCACCAGTTGCAAACCGTAGTAGATCATCCCGACCGAGAAGCCGAAGACGACGACGTCGGATATGGCGCGCAGGTATTTCTTGCCGCCCGCCGGCAGTACGTAGAGGAGCACATCGAAGCCCAGGTGGTAGTTCTCCCGGACGCCGACGGCGGCCCCGAGGAATATGAACCAGCTCATCAGCATGACCGCCGTGATCTCGGTCCAGGTATTCGTCCAGTTGAGGACGTAGCGCACGAAGACCTGCCACGAGACGATGACGGTCATGGCCACCAGCCCGATCGCGGCGAGGTAGAGCGCCAGGTCACAGAGGGCCGAAAGGGCGCGGGCGACCGTGTTTCGCCGCGGCCTCTCCGCCAGGTCGCGCGCTTCGCCTATGCTTGGTGCTTCCGGCACGTGCTTCCCCCGCGTCAGAGCGAGGCCGGGACGGGCCGAAGCCCCTCCCGGCCTGCTGTTGTTACTGCGTGTCCTGGATACGCTTCACCAGATCCTGAAGCTTGGGATCGGTGACGTGCTTGTCATAAACCGGCTTCATCGCGTCGATGAAGGGTTGCTTGTCGGGGGTCGTGATCTGCGAGCCGCCGGCCTCGACGATCTCGCGCGACTTCTCGACCTGCGCGTCCCACAGTTCCCACTGCTTCTTCACGCTATCCTTGGCGGCCTGCTTGAAGATCGCCTGATCCTCGGCGCTCAGCTTGTCCCACGACACCTTCGACATGACGAAGACTTCCGGCACGATCAGGTGCTCGTCGAGGGAGTAGTGCTTGGCTACCTCGGCGTGCTTGGCGGTGTCGTAGCTGGGGAAGTTGTTCTCGGCGCCGTCGATGACGCCCGTCTCGAGGCCCGAATAGACTTCGCCGTAAGGCATCGGGGTCGCGGAGGCGCCCAGGGCGGCCACCATGTCCACGAAGATGTCCGACTGCATGACGCGGAACTTCATGCCCTTGAGGTCGTCGGCAGATTCGATCGGCTTCTTCGTGTTGTAGAAGGAACGCGCGCCACCGTCGTAGAAGGCCAAGCCGATCACGCCATGCGGCTCGAATGCCGCAAGGATTTCCTCGCCGATCGGTCCGGTCATGACGTTGCGGGCATGCTCGACCGAACGGAAGATGTAGGGCAGCGACGGAACCGTCGTCTCCGGGATCAGGCCGTTCCAGGGGCCGAGCGAGACGCGATTGAGGTCGATAACGCCGGCGCGCACCTGCTCGATCGTATCGGCTTCCTGGCCGAGCTGCGCCGAGTGATACACCTCCACCGAATAGCGGCCGTTCGTCCGCTCCTTGATCAGTTCGCCGAAATGCTTGACCGCCTCCACGGTCGGATACCCATCGGGATGGGTGTCGGAGGAGCGCAGAACCGTCTGGGCGCTGGCCGCTCCGGCCATCAGTGATGCCGCTACCGTGGCGGCGGCGGCAAGTCTCGAAATGTGCAGCATGGTTTCCTCCCGTTTGCACGCGGGCTTTCGCCCATCAAAGCCGATACGCCTTTTTGGCAAGCGTATAGGCAAGCTCTGTGGCCAGTTCGAACGCCTCGTCCTCCCTGAGCCTGTGTTCCGCGACGAGGCGCGCCAGGAAAGCGCAGTCGACACGTCGCGCGATATCGTGACGCGCGGGGATTGAGGGAAAGGCCCGCGTATCGTCGTTGAAACCCACCGTGTTGTAGAAGCCCGCGGTCTCTGTGGTGAGTTCGCGGAACCGGCGCATTCCCTCCGGGCTGTCGTGGAACCACCAGGCAGGTCCCAGCCGCAGTGCGGGATAGACGCCGGCCAGCGGCGCGAGTTCGCGCGAATAGGTGCTTTCGTCGAGCGTGAAAGCGACGATGGTAAGGTTGCGCTCCAGCCCGACTGCGTCCAGCAATGGCTTGAGCGCGGTCACATAATCGGTCCGGGTCGGGATGTCGAAGCCCATGTCTCGGCCGAAGGCGGACATGATGGCAGGGGAATGGTTACGCCGGGATCCGGGGTGGATCTGCAACACCAGCCCGTCGTCGAGGCTCATCTTTGCCATCTCGGTCAGCATCTGCCCGCGGAAGCGGTTGCGCTCGCCCGCATCCGCCTTTCCGGCGCGGACGCGGTCGAACAGCGCTGCTGCCTCGGCGCCAGTCAGGTTCTCGGTCACGGCGGTGGGGTGGCCATGATCGGACGAGGTTGCCCCGAAGCCCTTGAAGTAAGCGCGGCGTTTGCGGTGCGCCGCGAGGTAACCTTGCCAGGTGACGGTATCCTCCCCCGTCATCTCGCCGAGCTTGTCGAGATTATTGGAAAAACCTTCGAAATCCGGGTCGACTACCGCGTCCGGCCGGTAGGCGGTGACCACCCTCCCCTGCCAACCGCTTTCGCGGATCATCTTGTGCCACTTGAGATCATCCAGCGCACCTTCGGTCGTGGCGATCGCCTCGATATTGAAGCGCTCGAACAGCGCGCGGGGCCGGTAGGCGGGTTCCCCCAGCTTGCCGGCGATCGCATCATAGGTGGCCTCGGCCGTGGCAGCAGTCAGGGGCTCATCGACACCAAAGACCGACGCCAGGACATAGTCCATCCATAGCCGCGTCGGAGTGCCGCGAAACAGCCGGTAATTCTCCGCAAAGCGCTGCCATATCCTGCGGCCGTCTGCCTCCACGGCCCCGCCGTCCAGTCGCCTGACGCCGAGATCCTCGAGCCTCACGCCCTGGCTGAACAGCATGCGGAAGATGTAGTGGTCGGGTACGATCAGCAGTTGCGCCGGATCGGGGAACGGTTCGTTCAGCGCATACCAGCGCGGATCGGTGTGCCCGTGGGGGCTGATGATAGGCAGATGGGCTACGGTTTCGTAGAGTGCGCGCGCGAGGCCACGGGCGTCCGGCTCAGCTGGAAACAACACGTCCCGGTCGACAAGTGAACGCAGACCCAACGAAACGCTCCTCCCACGGCAAGGGCTCAATGGCTATGGGCGTGGCCCTCTAATGTCAACATACAAAAACTTCTCAGTTGTATGATGAATTGGATTGCCCCCTTAAGAGTGTGCGTTGTAGTGGATATCGCGTCGGAGCCAGCGTCTGCGGGCCAGGAGGAGAAGCAATATGGACGGCCGGAGCCGGCTTTCGGAGAGGACCCTGCAAGAGGCGAAAAACTGCGCCGTGCCGCCTTACGACCGCAGCCGGGTGACGGCCGGCATCGTGCACCTTGGAGTGGGCGCATTCCACAGGGCTCATCAGGCCGTCTATGTGGACCGCTGTCTCGCCGCCGGTGAGACCGATTGGGGCATCGTGGGCGCATCGCTGCGCAGCACCGAAATGCGCGACGCGCTGGCACCGCAGGACGGACTTTACACGCTCGCGGTACAGGATTCGTCGGGAGAAGAATTGCGGATCATCGGCTCCGGGATGAAAACGCTGGTGGCCCCGGAAGACCCGGCCACGCTGGTCCAGCACATGGCCGATCCCGCAATCCGCATCGTCACCATGACCGTCACCGAAAAGGCCTATCTGCGCAGCCCGGCCGGGGATCTCGACCTGGCTCACCCCGACATAGTCCGCGATCTGGCCAATCCGCGCAGCCCCCGCACGGTGCACGGCTTCCTGGCAGCAGCGCTGGATCGGCGGCGCGGGCAGGGTGTGCCGCCCTTCACGGTACTCTGCTGCGACAACCTTCCGGCCAACGGCGAGACGTTGCGTCGCCTCGTGCTCCAGTTCGCGGAAGCGAGCGACGGCGAGCTCGCCCGGTTCATCGAACGCGAGGTAGCCTTCCCGTCCACCATGGTCGATCGCATCGTGCCCGCCACCACCGACGCCGACAGGGAGCGGATTTCCGCCGCCATCGGCCTCGACGACGCTTGGCCGGTGAAATCTGAGCCGTTCATGCAATGGGTGGTGGAAGACCGTTTCCCCTCTGGTCGCCCCGGCTGGGAAAGATTCGGCGTCGAAATGGTGAAGGATGTCCGCCCCTACGAGGAGATGAAGCTGCGCCTTCTCAACGGCGCGCATTCCGGAATGGCCTATCTCGGTCTGCTGTGCGGCCGAGAGAGCATCTCGGAAGCTTTCGCAGACCATGACATCCGCGGCTTCGTCGATCGTTTCTGGAGCGAGGCGATCCCGACCCTACCGCAGGAGGCCAACCTCGATCCTGAGAGGTACACGCAGGCGTTGGAGAAGCGCTTTTCGAACACCGCGCTTATCCATCGCACCGCACAGATCGCCATGGATGGCAGCCAGAAACTGCCGCAGCGCATCGTCACCACATCGCGCACTCAGCTTGATCACGGCCGCCGCGCCGATCATCTAATGCTGGTGGCGGCGGCCTGGATCGCAGCGTGCGAGGCGCGTGGCAGTTCGCTTCCCGCCGGCCATTTCACCGACCCGCTCGACGACCGGCTGGCCGAGATCTTCGCTCGCAGGCAGGGTGCGTCGGAGACGGTGCGCGACGTCTTCGCGGCGGCAGGCTTCTCGGTCGCAAGCGCCGAGGACCCGCTGCCGGTCACCGCGGCAAGGCATCTCGACACGATCCGCACCAGGGGGGCGCGCGCGGCAATCGAAGCCGCCGCGCGAATGGAGAACGCTGCATGAAACAGACCTGGCGCTGGTTCGGGCCCGACGATCCGGTGACGCTGGCGCATGTGAAACAGGCGGGTGCCACCGGAGTGGTCAGTGCGCTTCATCACCTCAACGACGGCCGCGCCTGGCCCGCAGAGGAGGTGGCGAAGCGCAAGGCCGAGATCGAGGCGGCGGGGCTCGAGTGGACGGTTGTCGAGAGCATCATCGTCCACGAGGATGTGAAGACCCGCACCGGGCGCTTCCGCGAGCTTGTCGATAATTACAAGGCCTCCATCCGCGCGGTCGCAGCAGCCGGCGTGAAGACCGTCTGCTACAACTTCATGGCGATCACCGACTGGACGCGCACCGACCTCGATTATCCCATGCCGCACGGCGGCACGGCCTTGCGGTTCGATATCGTCGAGTTCTGCGTGTATGACGTGCTGATCCTGAAGCGGGCGCGCGCGGAAGCGGACCACCCGCCCGAGCGGATGGAGGCAGCGAGGAAGCGCCTCTCTTCGATGAGCGAGAGCGACCTCGCCCGCATCGAGCGTAACCTGATCGAGTGGGTGCCGGCGCGCGAATTCGTCTACGACCGCGAGAGCTTCCGCCGCATGCTCGACCTTTATCGGGATATCTCGCTCGATGGGTTCCGCGAGAACCTCTTCGCCTTCCTGCGCGAGATTGTCCCCGTTGCGGAGGAGGTCGGCGTAAAGCTTGCCATCCACCCCGACGACCCGCCCTTCCCGATCTTCGGCCTGCCGCGAGTCGTTTCGAAAGCGGACGATGCAAGGCGCCTGATAGCGGCGGTGAAATCCCCATCCAACGGCATCACGCTCTGCACTGGCTCCTACGGAGCGGGCCGCCAGAACGATCTCGTCGCCATGGCGAGAGAGTTCGCGCCCAACGTACACTTCGCGCATCTGCGCAACGTCCGCCACGAGCCGGACGGATCGTTCCATGAATCCGAGCACCTCGACGGCAACGTCGACATGGTCGGCGTTGTGTTTGAACTTCTCTCCGAGGAAAAACGCCGGCGCGAAGCGGGCCGGCCGAACGCCGATATCCCCATGCGGCCCGACCACGGGCACCTTATCCTCGATGATATCGGCAAGAAGGTGAACCCTGGCTACTCCAGCATCGGTCGCCTGAAGGGCCTTGCCGAACTTCGCGGCGTCATGCAGGCCGTGGAACGCTACGCGATCTAGGAGGCGAGCATGGCGAGAAAGCGGATCGCCGTCATAGGCCTTGGCATGGCCTCGGCGCCCCATGCGAAGAGCCTTGCCGACTTGTCGAACCGGGTAGAGGTCGCCGCCGCCTACAGCCCGACAGCTTCCCGCCGCGAGGAATTCGCCGCGCGCTGGAGCATTCCGACGGTCGATCGGCCGGACGCGATATTCGGAGATCCCTCGATCGACGCGGTGATGGTGCTGACACCCCCGAACACGCATCTCGACCTGGTCGAACGGGCGGCAAGGGCTGGCAAGCACATCCTGCTCGAGAAGCCGCTGGAGGTTGCCACCGGAAGGGCCGAGGCTCTCGTCGAAGCAGCGGAAAGCGTCGGCGTGAAGCTCGGCGTGGTGCTGCAGCACCGCTTCCGGCCGGTCAGTATGGCGCTTTCAGAGATAGTGGCGGAGGGCCGCCTTGGCAAAATCGTCAGCGCCTCCGCCCGGCTCTCCAACTGGCGGCCCCAGAGCTATTACGACCAGCCTGGCCGCGGCACGAAGGCGCGCGACGGCGGCGGCGTCCTGCTGACCCAGGGCATCCACACGCTCGACCTCCTGATCTCGCTCGCCGGCATGCCGCTCGAGGCGGTGGCTTATGCCGTAACGACGCCGGTCCACCGCATGGAGACGGAGGATCTCGTTGCCGGAGCGGCCCGCTTCTCAAACGGCGCGATCGGCACTATCGGCGCCACGACTACCGCCTATCCGGGCTATCCAGACGCCATCGAACTGATCGGCACCAAGGGTAGCGCCCGTATCGAGGACACGAGCCTCGTCGCGCGCTTCCATGACGGCTCCGAGGTGCGCATGGACGATGGCGCGCTGGGCGGCGGAGCGGGCGCCGACCCCATGGCCTTTCCACATCACCATCACCGCGCCGTCCTTGCCGACTTCCTCGACTCGATCGAAGGGAACCGCGATCCCAAGGTGAGCGGGCGCGAGGCGCTGAAGGTCCACCGGTTGATCGACGCTCTGCTGAGATCGGCCGAAACCGGTAAGCGCGAGTATTTGAGCAGTTGAAAGGCCAATAGCGGTTCCCCACGAGGATGGGGGCGGAACGGCAATGGTGCAACCTTGCTTCCGGCAGCCTCAGTTCGTCATCTGGCTCGGGAGGAAGAGCACGATCGCCGGCACGAATACGACCAGTAGCAGCCGGATCACGTCGACAGCCACGAACGGCACGACCCCGCGGTAGATCGTCGTCACCGGGATGTCCCGTGCGACCGACCGTATGACGAAGATGTTCATGCCGATCGGCGGCGTGATGAGGCTGATCTCCACCACCATGACGATCAGGATGCCGAACCAGATCGGATTGAAGCCCAGCCCTATGACGAGCGGGAAGAAGACCGGGATGGTGAGCAGGATCATGGCCAGCGAGTCGAAGACGCAGCCGAGGATCAGGTAGAAGACGATCAGCATCAGGATCACGCCGATCGGCGACAGTCCGAGATCGTTGATGAGGTTGACCACCGCGCTCGGAACGCCCGCCACGTTCACGAAATTCGAGAAAATGAGCGCCCCGACCAGCACCGCCATCAGCATTGCGGTTGTGCGCGCGGTTGCCGCAAGTATCCCGATAAGCGCAGGAATCGTCAGCGTGCCGCGCTGCAGCGCGATCAGGAAGGCGCCCGCTGCGCCGATGCCCGCCGCTTCGGTAGCGGTGAAGACGCCCAGATAGATGCCGCCGATGACGAGCACGAAGAGGGCCAGCGTCGCCCAAACCTGGCCAACCGCCCGCATCCGCTCGCCCCAGGCCAGCCGCGGACCGGCGGGGCCTGCTTCGGGATTGCGCCATGCCGTGAAGGCGACCGCCAGCGTGTAGAAGAGTATGCCAAGCAGGCCGGGAACGACGCCCGCGATGAACAGCTTGCCGATGCTGGTTTCGGTCATGCTGCCGTAAATGACCATGATCACCGACGGGGGAATCAGGATGCCCAGCGTCCCGCCCGCCGCCACCGACCCGGTGGAGAGCGCGTCGGAGTAGCCGTAGCGGCGCATCGAGGGCAGCGCGATCGACGACATCGTGGCGGCCGTCGCAAGGCTCGAGCCGGAGACGGCGGAAAAGCCGCCGCAGGCGAGGATCGTCGCCATCGCAAGACCCCCGCGGCGGTGCCCCACCATCGCGTTGGACGCGGCATAGAGCTCGCGCGACAGGCCTGCATGGTTGACCAGGTTGCCCATGAGCACGAACAGCGGCAGCACCGACAAGCTGTATGACGTGACCGTGTCCCAGGCGATCTGCGCCGACATGGCGCCGGCCGGATTGATGCCGATGATCCAGGCGAAGCCGACGAACCCGACCAGCCCCAGCGCGAAGGTGAGCGGAAGGCCGGCGAAAAGCAGCACAAACAGCGCGATGAACGCGATCCCGACCGTCATTGGGTAAGATCTTTCCCGCGGAGCGCGCTGGCCGCAATGAGCAGGGCCGCCGCGCCGGCCGCTACCAATCCAGCCACTCCTATCCAGGCGACATAGCCAACCGGCACATGAAGCACCGTGGTGATTTCACCGTAACGAAGGAAGCGCGCCGCCAGGGTTGAAAGCCGCCATGCCAGGTAGAAGCAGCCGGCCGCTGCAGCCAGTGCGATAAGCACGTTGCGGATCCTCAGGGCCCATCCACCGAAGGCGTTCTCGAATAGCCCGACGGTCACATGTTGCCCGCGCAGCGTCACCGAAGGCAGGGCGGCAAAAACCACCACGGCCATGGCAAGCTGGGTCATTTCGAACGCGAAACCCAGCGGCGCGTTCAGGATATACCTGCCGAACACGTCGATGGTGGTCATCACCATCATGCCGAACAGCACGGCTCCCGCGACAACGGCGAAGAAGCCGTCCGCCAGGCGCAGAGCCCGGTTGGACGGAGGACGGCTTTCGCCGCCCTCCGCCTCGTCGAGTTCGATCCCCCCGCTCATTCCCGATGTCCTGTCGGACGATCAGTTGGTCGCGTCGAGCGCGGACGCCTCGGCGCGCACCATCTCCAGCGCCGCCTTGCCGTCGATGCCAAGGCTGTCGGCATCGGCGATCCACTTCTCCTCGACCGGTGCGAGCTTCTCCTTCAGCGACGCCACGAACGCGTCGCTGGCGGTCAGCATTTCGACGCCGTCCTTGGCCATGATCTCGGCCGCTGCGTCATCGGCAGCATCGAAGGAGCTGCCGCCGAGCTTGGCCAGTTCCATGCCCGAGACGCTCATGATTGCGTCCTGGTCTTCCTTCGGCAGGCTCTCGAACTTGTCCTTGTTCATCACCGCGAACCAGACGGACGAGTAGAAGCCGCCGGGGATGGCGGTCGCATGCTTGATGACGCCGCCGAGGTTGAAGCTCGGATAGGCTTCGAGCGGCAGCAGCGTGCCGTCGGCAACGCCCTGCGACAGGATCTCGTACACCTCATTGGCGGGTGCGGCGACGTTGACACCGCCCAGAGCCACGTTGATGTCCTGGATGATGCCGCCGCCAACGCGGAACTTCTTGCCGGCATACTTGTCGAGGTCAGTCACCGGGCCGGCAGCGGCCGTGGTGAGGATGCGGCCGGCGCCGTGGGCGTAAAGCCCGAGAAGCACGACGTCGCTGAATTCGTTGGCCTGCGCGAAATACTTCTCGTGCGCTTTCCACAGGGCGACGGAGCGCGCCTCGCCCTTCTGCGCCACAAGCGGCAGCTCCGCGACGCCGGGCAGCTTGAAGCGGCCGGGCGTGTATCCCGTAACGCCGAACGTGATGTCGGCGACGCCGTCCACCGCGAGATCGTACTGGCGCGGCGGCGCGCCAAGAGAGGCGTCCGTCACCTCGATCTTTACCCGGCCGTTCGTAGCCTTTTCCACGCTTTCGGCCCAGGGCTTCATCACCATCACAAGCTGGCTGTGCTGCGGCGGCAGCCAGTTGTTCATCCGCAGCACGGTCTCGGCGTTGGCAACGCTCCAGGTCAGCCCGGTGGCGACAACAACGGCCGCGCCGGCCAAAGCCTGTTTCATCCAGTATTTCATGTGTATTCCTCCCAGTTGCGGCCCTTGCGGAGCAAGAGCAGGTGCACGAATTCGGTCCGCGCCTCCGTCGCCGCCGCCATCGGTTCGTGGCGGCTGGATTAGCTGACGCGCCAGTTTCCTCCAGCCGGCGCGCCCTCTTCATCCAATTAACATATTCAGTAATAGAGAGTCTGCACGTTTGTGTACTCTTTCAATCCTTCTTCGCCGAACTCCACGCCCAAGCCCGAGGACTTCACCCCGCCGAACGGGGCGTTGGGCTGGATCGCGCCATGCTTGTTGACCCAGGCCGACCCGCATTCGAGCTTGAGCGCGAGTTCCTTCGCCTTCTGCACATCCTTGCTCCAGATCGAGCCGCCAAGACCGTGGGGGTTGTCGTTGGCCTTCGCCACGATGCTGTCCACGTCGGTGTAGCGAATAATTGGCAGCACTGGCCCGAACTGCTCCTCGTCGACCAGTCGGACGCCGTGGTCGACGTCGGCCACCAGCGTTATCGGGTAGAAGTACCCGGGTCCCGCCTTCTGCTCGCCGCCGAGCAGGACGCGCCCGCCCTTCGCCTTGGCGTCCTCGACCAGTTCGATGACGCGGTTGTACTGCATCTCGTTCTGGATCGGCCCGAGCACGTTGTTCTCGTCTAGGCCGTCGCCCATCGGGATGTTCCTGGCGAAATTGACGAGCTCCGAGCAGACCTGGTCGTAGATGCTATCGTGCACGTAGAGCCGCTTGAGCGCTGCACACGTTTGCCCGCCATTGATGAAGGCACCCCAGAAGATGCCTTCGGCGATTTGCTTCGGGTCCACGTCCGGCAGCACGATGCCGGCATCGTTGCCGCCCAGTTCGAGCGTCAGCCGCTTGAGCGTCTCTGCCGAGGATGCCGCCACCTTCTTGCCGGTCGCGATCGATCCGGTGAAGACCATCTTGGCGATGCCAGGATGCGAGGACATCGCCGCGCCGAGGGAGTCCGGTCCGGTCACGACGTTGACCACGCCCGCGGGCAGCACCTCGTTCATCAGTTCCACCATGCGGATGGTGGAAAGCGGCGTGTAGGGCGACGGCTTGATGACGACCGTGTTGCCCGTCCTGATTGCGGGAAGCACATGCCACACCGCGATCAGCATCGGCCAGTTCCACGGGGTGATCGAGCCCACCACGCCCAGCGGCTTGCGGTGCAGTTCGACCCGGCCCTCGTTGTTGTCCTGCAGTACCTGCATGGGCAGTTCGAGATCAGCGGTGTAGTGCGCCCAGCCGGCCGAGCCGCCCGCCTCGAAGCGCGAACCCAGACCGTTCAGCGGTTTGCCCTGCTCCTGCGTGATCAGGCGCGCGAGATCCTCGGAATGTTCCTCGATCTTCGCCGCTATGGCATGGCAGGCGGCCTTGCGCTCGTTCTCGGGCGTCGCACTCCAGGATTTGAAGGCCTCCGCCGCCGCAACAACCGCCTCGTCGAGGTCGACGGTCGTCCCCATGGGCATCTGACCCACGACCTCGCCGGTGGCGGGGTTCCTCACCTCGCGATAGCTCTCGGTCAGGCGCACCCTGCCGTTGATCACCAGCCCGTATTTGCCCATGCTCCGCGCCTCCTCGATCTGCGGACCTTTCACCAGCCGCGGAGCGGCTTCGCCGCGCCAAGCCTTGAATGCGGCCGTGTGGTCCTTTTCGGCCCCCATCTTCTCGCGGGCGCTCGCCCACCATTCGCTCGTTTCCGCGACAAGAGGCAGGTCCGCCCCGACGGCCTTTGATAGGTCGGCTGCGATCTTCACGTCCTTCGCCAGCAGGCCGAGTCCGAAGCCGGACGCGTATTGCCCGGTCAGCACCTGAGACTTGATCGTGCTCTCGGTGGAGAAATTGCGCCCGGTCGAAACGTTGATGATGTCCAACGCCTTGGAGGTATCGAGGCCGAACTTCTCCGCCACGATCAGCGCCTCCGACGCTGCCGCGAAACCGGCGCCGGCCACGTAATTGTTCAGCGCTTTCATCGCGTGACCGGAGCCAACGGCGCCCGTCTCGAAGATGCGATCGCCCATCGCCGAAAGCACGGGACGCGCCTTTGCGACCAGTTTCGGATCGTCGGCCCCGACCATGATCGCCAGGGTTGCGGTCTGCGCGCGCGGCACCGCGCCGGATACGGGCGCATCTAAGAAGCTGACACCCTTAAGGGCGAGTTGCGTTGCCAGTTCCTGCGAGCCGACCGGCTCCGACGAGCTCATGTCGATCACGAGCGATCCCGGCGCCAGCGATTGCGCCAGCCCGCCCTGATCCTCCAGCATGACCTGGCGCACGATCGCGCCGGTCGGCAGCATGGTGACGATGATGTCGCTGTTGCGGCCGAGTTCAGCCAGATTGGCGGCGGGTTTGGCTCCGATCGCGGCCGCATGCCTCGTGGTGAGCGCCGGGTCGGTGTCGTAGACAGTCAGCTTGAAGCCCGCCTTGGCGATGTTCGCCGACATCGGCGCGCCCATGTGGCCGAGGCCGACGAAGCCGATCCGCTCAGGGCCCGGCACCGGCTTCTTCTTGGCCGGCGCCAGTTCGTCGAGGATGGGCTCCGCCGCGCGCATCGCGTCCACCATCAGCGGAATGCCGCAGTAGAGATAGGAATGGAGCATCAGCTCCTGGATCTCCTGCCGGGTTACCCCGTTGGCGATCGCACCGCGCGTGTGGATCTTCACCTCATGCTGGCGGCCCATGGCGACCAGCATGGCCAGGGTCAGAAGGCTGCGCGTCTTGTGGTCGAGCACCGGCCGCTGCCAGCCCTCGCCGAAGCAGATGCGGGTCACGATATCCTGCAGCGGCGCCATGAACTCGGTGGCGTTGTTGACCTGGACCTCCGCCCCCTCGGGGCCGAACATCTTGCGCCTCAGGTCGAGGCCGCGCTCGGTATTGGACTGACTCATCGAACTCCCTCCACTGTCGGCGGCGACACGCGCCACCGCTATCTGGCCGGATCTCGCGAGGGATGAGCACCTTTCCACGCCCTGAAAGACGCGTAGGCCAGCCCTGTCGTTTCCCCGGTTCTGTTCTTTTGCCGGATCATTGCGCCACCTCTTGCATTGAACAATAAGATGCAATTCATTCGTGCTATGAAAATTTCCGATCTGCTCGGCATCGACTTCCGCTCGCTGCGCGCGCTCAAGCTGGTGCACGACCTGCGCTCCTTCTCCGAAGCGGCCGAGCGGCTAGGCCAGAACCAGTCCACCATCAGCTACGTGATCAGGCGGTTGCGGGAAGCCTTCGACGACCCGCTGTTCGTCCGGCAGGGACGCACGATCGCGCCGACGCAACGCTGCGTCGACATCGTCGCGGGCGTCGAGCGCCTGTTCGACCAGCTTGCCGAAATCGCCGAGCCAAGCGAGTTCGACCCGGCCGCGGCCGCGGTCGAGATCACGCTCTCCTGCAATCATTACGAACGCGCGGTCATCCTGCCGCACGTGATCAGCCGGCTGCGCAGCGAGGCTCCCAACATTCGCTTGAAGGTCATCCACGCCAACATGCAGGGGCACCAACAGCTGCGCATGGGCGAATGCGACCTGTTGCTTTCTCCCGTGATGAGCGAGAGCGACGGGCTTTTCCGCCGCATGCTGATCGAGGATCGCTACGTCTGCGTAATGGACGGGTCCAACCCGCTTGCCTCGGAGCCGATCACTGTCGAGAGGTTCGCCGCGGCGAACCATGTCTTCATCTCCTACGAAGGAACGTGGCGGCCGGCCTATCGCGACCTCATCGAAAGCCACGGCATCGCGCCGCGCACGGTGCTGGACCTGCCAAGCACGGGCGAGGTCGGCAGGCTTATCGCCGGCACGGATCTCGTCGCGACGGTCACGAACCTTCTCGCGCACAGCTACGGCCACGGGCTTGCGATCCGGCCCGGTCCGTTCGACAGCCGGGTCAGGGTCTACCAGTACTGGACAACGCGCACGCACCGTTCGCGCGCGCATCGCTGGCTGCGCGACCTGGTCGCAGAGGAGGCGGCGGCGGCTTCGGAAGCGGCGGGGGGGCGCCGCGACCGCAAGGCAACGCCTGCCGCGGCAACAACCTAGCGGAACCAGCCGAGCGAGGCTGCGGTGGTGGTGCTCGGAACATACTCCGCCCCGACCCACCCGTCGTACCCGGATGCGTCGATCGCCGCGAAAAGCGCCGGGAAATCGATCGTGCCCGTACCCGGCTCATGCCGCCCTGGCGCATCGGCGAACTGCAGGTGCGCGACGCTTGGCAGCGCTGCCCGGAACCCGTCCAGCAGGTCACCCTCCATGATCTGGCGGTGGTAGAAATCGAACTGCAATGCCAGGTTCGGCCGGCCGCACTCATCGAGCAACGCGATCGCCTCACCCGTGCGGCTCACCAGATAGCGGGGCACGTCACGCGTATTGCAGGGCTCCAGCATGACGGTGACGCCGTCCCTCGCGAAGAGATCAGCCGCGCGCCGCAGGTTGTCCGCCAGAGTCAATCGCGCCCGGGCAGGATCGCATCCCTGCGGAAGCCGCCCGGCGAGCACGTTCACCCGCCGGCAGCCCAGCGCATCGACATAGGCGCGCGCCGTCTCGAGCCCGCGGGCGAACTCCTCCTCCCGTCCCGGTACGCAGGCGAGCCCGTCGCCGCCGCTCGAAAGGTCGCCGGCGGGCACATTGATGAGGACCACCTCGACGCCAGCCGCCGAGGCACGTGCCGCAATCACATCTGCAGGATGCTCATAGGGGAACTGGATGTCGACGCCCTTGAATCCCAGATCGGAGGCCGCCTGGAACCGGTCGAGGAACGCGTGCTCCTGCAGCATCATGCTCAGATTGATCGAGAAGCGGGGCATCGCCTACTCGTAGCCGCCGTTCACGCCGATGAACTGGCCGGTGATCGAACGCGCGCCGTCGCTGGCGAGGAACAGAACCGTCGCGGCCACCTCCTCTGGCTCGATGAAGGCGCGGTTCGCCTGGCGGCTGAGATAGTAGGCTTCGGCCTCCTCGAACGAGAGATCGTTCGCCTCCGCATACGCTTTCACCACATTGATGATGCGCTCCCCGCGGATGGCCGCCGGAAGGATCGCGTTGACCCTGATCCCCATCGTGCCCACCTCGCGCGCCAGCGAAGCGGTGAGGCCGAGGATGCCCCACTTCGAGGACGCGTACACCGAACGGTTGGGGTAGCCGATCTTGGCGGCAACCGACGACATGTTGACGATCACCCCGTACTTCGCCGCGATCATGCCGGGCAGCGCGCACTTGGCCGCGACGAAGTGGCTGGTGAGGTTGATCTCCATGGTCCGCTGCCATTCCGACACCGGCATTTCCAGCACCGGCAGAGTAGGCCCGGCCACCCCGGCATTGTTGACCAGCAGCCCGATCGTCGGGAAACCGGCAAAGACCCTCTCGATCGCCGCCGGATCGCCCATGTCGCAAAGGTGGAAGTCACAGCCGATCGCCTCGGCGGTCTCGCGGCCCTTTTCCTCGTCGATGTCGGTGATCGCGACCCGCCATTCCGCCTTGATCAGGCTCTCGGCTATCGCGCGCCCGATCCCCGACGCTGCGGCGGTCACGACTGCGAAGTTGGAGCGTTCGTTCATTTTCACCTCTGGAAGCGAAGGGAGGGCGTGACGGCCGGGGACGCGATGAGTATTACATTGCGCCGCCGGGAGGCAACCGGACGGATCGGTGAAACGAGGCGGCGCAGACGCCGCGGTGGGAGGTAGGTGCGTGGTCAAGGACGGCGAGTTTCTTTGGGAGGGCGACGACGCCTTCAAGCGCACGGCCAACCCGACGGCCTTGCTCGGCTGGCTGCGGGAGAAGCGAGGGCTCGACTTTGCCGACTACGAGGCGATGCGCGCATGGTCGGCTGCCGATATCGAGGCGTTCTGGGCCGCCATCTGGGATTATTTCGACATCATCTCCGAGACGCCCTATGAGGCCGTGCTTGGCAGGCGGGAGATGCCCGGCGCCGAATGGTTCGTCGGCAGCCGCGTCAACTACGCCGAGCACGTGCTGCGCCGCGAGACCGACCATCCCGAACGCACCATGCTCTATCACCTGTCGGAACAGCGGCCGCTCGCCGAGATGTCGTGGGGCGAGGTCGGCGGCAAGGTCCGCATCCTGGCGACGCGGCTGCGCGAGATGGGGGTGGGCCCGGGCGACCGCGTCGTCTCCTACCTGCCCAATATTCCCGAGACCATCATCGCCTGCCTCGCCACGACGGCGATCGGAGCGATCTGGTCGTCCGCCGCGCCCGAATTCGGCGTCAAGACGGTCGCCGACCGCTTTGCCCAGATCGAGCCTAAGGTGATGTTCGCGGCCGACGGCTACCGCTTCGCCGGAAAGCGGTTCGCGCGCGATGGCGAGATAGCGGAAATCGTCGCCGGCCTCCCCTCGCTGGAGACCGTGGTCTGGCTCGACTATCTGGGCGATGTGGAGCGGCCTCCCCGGCCCGGCAAGCAGGTCGTGTCCTGGGCCGACTTGACCGCCGGCGAGCCGGTACCTCTGGAGAGCTTCCGCTACGAGCGGGTGGCGCACGACCACCCGCTATGGATCCTCTTCTCCTCAGGCACCACCGGACTGCCGAAGGCGATCGTCCACAGCCATGTCGGGATCATTCTCGAGCACTACAAGTCGGCGGCATTCCACCTCAACCTCAAGCCGTCGTCCTGCATGTTCTTCTATTCCACCACCGGCTGGGTGATGTGGAACACGCTGCTGTGGGGGCCGCTCATGGGCGGCAAGGTCGCGCTCTACGACGGCAGCCCCACCTGGCCCGCGCCGGACCTGCTGTGGAAGCTCGCGGCGGAGACCGGCGCCACCTCCTTCGGCGCGAGCCCCACCTTCGTGGAGAACATGCGCAAGGCCGGCATCGTACCACGCGAGAAATACGACCTGTCGGCGCTCGAGAACATCTTTCTCGCCGGCTCGCCGGCAACGCCCGAGACCTACGCGTGGCTCTACGAGGCGGTGAAGAAGGACCTCTGGGTCACCTCCCAGTCGGGCGGAACCGAGTTCTGCAGCGGCATCGTCGGGGGAGCGCCGCTGCTTCCGGTCCACGCGGGCGAAATCCAGGCGCGCTGTCTCGGGGTCGATGTCCGCGTCCTCGACGACGCCGGCAACGAACTCATCGACGAGGTCGGTGAGATGGTCATCGCAAGCCCGATGCCGTCCATGCCGATATTCATGTGGGGCGACGAGGACTTTGCGCGTTACCGCGAATCATACTTCGACACCTATCCGGGCAAATGGCGGCACGGCGACTTCATGATGGTGAACTCGCGCGGCGGCTGCTTCGTCTACGGACGCTCCGACTCCACCCTCAACCGTTTCGGCGTGCGCATCGGTTCGGCCGAGATATACCGCACGCTCGACAAGGTGGACGCGATCGCCGACAGCCTTGTTGTCTGCATCGAGGAGCCGGGGGGCGGGTTCTACATGCCGCTCTTCGTGCAACTGCGGGAGGGCGCGGTACTCGATGAGGGGCTGCTCGCGCAGATCCGCGAGCGCCTTCGCACCGAGCGCAGCCCGCGCCACGTGCCCGACGAGGTGCTGGCGGCGCCGGCGATCCCCTACACCCTTACCGGCAAGAAGATGGAGGTGCCGGTCCGCAAGCTGCTGATGGGCTGGCCGGCCGAAAAGGCCTACAGCCCGGATGCCATGCAGGCTCCTCAGGCCATGCAGTGGTTCGTGGATTTCGCGGAGCGGCGGCGCAGGCAGTCCAACCGGGGAGGCCTCTACGAGGCCCTCTCCCGGCGGTCCGGATGAGCGACCCCTAGCGCAGCTTGAGCAGCTTGATCGCGTTTTCCTTGAGCACCAGCGGGCGCACGTTCTCGCGGATGTCGAGAGCTTCGAAATCCGCGAGCCACCGGTCCGGCGTGATCGCCGGCCAGTCGGAGCCGAACAGCATCTTGTGCTTCAGGATCGTGTTCACATACTGCACGAGGATCGGCGGGAAGTACTTCGGCGACCAGCCGGACAGGTCGATGTAGACGTTCGGCTTGTGGGTCGCCACCGACAGCGCCTCCTCCTGCCAGGGGAAGGACGGGTGCGCCAGGATGATCGGCATGTCGGGGAAGTCGACCGCCACGTCATCGAGATGGATCGGGTTCGAGTATTTCAGCCGCATTCCCATGCCGCCGCGCATGCCGGAGCCGACGCCGGTCTGGCCGGTGTGGAACAGGGCGATGCAGTTTTCTTCCGCGATCGCCTCGTAGAGCACGTATGCCGCCCGGTCGTTCGGGAAGAAGCCCTGCATCGTCGGGTGGAACTTGAAGCCCTTGATACCGTAGTCGCGGATCAGCCGCCGCGCCTCGCGTGCGCCCGTCTTGCCCTTGGCGGGGTCGATGGAGGCGAACGGGATCATGATGTCGCTGTTTTGCGACGCGATCTCCGCAACTTCCTCGTTCTTGTAGCGGCGGAAGCCGGTCTCGCGCTCGCCGTCCACGCCGAAGATCACGCAGCCGATCTTGCGCTCGCGGTAGTAGTCGGCAGTCTCCTGGATCGTCGGCAGCATTCCTTGCGCCCCGGCCGGATTGCGAAAATACTTCGCCATGCCCGCCTGGAACTCGTCATAGCCGTCGTCGCGCGGGCCGCAGCAGGGTTCTTCCGCGTGGGTGTGGATGTCGATCGCGACCAGTTCGTCCAGATTCATCGCGGTTCCTTTCCTGCGGCCAGTCGATTGCGCGGCGCACATTCCCCAAACAGGGACTGGAAGTAAACAAGTTATTTAGAGACGCTATGCCGCAGAACGAGGCGTCCATCGACGGGTTTGCGTCCGCGCCCGTTTAGGGCCAAAAGACACTCCAGTGACCAGTAGCGTGAGTGGAGGGCGTGCCTAATGCTGGACAGATCGACGGGCCAGGGCGCAACCGCGACGGGCGAGATGACGGCCGGCGCGGCCCTTTTCACGCGGCTCAAGGCGCTCGGCGTCGACTATGTGTTCTGCAATTCCGGGACCGACTTCCCGCCCATCATCGAAGGGCTGGCGGAGGCTTCCGCGAAGAACGTCTCGCTTCCCGAGGCGATCGTCATCCCGCACGAACACGCCGCCCTCGGCATGGCGCACGGCTATTACTTCGCGAGCGGCAGGGCGCAGGCGGTCATCCTGCACACAAATGTCGGCCTCGCAAACGGCGCCATCGGCGCGATCAACGCCGCCACCGACCAGGTGCCGATGATCCTCATGTCGGGCCGGACGCCGGTGACGGAAGCCGGCCGCTTCGGCGCACGCACGGTGCCAATCGGCTGGGGCCAGGAGATGCGCGACCAGACGGCGCTGGTGCGCGAGGCCAGCAAGTGGGACTACGAGCTTCGTTTTCCGGAGCAGATCGGGCCGCTGCTCGACCGCGCCCATGCGATCGCCAATTCCACCCCGAAGGGGCCCGTCTATCTCAGCCTGCCGCGCGAGGTGCTGTGCGAGACGACGCCGTCCGACGGACTGCAGGCTCCGCCGTCGATGCGTGCGGTCTCCTCCGCTCCGGCGGCTGGCGACATCGAGCAGGTGGCGCGGCTGCTTGCCGAAGCGCGTGCACCGGTGATCTTCGCGCAGCGCGGTGCCGGCTCCGAGGCCGGCTTCGCCGCCCTCGCCAAGCTTGCAGAGGAATGGTCGATCCCCGTCTGCCAGTGGTGGGCCGTCGCGACAGCCATCGCAACCGACCACCCGTGCTACGTCGGGTCCGATCCGCTGCCCTGGCTCGAGGAGGCGGACGCCATCCTGGTCATCGACAGCCTGGCTCCCTGGTCACCCGACATCCACGTGCCGCGGCCCGACACGCCCGTCGTCCATCTCGGCCCCGATCCGCTGTTCGCCCGCTTTCCCGTCCGCACCTTCCGCTCCGACATCTCCATCGGCTGCGAAACGGGCGAAGGGCTGGTCCGCCTGGAAGAGGCGATGCGGGCCCACCTGCACCGCCATGTCGGTGCGCGCATGCAGCGCCGCAGGCTGCTGGAGGAGCGTGTGCCGGCGATCCGCCGGAAGGTGGCCCGCGCTGCCGCGCCGTCGCACCCGATGACCAAGGCCTATGTTTCGCAATGCCTGTCCGACGCCATCGCCGGCGAGGATGCCACCGTGCTTTCCGAACTCGGCTGCCCGCTCGATCCGCTCGTGCTCAGGCGCCACAACTCCTGGCACCAGGAGCCGCATTCCGGCGGCCTCGGCTGGTCCTTTCCCTGCGCGTTGGGCATGCAGCTTGCCGACCGCGACAGGCTCGTCGTCGCCACCATGGGCGATGGCTCCTACATGTTCGCCAACCCCGTTGCCTGCCACCAGATCGCCGAGGCACTCGAGCTTCCGGTCATGGTGGTCATCCTGAACAACACGGAATGGGCGGCGGTGCGCTACTCCGTGCTCGGTCTCTACCCCGACGGCTACGCCGCCCGCGCCAACCGAATGCCGCTGACCTCGCTGCAGCCGAGCCCGGATTTCGTCAAGGTGGCCGAGGCCAGCCGCGCCTGGGCCGTCCAGGTGAAATCGGCCGACGATCTGCCGGCGGCGTTCGAGCGCGCGATCCACCATATCCGCAAGAAGCGCACCATGGCGCTGGTGGAGGTGATGATCGGCTGAACCGCCGAGCGGGCGCACGGACGGCCACTACCTGCTCGATGCTGCCTCCGCTTCGCCACAAAGCCGACATTCGCGCGTCATCGAACGCGTCTAGCCTCCATAAGTGGCGGGCAAACGCATAGGTGAAGCATGACGGACCAGCGCGAGCCGACACTCGAGGATATTCTGAACGAGCCAATCATCCAGCAGGTCATGCTGAGTGACGGCGTGGATGCCGACGAGATCCGGCTCCTCATGCGCACCGCTGCGGCTCGCGAAGATCACGGCACCGACGGCCTCGAGGTCGCGTGCTACGCGCGGGCGCCGCTCAACGCCTGCGCGGCCACGGCTGCCTAGCGATCCGACCCCGCCTGTCGCCGGCGCGGTGGCCGAGCCTCTGGATGGCTCTGCTATGCATCGCCGGCAGACGGGACGAGCCGAATGTCGGTCGCCGCGACACCTGGGATCACTTCTGCGGAAATGCCTTGATCTGGGAATCGTGAGAGGATGGCCTGCGCGGATGAAGCGTCGCCCGGTTCCAGGTGCACCACCCGCTTGCCCGCCGCGACAAGATGGGCCATCCGCTGGGCAGCCTCGGCTTCGCTGCCGCCGCGCAGCAATATGCGCTTGGCCTCGCGGCGGGCGAGCTCGAGTACATCGCCCGAGACGCCTTCCTCGAAGAATATGACGTCGGCTGCCTGCAGCGCCCGCACCGCTTTGAGCGTCAGCAGGTCGGCATCCCCCGGTCCGGCGCCTATGAGGGTGAAATGCCCGTGCGAGACGGACGAAACGCCGGCCAGTCCGGCGGCGGCATGTTCGAACTGCAGCGCTTCATGTTCGCCAGGCGGCGGCCCGAACGCGCGCTCCACGAAAATCTCCCAGAAAATCCTCCGTTCGCCGCCGGGTTTGAGCCGCTGCATGACCGAGGCCCGCAGCCGCTGCGCCATCGCCGCCCAGTCGGCGAGCGCATGTGGCAAAAGCGTCTCGATCCGACGGCGGATCGCCTGCGCAAGAATGGGAGCGGCTCCACTCGACGAGATGCCGATTACCACCGGCGAGCGATTGACGATCGAGCCGAACTGGAAGGTGCAGAACTCCGGCCGGTCGATCACGTTGCACGGCACGCCGGCGCGCCGCGCAGCCAGCGCAAAGGAAGCCGCTTCTTCTTCGTCCCCGGCGTCGATAATCGCGATGGCAGCCCCGGCAAGCGCGCGCTCCGACCAAGCTTCGTCGCGACGCACGATGCGGCCCTGTGCGCCGGCCATTACGTTCACTAACGTCTCGGGCAGTTCCGATGCCGGGGCATAGAGATGCACCTCGGCGCCGGCGGCGGCAAGCAGTTCCGATTTCCACGCAGCCGCATCGCTGCCTCCTGCGACGACGGCATGCTTGCCCTTCAGGTCCATGAAGACGGGCAGCACGGCAAGCGGCGCCATGCGCGCCGGGGCTGCCTCACTCGGCTGCCTGGAGACGATTCGCATCGACGATCTCCCTGATCTCGCTGCGGCACGAGCCGCAATTCGTGCCTGCCTGCAGCGCCTCGCCGATGGCGGCGACTGTGACGCAGCCGGCTCTTGCGGCGGCCGCGATCTGGTTGGTGCCGACCCCGAAGCACGAACATACGATTGCCCCCCGATCGGCCAGCCCCGCGCCCGGCCGCCCGGCGACGACGGCGAGCCGCGAGCCGCGGTCGCCATGATCCGCCACAAGTTGCTCCACCGCCCAGGCGCGCGGCACCGCAACGGGCTCCGCCGCCAGGAAGAGCGCGCCGACGAGCTCGCCACCCCTGAACCAGGCGAAGCGCCGGCGCCCCGTCGAATTGTCCTGATAGGCGGACATTTCTGCCTTGTGCGGTGCCCTGAGGAGCCGTTCGGCGTAGTCGGCCCAGTCGCGTTCTTCCGAAAAGGCGAGTTCGACCCGCCACCCGCCCGCGCAGCGCGCGATCGCCCAATAATCGGCATCGATTCCTTGCGGCTTTTCCCGCATCACGGCGAAGCCGTAGGCCGCCGCTTCGAAACGCGCGATGCGCACCGCCACATGCTTCAGTGCCGGCTGCCCGGAGAACGGATCGGTCAGCGGCGGCACCAGCGCATCAACGCGCGCCCTGGCCGCGAACTGGTCGTTCCAGTGCATCGGCACGAAAACCGAGCCCTGCTTCTGTCGCTCCGTCACCAGCGCCCGTACGAGCACCTCGCCATGCGCGGTCGTCACCCTCACGATGTCGGCGTCCGCGATGCCTCGGCGCGATGCATCGGCGGGATGGATCTCGGCATACGGCTCGGCCAGGTGCTGCGAGAGCCGCTGGCTCCGCCCCGTCCGCGTCATCGTGTGCCAGTGGTCGCGCACCCGGCCTGTGTTGAGGATCAGCGGAAAATCCGGGCTCGTGCGCGCGGTTGCCGGCGGAGCCACCGCGATAAAGCGCCCCTTGCGGTCGGGGGTGTAGAACCCGCCGTCGCGGAAGAAGCGCCTGGCGTCCTCCCCGCTTGCGGGAGAGGGCGAAGCCGGCGCCGGCCACTGGAAGGGCACTATCTCTTGATAGTCCGGCGCGCCGATCCCCGCATAAGCCCCGATGTCGAGGTCGCGCTCGCCCTCGTTCTCGAAAGCGGTCAGCGCCGCATATTCGGCGAATATCTCCGCAGGCGAAGCGTAAGCGAAAGCTTCCCGATGGCCCATGCGACGCGCAACATCGGCAACGATCCACCAGTCCGGCCGCGCCTCTCCGGGCAGCGGCAGGAAGGCGCGCTGGCGCGAGATGCGCCGCTCCGAATTGGTGACCGTGCCGTCCTTCTCGCCCCAGGCGGCGGCCGGCAGCTTCACATGCGCGTGCCGCAACGTGTCGGTCTCGGTCACCACATCGGAGACGACGACAAACGGGCAGCCGCGGATCGCCTGCTGTACGACATCGGCGTCCGGCATGGAATCGACCGGATTGGTGGCCATGATCCACAGCGCCTTGATGCGCCCGTCCGCCACCGCGCGGAACATGTCGACCGCTTTCAGGCCGGGCTTCTGCGCCATCGTCGGCGACGCCCAGAAGCGCTGCACCCGATCACGATGCGCCGGGTTCTCGATCTCCATGTGCGCGGCGAGCATGTTGGCCAGTCCGCCGACCTCGCGCCCGCCCATCGCGTTGGGCTGCCCGGTGACCGAGAACGGCCCCATGCCAGGCCTGCCGATGCGGCCCGTCGCCAGATGGCAGTTGATGATGGCGTTGACCTTGTCGGTGCCCGACGACGACTGGTTGACGCCCTGGCTGTAGATCGTGACCACGCGCTCGGTCTGGGCGAACATGCGGTAGAAGCTGGCGAGGGTCGCGGCCGGAATGCCGGTCGCGCGGACGATCTCGTTCATCGTCAGCATCGCGGACGCCGACAGCGCCTCCTCGAAGCCCGTCGTGTGGCGGGCCACGTAATCGGGGTCGAGCGCGTCACTGGCGGCCACATGTGCCAGCAGCCCGGAAAACAGCGCCACGTCGCCATCCGCCGCGACCGGCAGATGCAGGTCGGCGATGTCGGCGGTCATGGTGCGCCGCGGATCGACGACGACCACCTTCATGCCCGGTCGCGCCTCCTTCGCCGCCGTGATGCGCTGGAAGAGGACGGGATGGCACCAAGCGAGGTTGGAGCCGACCAGCACGATGAGATCAGCCAGTTCCAGGTCCTCATAGGTGCCAGGCACCGTGTCGGAGCCGAAGGCGCGGCGGTGCCCCGCGACGGACGATGCCATGCACAGCCGCGAATTGGTGTCTATGTTCGCCGAGCCGACGAAACCCTTCATCAGCTTGTTGGCAACGTAATAATCCTCGGTCAGGAGTTGCCCGGAGACATACAAAGCGACCGAGTCCGGGCCGTGCTCGGCGATCGTGTCGGAGAATTTCCGCGCGACCAGCTCGAGCGCCTCGTCCCAATCCGCGTGGCGGCCGTCGATCTCGGGATGGAGCAGCCGGTCTTCCGGCCCCACGGTCTCGCCGAGCGCCGAACCCTTCGAGCAGAGCCGGCCGAAATTCGCCGGATGGTCGGGGTCGCCCCCGGCCCCCAACGGGGCCCACCC
>JAEYRU010000126.1 GCA_023435335.1 Pseudomonadota bacterium
AGAAGCGGCTGCCGTAACGTCTTCAGGCGGCTTTCGTCCCGGGAGGGCGCCTGTCAGACGCTGTGGCGAAGGCTCTCGCCGCTGGCGCGATCGAAGAGCACAACCTTCTGCGGGTTCCACGAAAAGCGGACCTGCTCGTCGATGGCCAGCTTCTCGCGTGCCGGCGCAGTCAGGCGCACGAACTCCTCACCCACCCGCAGGGTGATGATCTTCTCGACGCCGTGATTTTCTATGTCGTGCACATGAGCGCTCGCCGGCGCGCCGGGATCGAGGAACATGTCTTCCGGACGGATGCCGAAGGTGAGCGGGCGCCCGCCGGTTGCGGCAGGTGCCCCCGCGGCGAAGGGCAGGCTGAACCCCGCATCCGTCACCGCCTGCCCGTCGGCGACCGATCCTGGCAGCAGGTTCATCGGCGGCGAGCCTACCGAGCGCGCGACGAAGGTGTTTCTCGGATTGTTGTAGACCTCGGCCGGCGTGCCGACCTGCACGAGGCGGCCGCTGTCGAGCACGCCGATACGGTCGCCCATCGACATGGCCTCGACCTGGTCGTGGGTGACGAACAGGAATGTGGCGCCGAGGTTCATCTGCAGGTTCTTCAGTTCCGTGCGCAGCGCCTCGCGCAGCTTGGCATCGAGCGCCGACAGCGGCTCGTCCATCAGGAACACGCGAGGCTTGCGCACGATGGCGCGGCCGATGGAGACGCGCTGCATCTCGCCTCCGGAGAGCTTGTCGGTCTTGCGGTCGAGCAGATGGGTGATGCGCAGCGTCGCGGCCACGCGATCGACGCGCGCGGCGATCTCAGCCGGCTCGGCCCTGCGGACCTTCGACTTGAGCGGGAACTCCAGGTTCTCGCGCACCGTGTAGCGCGGGTAGAGCGAGTACTGCTGGAGGACGAGCGCCACGTCACGCTCGGCCGCGCCCCAGTCCCCGACATCCACGCCGTCGATCAGGACCGTCCCCTCGTTGGGTTTCTCGAGGCCGGCGACGATGCGGAGCGTCGTCGTCTTGCCGGCGCCCGTCTCGCCCAGCAGCACGAAGAACTGCCCGTCCTCCACTTCGAGGTTCAGCCCCCTCAGCGCCGTCTTGCTGCCGTAGGCCTTGGTGATGTTCCTGAGCTCGATATGCGCCACTAGAGCTGTACTCCAAGGGATCTGCCGCTTGTCGAATCGAAGAAGTGCGCCTGGGCGGGGTCGATGCGGGCGTGCACCTGCTCGCCGACGCGGGGCACGAAACCGGCCGGCGTGCGCGCCCGCAGCATGGCCTCGCCGACCTTGAGGTCGACGATGTCGTGGGAGCCGAGCGGCTCGATGATGTTCGCCTCCATCGGCACGTAGCCCTGCCGCGCCTGCATGGACAACATTACGCCCTCGGGGCGGATGCCGAGCGACAGCGGTGCGCCGGAGGCATGGCCGTTGAGCTTCGACAGCAGTTCGCGCGGGAACTCGAAACCCGGATCGCTTGGGTCAACATGGATCCGCACCGCGCCCGCCTCCTCGCTGACCCGTACAGGGGCGACGTTCATCACCGGGCTGCCGACGAACTGGGCGACGAAGAGGTTCTGCGGGCGCGCATACACCTCCTCCGGACTGCCGACCTGCTGGAGCACGCCCTCGTGCATGATGACGATCCGGTCCGCCAGGCTCATCGCCTCGACCTGGTCGTGGGTCACATACACGGTGGTCGAGCCCTGCTTGATGTGCAGCCGCTTGATCTCGGCGCGCATCTCCTCGCGCAGCTTGGCGTCGAGTGCGCCGATCGGCTCGTCCATCAGCATCGCCTTGGGCTGGCGCACCAGCGCGCGGCCGATGGCGACGCGCTGCATGTCGCCGCCGGATAGCGCCGACGGCTTCTTCTGCAGCAGCTCCGTGATGCGCAGGACCCGGGCGATCTCGCGCACGCGGCTGTCGATCTCGGCCTTGCTCTGGCGCGTGGCGCGCAGCGGAAACGCGATGTTCTCGTAGACCGACATGTGCGGGTAGAGCGAGAATGACTGGAAGACCATCGCGATGTCGCGGTCGGCCGCCTTCAGGTGCTGCACCGGCTTGCCGTCGATGAGGATGTCGCCCTCGTCGATCGTTTCCAGGCCAGCGATCGCGCGCAGGGTCGTCGTCTTGCCGCAGCCGGACTGGCCCAGCATGACGATGAACTCGTTGTTGGCGATATCCAGGTTCATGTCCTTGATGACCTGGACGTCGCCGAACCATTTCTGAACGCCGCGAAGCTCTATGTGGGTCATGCCTTGCCCTCGCGATGGTCGGAAACGTCGAACACGCGATCCTCCGCCTCCGCCCCTTCCTTGGGCTCCCCTTCCGGCGGTATCTTGCCGGTGATCATGAAGCCGATCAGGCCGACGATGATCATGGTGACGCCGTAGCGGTGGAGGAAGAAGTTCCACGGCTGGCAGAGCGCGACGATGCCGAAGATCATGAGCGTCTGCATGGCCGGGTGGAGCCAGCGCTCGTTGAAGGCGCGGAAGCTCATTTGCGGATCGCCCCGAAGCTCATTCCGCGCAGCAGGTGGTTGCGCAGGAGGAAGGTGAAGATCGCCACCGGCAGCAGGAACAGGAACGTGCCTGCCGCGATGACTGTCCAGTCGGGCAGGCCCGAGCCCACCTGGCTGGGGATGAAGGGCGGCGCGGTCTGTGCAGTGCGCCGCGTCATGATCAGCGCGAAGGCGTATTCGTTCCAGGCCGTGATGAAACAGAACACGGCAGTCGCGGCGATGCCCGTGGCGGCCTCCGGAAGCACCACCTTGAAGAAGGCCTCCATGCGCGTGTAGCCGTCGACCAGGGCCGCCTCCTCGTATTCGCGCGGTATCTCGTCGATGAAGCCTTTCATCAGCCACACCGAGAAGGAGAGATTGAAGGCGGTGTAGAGGATGATGAGGCCGAGATGCGTGTCGTTCAGTCCCACCGCCCGGTACATCAGGAACATGGGAATCGCGACCACCACGGGCGGCAGCATTCGTGTGGAAAGGATGAAGAACAGCCAGTCCTGCTCTCCCTTCACCTTGAAGCGGGAAAAGCCGTAGGCCGTTATCGTACCCATGCTGACGGCGAGCACGGTCGAGACGATGGCCACGATCAGCGAGTTCACGAAGCGGCTCGGATAGCCCGACAGCTGCACGTTGCCCTGCCCGTCGCGCACCACCTTCTCGCCGCCGTCGAAGACCAGGCGCTCCCACCAGGGCGCGGCCGCGTATTCCTCGGCACTCGGCTGCTCGCGCAATTGCGAGCGGCGCAGCACGAGCTTCACGAAGGGCGATATCTCGGGCTGGAACAGCACCGTGGGCGGCACCGTCGTGGCCAGGTTGCGCGGCTTGAACGAGGTCGACACGATCCAGTAGATCGGCGCCAGCATGATAAGCGTCACGACCAGGACGGCGACGATCGCGACCTTGTTGAGCGCCCGCTCGGACGTCGTCTGTACGGCGGCCATCTCAGCGCTCCTTCACCTTGTTGAGGTACTTCACGTAGATGTTGGTAATGGCGATCACCATGATCAGCATGATGTAGGCGAGCGCGCTCGACATGCCGGTCTGCCACTCCTGGAAAGCCATCTTGTAGAGGCGGATCGAGATAACCTCCGTCGTGGGCTGGCTCGTCAGGATGTAGGCGAGGTCGAAGGTCTTGAAGGCCTCCATGGTGCGGAAGATGATCGCGATCATGAGAATCGGCGCCACCAGCGGCAGCGTGATGCGGAAGAAGGTATAGAGCGAACCGGCGCGGTCGATTGCGGCCGCCTCGTAGAGATGCTTCGGCACGGCCGAGAGACCGGCGAGCGAAAGCAGCATAACGAAGGGCGACCACATCCAGATGTCGGTCAGCGCAACGGCGTAGAGCGCCATGTCGGGGTTGGACAGCCATTCGAACCGGCCGAGGCCGAGCGCGTGATTGATGATGCCGAAGGACGGGTCATAGAGCAGCTTCCAGAACAGGCCGACGACTGCCATCGAAAGCATCATCGGCAGCAGCAGCAGCGTCGTTATCAGCCCCTTGAAGGGGATCGAGCGGTTAAGCAGCAGCGCCACGCCGAAACCCACGACGACCTGCCCCGTGACGGAGACGATCACGTATTTTGCGGTGATCGCGAAGTTGTTCCAGATGAACGGGTCGTTGAGCAGGGTGCGGTAGTTGGCGAGGCCGACGAAATTGGCGGACGCGTTGGACGAGGCCCGAAAATCTGTGAAGGAATAACCCAGCGAATAGAGCAGCGGAAAGATGTTGAAGACGATCAGGAAAACGATCGTCGGAATGATGAAGGCGTTGCGGATCGCCAGGTCGCTCCAGCCGCGGCGCGCGGCGCGCGACTGCGGGTCCAGCGTCGTCATAGTCAAAGTCGCCAAAACCCCGCTCCTCCCAGAGCAATCTCAACGGACACGACTTCCGGACGAAGCCGAGGGGGCAGCCGTGACCGCCCCCTCGGCCTGCAGGCCCGTCACTGTACGCGGTTGTACTTCTTGAAGGTGGCGTTCCAGTCAGCCGCCAGCGCATCGAGCGCTTCCTTGGCCGTGCCCTGACCGGCCGTGATATACGGATAAATCCGCTGGTTCATCTGGATCAGCAGCTCCGCGTATTCCGGCGTCGCCCAGAAATCCTTCACCTTGAACATGGTCTCGTAGAAGGCCTTGTTGTAGGGCGTGGCGTTCTGGAATTCTTCGGACTCGAGCACCGCAGCGCTCGCCGTGTAGCCGCCAAGTTCCGCCCAGCGCTTCTGCGTCTCGTCCTTGACGAACCATTCCAGGAACTTGAAGGCCTCCTCCTGGTTCTGCGAGTAGGAGATGATGGAGATGCCCTGCCCGCCGAGAGCGGCGTACTGGTCTCCATCCGGGCCGGCCGGGTTGGCGAAGAAGCCGGTCACCTTGGCATTGGGGTTCGACGCTTCGTTCACCAGCGCAGGGAAGAAGGCGAAGTAGTTCATGCTCATCGCCGCCAGGTTCTCGGTGATCGCCTGGTTGTTCTCGACGAAGAAGGTCTTGGCCCAGCCGGGCGGCGTGAAGCCGTAGAGCTCGCGGTACATCTCGAGCGCCTTGACGTTCTTTTCCGAGTTGATGATGCCGTCGACCTTGTAGGTCGCGTAGTCGCCGAGCTCGCCGCCATAGGAGAAGATGGCGTTCTCCACGCCCATCACGAGGCCGTCATAGGAGTTGTCGGTATAGATCGCGATGCCGTAGCGGTTCTGGTCCGGACGGTGGAAGAATTCGGCGATGTCGCGCATCTGGGCCCAGGTGGCCGGGGGCGCGAGATCGTAGCCGTATTTGGCCTTGAAGTCGGCCATTTCCTTGGGATCCTCGAACCAGTCCTTGCGGTAGGACCAGCCCACCGCATCGCCTTCGGCCGGAATGGCCCAGTACTTGCCGGAGTCGGACGGGTATTCGGCGTAATACTTCACCGTCGCCGGCGCCATCACGTTGGTCAGGTCGTGCTTGTTGAAGAACTCGGTGAGGTCGACATAGTGGCCGGCCTCGGATGCGGCGCCGAGCCACTGCGAGTCTCCGACGACCATGTCGTAGGCCGATCCGCGCGCATTGAGCTCGGTGAAGGTCTTGGTCTGGAAATCCGACCACGGCGTCGTCTCCACCGTGACCTTGACGCCGGTCTCGGCCTCATACTCGTTGACGAGTTCCTGCAGGTAGTTCGCCGGATCCCATTCGGCCCAGAAGATCGTCAATTCCTGCGCGAAAGCCGAAGTTCCGCAGGCAAGCGAAAAGCCGATGCCGGCCAAAAGACCGGTAAGTTTCTTGCGCATGTCATTCCTCCCATTTGCACCTGCCGGAGAAAACCGGCACCGCGCCTGTAGCGGACGTACGGGACTTGCCGCGGTTCCGTGCGTCCTTTGTGAATTTCTCGCATCCTGACCTGGATGGCGGGCCTTTCCTCCGTGGCCTCCACACCAATCTGGTATTACCAAACCTCGCTTGCCGTCAAGCCCTCCGAAGCAGCTTCCGCGTCGCGAAATTTCCCCGGCACCCCCAACGTCCCATACGATTAAACCGATTTTTCCGGCCCGAGCAGTACAAATTCCGCGCGCAGTCTTGCACGCAGTCCGAGCACGGCCGCCACACCCCCTCTGATCATCTGGTCGAACCAGTTTAGGTCCCGTGTTCCTCTCCGATCGATGACCGAACCAGCGCGATGGCCGCCCACTCGGCGACCGAATAGGCCTGCCGGTCGCTCAGGCCCCATATGTCCTTCAGCACGATCAGTGCCTCGATTCCGAAAAGCATCGACAACGCCTGTGCCAGACGCTTTCCCTCCTCCGGGGGCATCCTGCCCATCAACGGGCGCAGCGCGTCCGACAGCAGGTCGATCCGGTGGCCGCGGGTGAAGCGGGGTTCCGCGTCGTGACCAGGTTCAGCCTGTGCCCCCTGTTCCAGCGACAGTTTCAGCGCCGCACGGAACGTGGCCTCGAACTGTCCGATGCGCGGCATCGACGTGCGGAACAGGTCCCCTACCCGCTGCTCGGGATCGAGCGACGACGAGCGCCATTTCAGGATCGGGCCGAGCGCCTCGTCGACGACGGCTTCGACAAGCGCCGCCTGGCTGGGGAAATAGCGATAGGCCGTCGCCCTCGAGACTTCGGCGGCCTCCGCCACCTCGCTGACTGACGGCGTGATGCCCGACTGCATGAGCCTGGTCGCCGTCTCCAGCATGAGGCGGCGCGTCCGGGCGCGGGGCCCGCGCAGCACCTCTTCGGCGGGTTCGGTCGATTGACGTGAGACTTCCATATCAATATGATACTCGCGTCTCAAAAATTTGCAACTGCCGCGAGCCGGCATGGAGACGACGAGAGCGGCAGCCAGGAACGCCGCGTGGGGAGGCGACGTGAAGCGCGTCTACGTGGTCGGCACACATGACACGAAAGCGGAGGAACTCGACTATGTCGTGGGCCTGCTCGCGGCGCGCGTGGCGGGTATTGTGCGCGTCGACGTGGGTACCGGCACGGCTGACGCCGGCCGCGGCGCCGACGTGGGCCCGACCGAGGTGGCGGCGTTCCATCCGGGTGGGGTGTCGGCGGTGCTGGGAGGGGGCGACCGGGGCACGGCGGTCGCAGCGATGGCGGAAGCGTTTACGCGCTTCATCGCATCGCGTGATGACGTCGGCGCCATCATCGGCATCGGGGGCGGAGGCGGTACGTCGATCATCACGGCCGGCATGC
>JAEYRU010000196.1 GCA_023435335.1 Pseudomonadota bacterium
ATCGGGAAGACGAAGCCGCCGACCAGAACGTAATGGAGATGCGCGACGACGAAATGGCTGTCGTGCGCCTGCCAGTCGAAAGGCACCATGGCGAGCATGACGCCGGTGAGGCCGCCGAGGACGAAGATGAACAGGAAGCCGAACACGTAGAGCATGGGCACGGCGAAGCGCGGCCGCCCATGCGCCAGCGTGGCAAGCCAGGCGAAGATCTGCACGGCGGTGGGGATGGCGACCAGCGCGCTCGCGGCCGAGAAGAAGCCCAGCGCCAGGTGCGGGATGCCCACCGTGTACATGTGGTGCACCCACAGGCCGAAGGAGAGGAAGCCCATGGCGATGACCGCGATAACAACGGCGCGGTAGCCCACCAGCGGCCGCCCGGCGAAGACGGGCAGGAAGGTGGATACCGCTCCGGCCGCCGGCAGGAAGATGATGTAGACCTCCGGATGGCCGAACAGCCAGAACAGGTGCTGCCACAGCAGCGGGTCGCCGCCGCGCGTCGGGTCGAAGAACGGCAGGTCGAAGGCGCGCTCGACCTCAAGCAGGATGGAACCCAGGATGAGCGGCGGGAAGCCGATGAGCATCATGCCGGCCACCACCAGCATGTACCAGGCAAAGATCGGCATGCGGTCGAGCGACATGCCGGGCGCCCGCACCTTGAGGATGCTGACGATGATCTCGACTGCGGCGGACAGCGCCGATATCTCCACGAAGGTGACGCCGAGCAGCCAGACATCGGCATTTATGCCCGGCGAGTAAGTGCTGGACGACAGCGGCGTGTACATGAACCAGCCGGAATCCGGGGCCACTCCGAAGGCAAGGGCGGCAACGAGCATGGTGCCGCCGAACAGGTAGCACCAGTAGCCGTAGGCGGTGAGGCGGGGAAATGCGAGGTCGCGCGCGCCGAGCATCTTGGGCAGCAGGTAGATCGCCAGCCCCTCCAGCATCGGGATGGCGAACAGGAACATCATGATGGTCCCGTGCATGGTGAAGACCTGCGCGTAGAGGCCCTCCTCCATGAACGGGCTTTCGGAGGAGGCGAGTTGCGTGCGTATCAGCATCGCGAGCAGGCCGCCGATGGCGAAGAACACGGCCGACGTGAGCATGAAACGGCGGCCGAGAACCGTGTGGTTGACGGCGGCGAGGCGCGACAGGCCGGGACCGGTATCCCATATTGCCGAGAGCGCCTTATGCAGGCGCACCGCCTCGGAGCGGTGCTGGCGCTTGACGCCCTTCGCCCGCCTCATTGCGCGAACTCCTTGTCGACGAGCGCCCGGAATGCCTCCGGGGCGTGCGCCTCGACACGGAAGCGCATGCCGGAATGGCCGCCTCCGCAATATTCGGCGCAAACGCCGCCGAAGACGCCGGCGCGATCGGCGAAGAGCCGGAGGCGGGCGGCGTGACCGGGAGTGGCGTCCACCTTTCCGCCGAGGCGCGGCACCCAGAAGGAGTGGATGACGTCCTCGCTCGTGGTGATCACGTCGATCGGACGGTCGACGGGAATATGCAGCACATTGACGGTGGAGGGCGAGCCCGCCTCGTCGAGATAGCGGAACTCCCATTCCCACTGGCGCGCGCGCGCCTCTATGCGGATGGGGGCGATGCCCGCCTCGTCGGTCGGTAGCAGGCGCTCGCCCTGGAACAGGGCATAGTAGGTGAGCAGCGTCAGCACCGGGATCGGCATCAGCAGCCCGCCCGACACGATCCAGCCGCGCGGAGACACGCCCGCGCCGAAGCCCGGCCGCAGCATAGTGAGCGCGAAGAGACCCAGGACCAGCGCGAACAGGAGCGTGCTCCCGGCCAGCATGACCCACCAGAGCTGCGCTATCGAAGCGGCCACGGGTCCGGCGGGGTCGAGAGCCGAGGTGGGGCCGGCGCAACCGCCGACGATGACCGCGCTTGCGATACCGGCGATTTGGAACCAGACACGGTTGCCGCGCCTTCCTTGGGTAAAGGGAGAGTTTGCATGGCGGACGAAGGCGACGGCACCAGCCCGGTGGAACAGGCGATTGACGAACTGGACGTGACCTCGGCGGTGGCCGTAGCGGGCCATCCACTTCATGCGATGAGCGTGCATTTTCCCATCGCGCTGGTGATTGCGACGCTCGGGACCGACATTTTCTACTGGTGGACCGCAGATGATTTCTGGGTCCGCGTCGGCATCTGGTCGGCAGGATTTGCCTTCGGCACGGGAGTGGGGGCGGGACTGGTCGGAACGGCCGAGCTTCTTCTCGTCCCGGGCATACGCGGCCGCGTGGCCAGCTGGGCGCACGGCATCGCAGCGGTGACCCTCATAGCGGTCGCGGGGCTCAACTGGGGTGTTCGGCTCACCGATCCCTCGGCGGTGCTGCCCCACGGCCTGCTGCTTTCGCTGCTGGCGACAATGCTGACTGCGCTGGCCGGATGGCACGGTGGAAAGCTGATCTTTCATCACGGCATCGGCCTCATGGTCTCCGCCAAGGATTGAGATCCTCGACGATTGGGCGCAGGGCCCCCGGCTCGGACAAGGCAGCCGGCAGAAGTCCAGATTCCACCTGCGGCTTGACCAGGACCAGGTAGAACACTCCCAGGATAAGCAGCATGGTCAGTGCGGTCACCGCCACGAACCGCCACACCGGATAGATCTCGCCCTCCTTGAACAGCCGGATGATTACGAGCCCCGTCAGCGAATGAAGCACCGCGAGCGCGCCCACCAGCGTCAGCTTCACCGACAGCCACGGCTCGAAGACCTCGCGGGCGAAAATCAGTGCGGTGCCGGTCGCCACGGCTATGAACGCCGCCGGCGACACCAGCGCGAGATAGGCGAAGCGGACAGTGCGCTGAAGGCGATAAA
>JAEYRU010000236.1 GCA_023435335.1 Pseudomonadota bacterium
CGGTGCCCTTCAGCAGTTCGATGAGGAGGTTGCCCCAGGACGGCAGCATGATCAGCACCGCCTGCGGCAGGATCACCCGCCACATGCGCTTGGCCGGCGACATGTTGAGCGCGAGCGCCGCCTCCCACTGGCCGCGCGGCACCGACAGGATGGCGCCACGTACCAGTTCGGCGCCATAGGCGCCGAGGTTCATGCCTACGGCGACGAAACCCGCCGTGAACTTCTCCAGGGTGATGCCGAAGAGCGGCAGCACGAAGAAGATCCAGTAGAGCTGCACGAGGAGAGACGTGCCGCGGAATATCTCGATGTAGACGGTGGCGGTGCCGCGGATGAGGACGTTGGGCGCCATGCGCATCAGGCCCGCGGCAAGCGCGATCGCCACTGCAAGAACCGCCGCGAGCACGGTCAAAAGCATGGTCACCAGCGTGCCGCTGGCAATCCGGTCGCCGTACTGGCCGAGGAACTCGAAGTAGGACATGCCGCTCAGACCTCATCCCCAAGGCCAGGAAGGCGGAAGGCGGGCACCCCTACGCAGGGCGCCCGCACATGAACGCGAACCGGGATGCCGGTTCGCACAGTCTTACCCTAGCGGTTCGCGCAGACCCACTCGGTCGTGCGGTCGCCCGGCAGGGAGCCTTCGCCGTAACCATACTCGGCCACGGCCGCAAGCATCTCTTCCGAGCCCAGGTATTCGGCCTGAGCGGCGTTGAACTTGTCCAGGAAATCCTGGTCGGCCTTGCGGAAGCCGATGCCGGCCCAGTTGAAGGATTCCTCCGGCATGGCGTTCGGGTCCGTCACCTCGACCGCACCGCCCGAGCTGTCGGCAAGCTGCTTCATGGTGAAGTAGGTGCCTGCGCCGGCATCGGCGCGGCCGGCCCGCACAGCGGCGAGGATTTCGGTCGGGCCGGGAACCTGCATGATGTTGGCCTCGGGCACGCCGGCGGCCTTGGCGGCCTCGATGTTCGAGTAGCCGGCGCCGGTCACCATGATCGCGCCGCTGTCAGCCACGCTCTTGTAGTCGCCGATGTTCTTGGGGTTGCCAGGGGCGACGATGAAGCCGTCGCCGACCTTCGCCATGGGTTCGGAGAAGGCGATGTTCTCGCAGCGGCTGGCGAGGATGTTCATGCCGCCGGTCACGATGTCGAAGCGATTGGCGTTGAGGCCGGGAATGAGGCCGCCCCATTCGGTCTGCACGGGCTCGATGTTCTCGTAGCCCATCTTCTTGAGAACGCCGATCGTATGAACATTGACGAAGCCCTTCGGGCCGCCGTCGTCGCCGGGATAGGCGAAGGGAATCTCATTGGCGAAGCCGATGCGGATCGGCTGGCCGCTCTCGGCCCTCTCGAGCAGCGATTGCGCCGTCGCCGAGCCGGCGCCGATGCCCGCCGTCATTGCCGCGATACCGAGCGCGGCCATTCCCCTGAGGATTGCACGTCTCATGCTGTTGTCTCCCATTTCCAGCTTCGGTTTTTATGTTGTGTACAACATCACGCTGCGTTAGATGCTGTCAATGTGAAAAATGGCATGAAGGCACTTCAAACGGTGCCTCTGCGCGTGTCATTGGTGATCGTTGTGCACATTAGCTGCTGATCGGGCCACCGCCGCGCTCAGCTCTCGGGAGGAAAGATGCCGGCTACCCAACTTCCATTCACCGGGAGCGAGTACGCGCGCCGCCTGGCAAAGGTGCGCAAGGCGATGGCCGCGAAGGACATCGATGTGCTGTTCGTGGAGGACCCCTCGAACATGGCCTGGCTTACCGGCTACGACGGCTGGTCCTTCTACGTGCACCAGGGCGTGATCGTGTTCCACGACGCCGATCCCGTCTGGTGGGGGCGCTCCCAGGATGCCAACGGCGCCGTCCGCACGGTCTGGATGGCCGACGAGCATGTCGCGGGCTATGCCGACGACTACGTACAGTCGACCGTGCGCCACCCGATGCAGGACCTCGCAGGCATACTGCGGGGGCGCGGCTACGGCGCGAAGCGGATCGGCCTCGAACTCGACAACTACTACTTCTCCGCCAAGGCCTACCTGACCCTGAAGGAAGAGCTGCCGCAGGCCGAACTCGTCGATGCGACCGCGCTGGTGAACTGGCAGAGGGCGGTGAAGTCCGGCGAGGAGATCGCCTTCATGCGCAAGGCGGCCAGGATCACGGAGAAGATGGTCGACGGCATCGTCGAGCGCGTGGAGCCGGGACGCCCGAAGAACGAGGTCGTTGCCGAGATCTACGGCGACGCGATCCGCGGCGACGGCGACGCCTGGGGCGACTACGCCGCGATCGTGCCGCTGCTGCCGTCGGGAACCGACGCGGCCGCCCCGCACCTGACCTGGGACGACCGGCCGTTCCGCAAGGGGGAGGCAACCTTCTTCGAGGTCGCCGGCTGCTACCGCCGTTACCACACGCCGTTCTGCCGCACCGTGTTCCTCGGCAAGCCGCCGCAGGTGATGCTCGACGCCGAGAAGGCGCTGGTCGACGGCCTGGAAGCCGGCCTCGAGGCAGCGCGGCCGGGAGCGACGGCGGGCGACGTCGCGCGCGCGCTGTTCGGTTCGCTCGAGCGGGCCGGCATCAAGAAGGACAGCCGCTGCGGCTATCCGATCGGAATCTCCTATCCGCCCGACTGGGGCGAGCGCACCATATCGTTCCGCAAGGACGACGAAACGGTGCTGGAGGCCGGCATGACATTCCATTTCATGCCGGGACTGTGGATGGCCGACTGGGGACTGGAGATCACCGAAAGCATCCTCATCCGCGAGGCAGGTCCGGCCGAATGCTTCTGCGACCGCCCGCGCCAACTCCTCGTCAAGGACTGACGCGGCCATGACGACGCTCTCGCGCACGCGCGACATCCTGGCGGAACTCATTGCGTTCCCGACGGTGTCGTCGGAAGGCAACCTGGAGATGATCGCCTACGCCGCCGATTTGCTCGGTTCCGCAGGCGCGTCGATCTCGATCAGCCGCGACGCCAGCGGCGCCAAGGCGAATCTCTTCGCCACGCTGGGACCCTCTGGTAATGGCGGCATCGTGCTGTCCGGCCACACCGACGTCGTTCCCGTCGATGGACAGGACTGGACGGGCGATCCGTTCCGCATGGCGGAGCGCAGCGGGCGGCTGTACGGACGCGGCGCCTGCGACATGAAGGGCTTCATCGCCGCCTGCCTGGCCATGGTGCCGTCCTTCGCCGCGTCCGAGCTGCGGCGTCCTTTGCATTTCGCCTTCACCTATGACGAGGAGGTGGGCTGCTTCGGCGCCCGCGCGCTGGTGGAGGAGCTTGCGCGGGCCGGCGTCAAGCCCTCCGTCGCGATCATCGGAGAGCCGACCGAAATGCGCGTCATCGAGGGCCACAAGGGCTGCTACGAATACACGACCGAGTTCGTCGGCCTCGAAGGCCACGGCTCGCAGCCGGGCCGCGGCGTGAACGCGGTCGAATATGCCGTCCGCTATGTATCGCGCCTGCTGGAGCTGGGCGAGCAACTGAAGGCCCGCGCCCCGGCGGCCAGCCGCTTCGACCCGCCCTGGACCACATTGCAGGTCGGACGGTTCAACGGCGGCGCCGCGCGCAACGTGATCGCGGGCAGCTGCACGGTCGAATGGGAGATGCGTCCGGTGCAGAAGAGCGACGCGGAGTTCGTGAAGGCCGACATCGGCGCCTATGTCGAGAAGGTGCTGAAGCCGGCCATGCAGGCGGTCGCGCCGCAGGCCGCGATCGTCACGCACACCATAGGCGAGGTGGAGGGCCTGGCCGTGGCAAGCGAATCGGAAGCGCGCGACATCGTCTTCGAACTCACCGGCTGCGACCACGCGGACGTCGTCGCCTTCGGCACCGAGGCCGGCCTGTTCCAGGAGGCCGGCATGTCGGTCGTGATCTGCGGGCCGGGCTCGATCGAGCAGGCCCACAAGCCCGACGAGTTCATTGCGATCGACCAGCTTGCCGCCTGCCTGGAAATGCTCGACAAGCTTCGGCTGAAGCTGGCGGGATGAGCCCGAGGGCGCGCTTGAGACCGGTTAGATCAGGCCGATGACATCTGAGCAAAGCGGCAGGCCCGCGGACGAAGGCGCCAGGGGACGGTTCGAGCGTATCTACCAGACCTTGCGGATGCGCATCTGCCTGCTCGACTATGCGCCGGGCGAGCGACTGCGCGAGGAGGATCTTGCCGACGAATTCGGCATGTCGCGCACGCCCATTCGCCGCGTCCTCGTCAAGCTGGAGGCGGAAGGCCTGCTGCGCTCCGTCCACGGCGTCGGCACCATCGTCACCGATATCGAGGTCGAGGAACTGGCGCAGGTATACGAACTTCGTGTCGAACTGGCCGAACTTACCGGCAGGCTCTCCCCCGTCGTGGTCGACACGGCGCTGGTGGCCCGGTTCCGCGACATCAGGGAACGTTGCGATCAAATGGTGCGCGACGGGAACCCGCGCGAGTTCGCACGGATCAACATGGAGTTCTTCCACCTGTTCAACAGCCTGACCTCGAATGCGCCGCTGCGCGAGATGAGCGAGCGGCTCTACTACCAGACCACGCGCATCTGGTTGAAGACGGCCTCCCGTCTCAGGGGCTACGAGCAGCTGCTCAACAACGAGTTCGTCATCTTCCAACGCGAGGTTGCCGATATCGCGGAGGCCGTCGCGAACGGAGATCTGGCGGCCGCCGGCCACATCAGGCGCGCCCACATCGCCATGAGCTTCGCTCGAATCCGGCGCGAGGCGGACGCTGCCGCGCGGGCTGCCTTGCCGACCATCGACTGACCAGGGCCGGCCGCAGCGACCCGCGGGCTTCTCGCCAGCCTCCGGCCACGGCCAGTTCGTTTTGCGATGAACTCAGTGAACGTTTTTGCAGTCCCGCGGTTTTCCTCCCAGCGAGAAGGGCGTGGAGAAAGCAATGAATGAAGCAGCCTGGTGGAAGAAGGGGATCATCTATCAAGTCTATCCCCGGTCCTTCCAGGACAGCGACGGCGACGGCGTCGGGGATCTGAAAGGTCTTCGCCAGCGCCTGGATTATCTGGCCTGGCTCGGCGTGAATGGCATCTGGATATCGCCGATCTATCCCTCGCCGATGGCCGACTTCGGCTATGACATCGCCGATTATTGCGACATCGATCCTCTTTTCGGCTCGCTCGGCGATTTCGACCGGCTGGTTGCCGAGGCGCATGGACTGGGGCTGAAGGTTATCCTGGATTTCGTCCCGAACCATACTTCGGACCGTCACTCCTGGTTCACCGAAAGCCGCGCGTCCCGCGACAGCCCTCGGCGAGATTGGTACATCTGGAGGGACCCCAAGCCCGACGGCGGTCCGCCGAACAACTGGATCAGCAATTTCGGCGGCAGCGCCTGGGAGTTCGACGAACGAACCGGCCAGTACTACTACCACGCCTTCCTCAAGGAGCAGCCGGACCTGAACTGGCGCAACCCCGCCGTGAGGGAGGCGATGCACGAGGTGCTGCGCTTCTGGATGCGCCGGGGCGTCGACGGTTTCCGGGTCGACGTGCTGTGGCATCTGATGAAGGACCCGGAGCTGCGGGACAATCCACCCAATCTTGCCTGGCAGGAGGGAAAGCCTGACATCGAGCGGCTGCTCCAGACCAACTCGGCCGACCATCCTGACATCGAAGGCGTGGTTCGGGAGTTGAGGGGTGTTCTCGACGAGTTTCCTGATCGCGTTCTGATAGGCGAACTCTATCTGCCCATCGAGAGGCTGGTAGCGTATTACGGCAAAGACTTGGAGGGTGCACACCTGCCCTTCAACTTCCAGCTGATTCACGCTGCCTGGCACGCCGGGACGATCGCGCAGCTGATCGAGGAGTACGAGGCCGCGCTGCCCGTCGGCGGCTGGCCGAACTGGGTGCTCGGCAATCACGACCAGCGACGGATAGCGGCGCGCGCGGGCCAGGAGCAGGCGCGCGTCGCCGCCATGCTGCTCCTGACCCTCCGGGGAACCCCGACCATGTATTACGGAGACGAGATCGGCATCGGCAACGTCACGATCCCTGCCAAGGCGATCCGCGACCCATGGGCGCTGAACGAGCCCGGTATCGGCGTCGGCCGCGATCCGCAACGCACGCCCATGCAGTGGAGCGGCGAGGAGCATGCCGGGTTCTCGACGACCGAGCCCTGGCTACCGCTATCTGGAAACCATGTGGCAATGAACGTGGAAACCCTGAAGGCGCATCGGCAATCGATCCTTTGGCTCTACAAGCGCCTCATCGACCTGCGGGCGAGCCGCCCTGCCCTGAGCATTGGCAGCTTCCGCCTGCTGGCGGCCGAGGACGACGTTCTGCTCTACGAACGTCGGCAGGATCACGAGCGGCTTCTCGTCGCGCTGAATTTCTCGCCCGAAGAGAAGTCCGTCGCGCTCGCTGCCTATCAACAGGCGACATCGGTCCTGCTTTCCACTGTTCTGGATCGCGAGGGCGAAGGGCTGGAAGCGAAGCTGACGCTGCGGCCACACGAAGGCGTGGTGCTCGCCTGATCCCGACGTGCGATCCCACCGGGGGAACCCGACCAGCACCATGTCGTTGTGCGAGGGTCGTCATTTGATATTCGCTGGAGGCCGGAACGGGAATGCCGCTGATCGGATTCCACGCATCGCATGAACAGATAGATCCGGCGTCGCTCCTCAGAGCGGTCAGCGCTGCCGAAGCGGCCGGTTTTGACGCGGCAATGTGCTCTGATCACTTCTCGCCCTGGAGCGAGAGACAGGGGCAATCCGGCTTCGCCTGGTCATGGCTGGGAGCCGCGTTGCAGGCGACCTCGCTGCCCATGGGTGTCGTCAACGCGCCCGGACAGAGATACCATCCGGCTATCATCGCCCAAGCGGCCGCGACGCTCTGCCAGATGTTTCCCGGTCGATTCTGGGTGGCGCTTGGTTCCGGCGAAGCCTCTAACGAACACATGACGGGTGATCGCTGGCCGCCGAAGGACACTCGTAATGCGAGGCTGCGCGAATGCATCGATGTGATGCGCGCGCTCTTCGCCGGCGAGACGGTGAGCCATGAGGGCCTGATCAGGGTCGACCGAGCGAAGCTGTGGACGTTGCCGGAGGAGCCGCCGAAGCTCATCGGCGCGGCGGTAAGCGTGGAGACTGCGGGCCGGGTCGGCGAGTGGGCCGACGGCCTGATCACCGTCAACCAGTCGCGAGAACATCTCAGGCGCATGATCGATGCGTTTCGAACGAGCGGCGGCGCCGGCAAGCCCGTCTATCTCCAGGTTCATCTTTCCTACGCCCGGGAGGAGAAGACCGCATTGGCGATCGCCTATGACCAATGGCGGTCGAACGTGTTCGCGCCGCCGGTCTGTTGGGATATGGAACTGCCAGCACACTTCGACGAAGCATCCCGGTTCGTGCGCGAGGAGGACATGCGCGACGCGGTGCTGATTTCTTCCGATCCCGCGCGTTTCGTCGATTGGCTGAGCGAATTCGCTGCATTGGGCTTTGACGGCCTTTATCTCCACCACGTCGGGCGAGAGCAACAGGAATTCGTCGAGACCTTTGGGGAGCGCGTACTTCCGGCGCTGGCGGGGAGTTAGGTGACCATGGATATCAGCAGGACGAGCGACGTGTGGTGGAAGAACGCCGTCTTCTACTGCCTCGACGTCGAAACCTTCCAGGACGGGAACGGCGATGGCATCGGCGATTTCGCGGGGCTTGCGCACCGTATCGACTATCTTGCCGGCCTCGGCATCAACTGCATCTGGCTGATGCCCTTCTATCCGACCTCCAACCGGGATGACGGCTACGACATCACCGATTACTATGCGATCGACCCTCGACTTGGGACCTTGGGCGACTTCGTCGAGTTCGTGCGCACGGCCCGCGACCGGGGCATCCGGGTCGTCGCCGACCTGGTGATCAACCACACCTCGCGCGAGCATCCCTGGTTCCAGCAGGCGCGCGCGGACCGCAAGTCAAGGTACCGGGATTGGTACGTCTGGACCGACGAGATCCCCGAGGACGGGCCCGAGGGTTTGGTCTTCCCCGACAAGGAAGACAGCAACTGGGAATGGGACGAACAGGCCAAGCAGTACTACCTGCACCGCTTCTACAAGCATCAGCCTGACCTCAACATCGCCAACCCGGCTGTGCGCGAAGAGATCCGCAGGATCGTCGGGTTCTGGCTGGAGATAGGGCTCTCCGGTTTCCGGGTGGACGCGGTGCCATTCCTGCTCGAGACCGACGGCATCTCGCACCGGATGGAAATCGCGCCGCACGACTGGCTGCGCGAGTTGCGCTCGTTCCTCGGGCGCCGGTGTGGGGACGCATTGCTGATGGGAGAGGTCAACCTGGAGTACGAGGACGTGCGGCGCTTCTACGGCGACGAGGGCGGTGATGAGTTGCATATGTGCCTCAATTTCAACCTCAACCAGGCCTTTGCCCTGGCGCTCGTGCGAGAGGATGCGGGAGCTCTCGTACACAGCCTGCGCTCCATGCCGACCCTTCCAACGGACGGGGCCTGGGCGAATTTCGTGCGCAACCATGACGAATGGTCGCTCGACAAGCTGACCGAAGCGGAGCGGCAGGAGGTGTTCAGGTCCTTCGGACCGAAGGCGGACATGCAGCTCTTCGGTCGCGGCCTGCGCCGCCGTCTGCCGACCATGCTGAACGGCGACCAGGCTCGCATACGGCTTGCCTACAGCCTGATCTTCTCGCTGCCAGGAGCACCGGTATTGTTCTACGGCGAGGAGATCGGCATGGCCGAGAACCTCCAGATTCCAGGCCGCCTCAGTGTGCGCTCGCCAATGCAATGGTCGAACGAACCGAACGGCGGGTTCTCCCCGGCTTCACCTGAGAAGCTATGCCGGCCGGTAGTGGCGGCGAGGAAATGGGGCCCCGGGGCGGTCAACGTGGATCTTCAGAATCGCGATCCGCAATCGCTGCTCAACTGGATGGAGCGCCTCATCCGACGCCGGCGCGAGACGCCGGAGATCGTATTCGGGGAATGGAGCTTGGTGCCGGTGCCCGAACCCGCGATCCTCGCCCTGCGCTACGACTGGAATGGGCAGGTTGCAGTGATCCTGCACAATCTCTCGTCGAAAGATCAGAAGGTTTCGTTCAAGCTGAACCAGCCGCTGGCGAAGGAGGGATTGATCGATCTCCTGGGCGAGGGCGATTTTGCTGTCCGCAAGGACGGGTCGGCTGAAGTCTCGCTTGCCGGTTACGGGTTCCGCTGGCTCCGCCTGCGGCGGTCCACAGAGAGCCAGGCCGACTAGCCGTCAAACATAACGTTTGGGCCCTTGGGAAATGGCGGAGAGGGAG
>JAEYRU010000256.1 GCA_023435335.1 Pseudomonadota bacterium
CGGTGATTTCTTCGGGACTCGTTTCGCTTGTCGGCTTGTCGGCGACCTTCCGGCCGCGGCGCAGGACGGTGACACGGTCGGCGACCGCAAACACGTCCGGCATGCGGTGGCTGATCAGGATCACCGATATCTGCTGCCGCTTCAGCTCGCGTATAAGGTTGAGAACCTCCGCGACCTGCCGCACCGAGATCGCCGCCGTGGGTTCGTCCATGAGCACGATCTTCGCCTGGGCCAGTCGCGTGCGGGCGATCGCGACAGCTTGCCGCTGGCCGCCCGACATCTCGCGTACCAGGTCCTTCGGCCGGGTTTCGGACTTCAGTTCCTTGAACAGGGTCGCCGCAACGGCGTTCATGGCAGGATAGTCCATGATCCGGAACGGACCGAAGGAACGGGTGAGCTCGCGCCCCAGGAAAACGTTGGTCGCCGCCGTGAGGTTGTCGCACAGCGCCAGGTCCTGGTAGACGATCTCGATCCCGCTCTCGCGCGCCTCGATCGGGCGGGCGAACTCCCGATGCTCGCCGGCGATGTAGATGCGCCCCTCCGAGGGGCGATAATTGCCCGCGATGATCTTCACCAGCGTGGACTTGCCCGCTCCGTTGTCCCCCATCAGCCCAAGCACCTCGCCGGGCGCGAGCGACAGCGAGACATCCTCCAGGGCTTGAATGGCCCCGAAGTGCTTGGAGATCCCATCCAGTTTCAAGACGGTCATTCTTGTCCTCCCAACCGGCCCTCAATGTGCGGCCGGATAATCTCCCGGTCAATAGTCTGAAAAATCGTATTGTAGGTTTTGTCAGACAATATGTTGACTGATATTCGGCGCTGTGTCTATGTTCCCCAGCGGGAGGAAGTTGTGGACATGCGCATTCTGGTCACCGGTGCGACAGGGAAGGTTGGGCAGGCGTTCATTCGCCGCGTGCTCGGCGATCCCTCCATGAGCGGTGTCGAGATCCGCGCCCTGACGCACAACCGGTGCCTTGAGCCCCGCCCGGGCCTGACGACTCTCAGAGGCTCGATCGAGAACCGCGAGACATGCCGCGAGGCGCTGTCGGGCGTCACCCATGTCGTTCACCTCGCCACCTGCAAGGAGACTCCCGAACAGGTGATGGATGTGACGGTGAAGGGCCTCTTCTGGCTGCTTGAGGAATTCCGCCAAAGCGATAGCGCCGAGCGCTTCCTGCTCGTGGGAGGCGACGCGGCGGTCGGCCACTTCTTCGTCCACCACGACAAGCCGATCACCGAGGACACGCCGCACACCGCCTATCCCGGCTGCTACGCGCTGTCGAAGGTCCTGGAGGAAGTGATGCTGCAGCAGTTCGGGCTGCAGTACGGCATCGACTGGTGCTGCCTGCGTGCACCCTGGATCATGGAAAAGGACGACTTCCGCTACAGCCTGTCCTTCGGGGATGAAATCTTCGGCGGTCCTGACTGGAAGACCATGGTCGCCCCGGAGGAGGCCGCCGCCTGCAGGGCGGCCGGCGCCGTTCCCCTGCTCCTGGATGAGGACGGCGCCCCGGTGCGGCGCAACTTCGTGCATGTAGACGACTTGGTGGAGGCGATCGTGCTGGCGCTGCGGTCGCCGACCGCGCGCCAGCGGCTCTACAACATCTGCATGGACGAGCCGGTGAACTACGCGGCGGTGGCGGACTATCTGGCGCGGACGCGCGGCCTGCCTGCCAAGGAGATCCGCGCCCCCTACCACAGCAACTGGATGGACAACACGCGAGCCAAGGCCGACCTCGACTGGCGTCCGGCCTATGACCTCGAAGCATTGATCGAATCTGCCTGGACATACCAGCGCTCGGCGGAGGAGCCGAGGAGGGTCTGGTACCCGGGCTGAGATGCGGACGCCGTGGACGGCGTCCGTGAACAGCAGCGCATCATGCGCAAATCGAAAGGGAGGACGTCATGAAAGGAATTCGGATCGGCCTTTTGGCCGGAGCATTCTTGGGACTCGTCTGCGGCACCGCGATGGCGCAGGACAAGACCCTGGCCATCGTCGTGAAGGGGTTGGACAACCCATTCTTCGAGCAGGTCAATCTCGGTTGCCAGAAGTGGAACGGCGAGAACGCGAACTCGGGCTACAAGTGCCTCTACACGGGACCGGCGTCGAGCGCCGACGAGGCTGGGCAGATCCAGGTCGTCGATGACCTTCTGACCCGTCCCGACATCGCCGCCATCGCGATCTCGCCGTCGAACGCCCCGCTCATGGCGCGGCTTCTGCGCGACCGCGCGCCCAAGATTCCCGTCATGACCATCGACGCGGACCTGAGCGCGGACGATGCCGACCTGCGCAAGACCTACCTCGGCACCGACAACTACCTGATGGGCGTCAAGTTCGCCGAGCACCTGAAGCAGCTCAAGCCGGAGGGCGGCACCGTGTGCCTGCAGCTCGGCAACGTGGCCGCCGACAACATCAACCAGCGCGCCGCGGGTACCCGCGACACGCTGTCCGGCGCCAAGGGCACCGAGCGGCTGACCGGGCAGGGCGGCTGGACGGAAGTGAGCGGCTGCCCCGTCTTCACCAACGACCAGTCCGACCTCGCCAACCAGCAGATGGCTGACACCTTCACCGCCAACCCGAACCTGACGGCGTTCATGCTGATCGGCGGCTGGGCCCAGTTCGCCCCACAGGCCTACGTCCAGGTCACCGACCAGGTGATGGACAAGATGAAGTCGAAGGACCTCGTCATCGTGGCGGGCGACACGCTGCCCCCGCAGATGGAGGCCCTGAAGGCAGGTCGCAGCCACGTGCAGGTCGGCCAGCGTCCGTTCGAGATGGGCTATCGGGCACCGACCGTGATGATCGACCTGATCGACGGCAAGACCGTCGATCCGGTCATCTACACGGGCCTCGACGAGTGCACCCAGGAGAACGCCGAGACCTGCATCGGCGGCTAATAGCGGCGCAAGAAAGCGGCCGGGCAGCCAATGCCCGGCCGTCCCTGAACGCACCCCGGCGAGCCGCCCCGTCCAGCCCTCTGGGCCGACGCGCGGAGTCGTCGCCAGCACCCAAAAGGAGACAGCAAATGAGCATTCGCCTCACCACCGCGGCCGTGGCCATCGCCGCCGCCCTCGCCTCCACCGGCGCATACGCGCAAGACAAGAAGGCCCTCGCCTTCGTCGTCAACGGCGCGTCCGATTTCTGGAAACTGGCCGAAGCGGGCGTCAAGAAGGCGCAGGCCGAACTGCCCAACTACGACCTGCAGTTCAAGTATCCCGAGCAAGCGGCGGCTGCCGTCCAGCAGCGCCTGATGGACGACCTGGTCGCCGCTGGCGTCTCCGCCATCATGGTCAGCGCCGTCGATCCCAAGACCTCGACGGACGCGCTCAGCCGGATCGGCGGACAGGTACCGCTGTTCACCACCGACAGCGACGCGCCCGATACGAACCGTATTGCCTATATCGGCTCGTCCAACACCGACGCCGGCAGGCAGGCGGGCGAGATCGCTCTGAAGGCCATGCCGGACGGCGGCAAGTGCATCGGCTTCGTCGGGCTGCCCGGCGCCGACAATGCGCGCGAGCGCATCGAGGGCATGAAGGAGGCGATCGCCGGCTCCAAGGTCGAGCTGATCGACGTGCGCGGCGACGACATCGACATGACCCGCGCCAAGCGCAATGTCGAGGATGCGCTCTCCGCCAACCCCGACATCGACTGCATGGTGGGCTTCTACTCCTACAATCCGCCGCGCATCTACGAGGTGCTGAAGGAGTCCGGCAAGCTCGGCGAGATCACCGTCGTGGCCTTCGACGAGGATCCGATCACGCTCGGGGGGGTGAAGGAGGGAACGATCGCCGGCACCGTCGTGCAGCAGCCTTATGAGTGGGGCTATCAGGGCATGAAGCTGATGGCCGCCTTCCTGGAAGGCGACAAGTCGATGATCCCCGACGACAAGCTGGTCATCGTCCCGACGAAGATCATCGATCAGTCGAACGTCGATGAGTTCGAGGCTGAGCTGAAGGCCCGCATAAGCGGCTGAGCCTCGTGAGCGGGCCGGCGAACCTCCCCGCCGGCCCTGCCGCCCTTCGCGGTCCCGACGATCTCCATTGCGATCGCACTGAGACGGCAGCAATATTACCTATGGTTGAACCACTTTTTTCACTCAGCAAGATCACCAAGCACTATCCCGGAGTGACAGCGCTCCGGGATGTCGATCTGTCGGTCGCGCCTGGCGAGGTGCTCGGTCTCGTCGGAGAGAACGGCGCAGGCAAGTCCACGCTGATGAAGATACTGGGCGGGGTAACAGCGCCGGACTCCGGCACGATCCGCCTCAACGGAAGCGAGAAGTCTCACCTGACCGTGCCGGACGCATTGGAGGGTGGCATTGCTTTCGTGCACCAGGAACTGAATCTCTTCGAAAACCTGTCGGTGGCCGCCAACATACTGATTGGCCGCGAGCCGATGCGGGGCGGCCGGTTGCGGCTGGTGGACCGCAAGCGGCTGCGGGAACTCGCCGAACCGTTGCTGGCGAAGCTCGGCGCCGATTTCGGACCCGACGCGCCGGTCGGCAGCCTGACGCTGGCGCAGCGGCAGCTTGTCGAGATTGCCAAGGCGCTCTCGCTCGACGCGCGCATCGTCATCCTCGACGAGCCGACGTCGAGCCTAACCGTCACCGAGACGGAGCGTCTGCTGCGCGTCATTGCAAGCCTGAAGGCCGACGGTGTCGGCGTCGTATTCATCTCCCACCGGCTGGGCGAGGTGAAGCACTGCGCGGACCGCGTGGTCGTGCTGCGTGACGGCCGCGTGGTCGCCGAGTTGTGCCGGGAGAACGTGCAGCCGGAGACTATGATCCGGCACATGATCGGCCGGGAACTGCGCACGCTCTACAATCCACCCGCGCAGCCGCCCGGCGAGAAGGTGATCGAGATCGAGGACCTGCGGACCGTCAGCCGGCCGGAGCGCGGGGTCACCCTCGATGTCCGGCGGGGAGAGATCGTCGGCCTGGCCGGCCTCGTGGGCTCCGGGCGGACGGAGCTGGCGCGCGCGCTCTTCGGCATCGAGCCGCCGGTGGGCGGCGAGATACGGATCGCGGGCGAACCGGTCACCATCCCCGACCCGCGTTCGGCGATCGACAAGGGAATCTACCTGGTGCCGGAGGACCGCAAGCGCTCCGGCCTCGTGCTGGACTTCTCCATCTGCGAGAACGTGACGCTGGCCAATGTGCATGCCGTCGCCTCGCGGGGAATCCTCGACCCGGCTAAGGAAACCCGCCTGGCGAGCCGCTGGCGCGAGAGCCTCGCCATCAGGAGCCCGGATACAAAGGTGCGAGCGCTGTCGCTGTCGGGCGGCAACCAGCAGAAGGTGGTCCTCGCAAAGTGGCTATGTATGTCGCCCCGGGTCCTGATCTTCGACGAGCCGACGCGCGGTGTCGACGTCGGCGCGAAGCATGAGATCTACGCGCTGATGCGGTCGCTCTCCGACAGCGGCGCAGCGATCCTCATGATCTCAAGCGACATGGAAGAGGTGATCGGCGTCAGCGACCGCATCGCGGTGATGCATGAGGGGGCCATATCCGGCTTCCTGTCGCGCGACCGCTTCAGCGAGGAGAACATACTCTCTCTGGCGGTGGGCCGTATCGACAACTGAATGGGGGCGTTTGAATGAACCGCAAGGATCTGGGGCTTCTGGTCCTCATCCTCGTCATCGGCACCGTGGTCGCGGCGATAAACCCGCGCTTCCTGTCGCCGATCAACCTGTCGAACACGGCCAACCTGGTGGGGCTGTTCGGCATCTTCGCGCTCGGCCAGGCCTTCGTCATCATATCGGGCGGGATCGAGTTGTCCGTAGGCTCGATCATCGCGCTGCTCGGCGTCATCTTCGTCGATATCGTCTCAGGCGGCGCCGTGCCCTGGCCGGCGGCGATGCTGCTGGTGGTGGCGCTGGGCTGCGCGATGGGCTTCGTGCACGGCTTCCTGGTGACCCGCATGGGGCTGCAGCCCTTCGTCGTCACGCTCTGCGGACTGCTCATCTATCGCGGCATCGCCCGCTACTATACCGACGACGCCACCGCCGGCTTCCCGTTCGGCGCCAGCTTTCCCTGGCTGGAATGGCTGGTGGCGGGGCGATTCTACGGCGTGCCGCACAGCCTGATCACCTTCCTGCTGCTGGCTGGCATCATGGCGGTGGTCCTGCACCGTTCCGTCTTCGGCCGGCACCTTTTCGCCGTCGGCAAGAACGAGGAGGCGGCGCGCTACAGCGGCATAAACGCCAAGCGCATAACGATCGCGGCCTATGTCATCTGCTGCGGGCTGACCGCCATCGCGGCGATCTTCATCGCCATGTACACGCGCTCGATCTCGCCGTCCTCGCACGGCAATTTCTATGAACTCTACGCCATCGCCGCGGCCGTGCTCGGAGGATGCTCGCTGCGCGGCGGCGAGGGCTCGATCATCGGCGTCGTGCTGGGCGTCATTCTGCTGCAGGTGCTGCAGAACCTGGTCAACCTGCTCGGAATACCGAGTTCGCTCAATTTCGCGGTGATGGGTTCCGTGATCCTCATCGGCGTGCTCGCTGACCAGCAGCTTTCACTACGCCAGCAGCAGCGCAGCACCCGCTCGCGGGCAGCAGCCTCATAGAGGCGGCCCGCATTCAGGCGCGCCTCTGTCGGGCCAGCACGATCCGTGCGAGCTGGATCAGGTTCAGGCCGACGAAGAATACGTTCCAAGCGACCACGTTCAGCAATGGCTCGGGCCGGCTGTAGAAATAGACGGCCAAGCATGTGGCAGCCGTCACGGTGAGAATGCGCAGGCGCAGCATGTCCATCGTGAAATAGGCAATCACGTAGAGGATGTTCGCCGCGTTGACGAGAAGGTCCATGGTGATCACTCGCTGTGAAGCGCTGGGGCGGGCGCCCCCCCACCCAC
>JAEYRU010000288.1 GCA_023435335.1 Pseudomonadota bacterium
GCCGGATTGGATCGGGTGCCGAGCATGTCTTCCACGGTGTGACTGATTTCGCGTCCGTCCTTGAAGCGGATCGATACCACTCCCCTCGAACGCGAAATGTCGGCCGCCGCGATCGGATCGGCCACATGGACAACCTGGTCGGCCAATGCGTTGATGACCGGATTGCGGAGACTTTCGGGAGCATAGGCCGATTTGTCGAACCGCCCGAGAACGAGCGCCTCCGCCACCGTGTGCTGGAGGCTGATTCTTCCATGCCAGGACGTCAGCGGACGCCGCTTTTCGCTCAGCGGTTCGCAGACGGTCTGAAAGGAACGCGGCATGATTTCGCAGCGGACCTCGGCGACCGCCTCGGGATCGATATGATGTTGCTCCCTCAGGCTGAGCGCGGCTGAAATGAACGGCATGAGCGTGTAGGCGCAGGGATACAGCTTGGGCGCGATGTTGAGCACCTCCCACTGCTCGCCGAGCTCGTCGGTCAGGATCGAATAGCGGAACTCGGGCTCCGACTGGATGTGGCTCCTGAACCAGCCGAACTTGCCCTCGAAAACCCGCCCCGGACCCGAAATCCCCTGCGCCGCCAGCGCCACTGCGCGGATCGCCGCCGCCGCAGCGAAGCCGACGTGAAGCGACTTGGTGGACGTGCCGTCCTCGAACGACGCGATCGACCCCGCAGACAGGCTCGCCGCGGTCCCCACGGCATCGGCCGTCTGTTCCACGGAAAGTCCGCGCAGTCGCGCAACCGAATAGGCCGCGCCGAACACGCCGTAGACGCTAGTGGGATGCATGCCGACTTCGTGCATCCTGACCGGCGAAACCAAGCCGATCCGGCACAGAAGCTCGGAGCCGACGACCACCGCTTCCAGCCACTGGCGCCCCGACAACCCCATGGATTGGGCGACGGGCAGACTCGCCGATACGATAACCCCGGTCGGATGAATGTTGCTGACGGTATGGGTGTCGTCGAACTCGAGAACCGCCGACGCGACGCCGTTTATGAATGCCGCGCCCGCGGGAGAGGTCGCCTGTGCGCGCATCAATTCAGAAGCACCGCGACCGCCGCCGTCGGCGTCAGCCTGAGCCGCGCGCGCCGCGACCACCGTCTCATGGCCGCTCGATGCGATCATTACGCCGATGATGTCGAGAATGCGCAGCCTCGCATTCTCGATGACCTGGTCCGGCGCGGCGTCGAGCGCGAACCCCTTCGACCATCGGGCCATTTTCGTGCTTAGACCGGTCATCTGCCAAGGCTCTTCAACACACCGGCCCGGTCTCGCGAAAGCGGCGGGCGCAAATCCGCGACCCGGCAGCGCCATGTGCCGCCGGGTCGTCGTGGGAAATCATGACTAGCAGGAATGAGAAGGCTATTTCAGGCCCATCGACGACAGGAGTTCATCATAGTGCTTGTGCTCCTGCTGCAGCGCCGCGTTGAGTTCGGCGCCGGTCATGAAGCGCGGCGACACGCCAGCCCGCACAAGAATCTCCTTGAATTCGGGACGATCACTCGCCTCCTGCAATGCACGCTCAAGCTTGGCCAGGATCTCAGGCGGGGTGCCCGAGGGCGCCATCACCATCTGCAGACCGACGCCACGGATGGAGGGATGTCCCAATTCGGCCAACGTCGGCACGTCGGGAAATCCCGCCATGCGCTCCGACCCTGGCACCGCGAGCGGCGTCATCGCATCCTGACGCACCTGCGCAATGGCCGCAGCGTCCAACATAAACTGAATGTCGCCCGAAAGGACCGCCTGAACCACTTCGGCGGCGCCGGAATAGGCGATGTGGTTGGCTTCGACCCCTATCGAATTTAGCATGTCCACGGTTGCGATGTGACCGGTCGAACCAACGCCCACCGATCCGTAGTTGAGTTCACCCGGATGCGCCTTGCCATAGGCGACAAACGCCTCGAAGTCGCTGAGTTCCGGGACGGTCTTTGTCGCTGCCAGCATGCGGGGCGCTTCGCTCACATTGGCGACGGCCGTGAGATCGCCGAGAGGATCGAACCCGACGGTCGCCATATGGGGGGCGGTGGTTATGATGGCGTTGCCGGCCAGAAGCAGTGTCGAGCCGTCTGCCGGAGCGCGCGCCGCGCGTTCGGCGCCGATCGTGCCGCTCGCTCCACCGATGTTTTCGACGATGAAGTTCGCGGAGAACCTGCTGGAAAGTTCGTTGGCTACGATGCGTCCTACCAGATCGCCCGCGCCACCGGCAGCATAGGGAACGATCACGGTGACGGTGTCGACCGGATAGTCTTCCTGCGCCTTCGCCTGTGCGGTGAACATGATCGCAGATGCGAGAACCGCGCCGAAAGTACCAAGTATCCTATGCATTCCTGCTCCTCCCGAAGCGTATTCAGCAATAAGTTCCGAAATCAATGGCAGGCGGCCCCTGCGTCCGCATCCGCTTGGACCCGCTGTTCCGCCTCTCGAAATGAACAGGCATAAGAGGGTGGGTAGGGACGTCTAGGAAAATGACCGCGCCGCAGATCGACCCAAGACGATCAATGCACACCATCGAACGGTGCGAGCGTGGCGTTCCAGCGAAGCGTCTTATGATAGGCCGCGCGTCGACGAGGGTGTTCAGTCGGCATTTGAGCCTCCGGCGTCCTCGTCGTCGTCCGGGGTTTTGTTCAGTGGCGCCAGCACCAAGAGCGTGACGAGATTGATTGCGCACAGGATGAGCGCGATGTTGGCACGGCCGAAGCCAACGGCAACGCCGATGGCGCCGGCGTTCCATATGCTGGCGGCTGTCACAAGCCCCTTCACCGAGCCCCCCGATTTCACGATCGCGCCGCCTCCGACGAAACCGATTCCCGTGATGACGCCTTGAAGCACCCGCGCTCTAGCCTCATCCCCGATGGTAGTTTCGTGGCCGATGAGGATAGCGAAGCCACAGGCGGCGATCGCGACGATCGGCAACGTGCGAAATCCCACGCTTTGGGCACCCCGCCCGCGTTCCCAACCGATCGGGAAGGCGAGGGCGAAGGCCAGGAGCACCAACGCCGCGTCTCTCATCAGAATATCGAGATCGAAGCCGAACTCCGGCATCTCTCAACTCCCAATTTCGAAGGACGAGCCGTCAGCGGATCGCGCGCGGCGCAGGGTGTTCACCGATCGCTACAATACGGAACATTTCGCGATGGCTCTGGTTTCATACTTATTCCCCAAAACCGCCGGCACAGGAGCAGAGATCACGGGTTCCACGACCGCCGGCGGGGCTGATCCGCGTGGCGCCTATCAGGGAATCTATTCGCCGCGTCATCAGATCAGGACCCTGTACAGCGCCGCCCGCGTGCTCGCCCACCGCGGCGAGGAAGACGGCTGCGCCTACGTGGTTGGCCAGCTTTCCGCTATCTACGACCAGCACATCCAGCAGCTGACGGACGCCGGGGTGGATCCTGCCTCGGTCACCACGTGGCGCCAGGAACAGGTGGCTCTCGCCAAGCCACTGAGCGAGGTCCATGGCATGTCGTCGTACCGCCTTGACGATTTGACCGGAACTGACGTGCGAAACATGCAGGACGAGAACCTCGGGACGGTGAGCGACGTCCTTATCGAGCCGGGAAACGGCGAGGCATCCTACGTTCTGATCGCGCGCGGCGGTTTTCTCGGTATGGGCGAGGAGTACATCGCCGTGCCTTGGGATCAGCTCCACGCCACACCGGGACTGGAACTGGTTGTCCTCGACCAGACGCCAGCGGAGTTGGAAGTGGCGCCGACCGTGGATCCGGAACGGTTCCGCGATCCCACGCCAAAGGGTGAGGAGCGGAATCGCACCGACGAGTTCTGGTCGGACCGCGGCTGATCTCCCCGCGATAGGGCGGCGGCGCGAGGCCAGGCGGTCGATCGGATCGTCGGCCAAGGGCCTCCGCGGATCGGCCTTTCCGCCGCCCCGTCCATTCCCCTCGACTGAAGGAGCCTTAAACCTTCAGCGACGCTTTGCCACGCGATGGTGATTGGCCCGCACCGGTACGAGCGGTTATATGCCGGCAGCGGATTCCCGGACGGATGCAAGGTCAATGGCGGTCGATGTCGGCTATCTGAGCGCGGTGGGCGCGGGCGCGATCTCGTTCCTGTCGCCCTGCGTTCTGCCGCTGGTCCCGCCCTACCTCTGCTACATGGCTGGCGTCTCGATGGACGATTTTCGCGGCGCGCCAGCCGCGCAGGAGAAGCCGGCCACTGCTCGCGTTGCCTTGATCGGGGCCGCGGTCGCATTCGTCCTCGGCTTCTCAACGGTCTTCGTCGCGCTCGGCGCGGGCGCCTCCTCGATCGGCGGACTGCTGCGCGCCTGGCAGCAGGAACTGGCGATCGCGGCCGGCATCGTCATCATCGTGATGGGCCTCAATTTCCTTGGCGTGGTGCGGATCCCCTTCCTGTCGCGCGAAGCCCGCTTCCAAGCGACCGGAAAGCCCGCAAGCGCCGTGGCGGCCTATGTGATGGGTCTCGCCTTCGCGTTCGGCTGGACCCCCTGCATCGGTCCCATCCTCGGCCCGATTCTCACGCTTGCCGGTGGGCGCGATACGGTAGGCGAGGGAGCAGCCCTGCTTGCGGCCTATTCGCTGGGGCTTGGCATCCCGTTCATCATAGCGGCGTTCTTTTCGGGCGCCTTCATGCGGTTCATGGCGCGGTTCCGCATGCATATGGGACGGGTGGAGAAGGCGATCGGGGTGCTGCTGGTCATAGCCGGCGTGCTGTTCATCACAGGCGGCGTGCAGGCTGCCTCCTACTGGCTGCTCGAGACTTTCCCGTCGCTCGGCGGGCTCGGCTGACGCGGCGCCGGCCGCAGCGACCGTCGCGTTTACCTCGGTGGCGTGTGGCGTTTGGAGCATCGCGCCGCCGGTGCTACATGTGCCGCGATTCATCCATCCGGGAATTCCACATGACCGAGAGATCGTGCCTTAGTGTCGTATTGGCGGCGGGCGAGGGAACGCGCATGAAAAGCGCGCTGCCCAAGGTACTGCACCCGATCGCGGGACTGCCGATGGTGGTGCATGTCGTCCGCGCCGCGCTGGCGGCTGGCGGGGATGCAGCGCTCGTGGCGGGCAACGGCGCGGAAGAGGTGAGAGCAGCCGTCGCGCCTTACGCGCCCGGCATCGAGGTCTTCGTCCAGGAGGAGCGACTGGGAACCGCGCATGCGGTCCTGCAGGCGCGCGAGGCGATCGCGCGCGGCTACGACGACCTGCTGGTCGTTTTCGGCGACACGCCGCTCGTCGAGGCGAAGGCGCTGTCGGCCGCACGCGCGCGGCTGGCGGACGGCGCGCATGTCGTCGTCATGGGGTTCCGCACGGACATGCCCACCGGCTACGGTCGTCTTATAGAGCGCGGCGGTCGGCTGGTTGCTATTCGGGAAGAGCGTGACTGTACGGATGAAGAAAGAAAGATAACCTTCTGTAATGGCGGCCTTATGGCCATATCAGGCGGTGATGCGCTCAGGCTTCTCGAAGCGGTCGGAAACGAAAACGCCAAGGGCGAGTACTACATGACGGATGTGGTCTCGCTGGCTCACGAGGCGGGCCTCACCGTGGTCGCCACCGAGGCCGGCTACGACAATGTTCTCGGCATCAACAACCGTGCCGAGCTCGCGCAAGCCGAGAAGCTTTGGCAGCAGCGCCGCCGCCGCGAGATGATGCTGTCGGGCGTGACGATGCTCGATCCGGAGTCGGTCTATTTCTCCCACGATACCGAGATCGGTCCCGATACCGTGGTCGAGCCCGGCGTCTTTTTCGGGCCAGGTGTCAAGGTGGCGGGCGGCGCCGTAATTCATGCGTTTTCGCATCTGGAAGGCGCTACGGTGGCCGGCGGCGCGTCGGTTGGTCCCTTTGCCCGGCTGCGGCCCGGGGCGGACCTGGCCGAAAACGCAAAGGTCGGCAACTTCTGCGAGGTCAAGCAGTCGCGCATCGAACCAGGGGCAAAGGTCAACCACCTGACCTACATCGGCGATGCGGTGATCGGGACAAAGGCCAATATCGGCGCCGGAACCATCACCTGCAACTACGACGGTTTTTCAAAGCACCTGACCGAGATCGGCGCCGGCGCCTTCATCGGCTCAAACTCGGCGCTGGTCGCACCCGTGCGCATCGGAGCCGGCGCCTACATATCCTCGGGCAGCACAATCACGCAGGATGTGCCTGACGATGCGCTCGCATTCGGACGCGCGCGGCAGATGAACAAGGAAGGCCGTGGCAAGCAGTTGCGCGAACAACTTGCTGCTGCGAAAGCAGCGAAGGCGGGGTAAGAAGCCCTCAATCTCTTGTCTGTAAGGGTGCGCGCCGCATTGCCTTTGAAATGCGCTGAAAACAATTTTGACTTCCTCGCTTCCGCCGCGGTTTCTACATACCTGCTGGCGGCAGCGGGGTCCGGTCCGGAAACCGGGGATTGAGCGAGGGGCGGGTAGATGTGCGGTATCGTTGGCATTGTCGGCAAGCACCCTGTCGCGCCGCTGATCGTCGATGCGCTTAAGCGCCTCGAGTATCGCGGCTACGATTCGGCCGGCGTCGCCACGATCGACCACGGGCATCTGGAGCGCCGCCGCGCCGAAGGAAAGCTGGTCAACCTGGAAAGCCGCCTGAAGGCGGAGCCGCTCGCCGGCACGATCGGCATCGGCCATACACGTTGGGCCACCCATGGCGTGCCCAACGAGGCCAACGCGCACCCGCATTTCTCACGGGACGTCGCCATCGTGCATAACGGCATCATCGAGAACTTCGCCGAGTTGCGCGACGAACTGATCGCCGATGGTTTCAAGTTCGCCTCTCAGACCGATACCGAGGTTGTCGCTCATCTCGTGATGCGCGGGCTCGACGAAGGCCTGCCTCCCGTCGAGGCGGCACATGCGGCGATCAGGCGCCTCGAGGGTGCGTTTGCGCTGGCCATCATGTTCCGCGGCGACGAGGACCTGCTGATCGGCGCACGCAACGGGCCGCCGCTTGCGGTGGGCCACGGCGAGGGTGAGATGTATCTCGGCTCGGACGCTATTGCGCTCGCCCCCTTTACCGATTCCATCACCTACCTCGAGGACGGCGACTGGGCGGTAGTACGGCGCGGTGGAATGCAGATTTACGACGCTACGGGCGCGCAGGTCGAGCGACGCCGGCAGCAATCGGTCAGCACGAGCTACATGGTCGACAAGGGCAACCACCGCCATTTCATGGAGAAGGAGATCCATGAGCAGCCGGAGGTAATCTCGCATACCCTGGCAAACTATCTCGATTTCGCCAGCGGTCGCGTCAACGACTACCCGCTGCCCTTCGACTTCGCCAAGCTCGACCGCCTGGCGGTCGCGGCTTGCGGCACCGCCTATCTGGCGGGCCTGATCGGAAAATACTGGTTCGAGCGCTATGCGCGCCTGCCGGTCGACATCGATATCGCTTCGGAGTTTCGTTACCGCGAAATGCCGCTGTCGAAGCAGAGCGCCTCGCTCTTCGTCTCGCAATCGGGCGAGACTGCCGACACGCTCGCCTCGCTGCGCTATTGCCGCAAGGAAGGCATCCCGATCAGCGCGATCGTCAATGTGCGCGAATCCACGATCGCGCGCGAATCCGACGGCATCTTCCCTACGCTCGCCGGACCTGAGATCGGCGTTGCCTCGACCAAGGCGTTCACCTGCCAGCTGTCGGCGCTTGCCGCACTCGCGGTACGGGCAGCGGTAGCGCGCGGGCACATGTCGCCCGAGGAGGAGAGGCGGGCCGTGCGCGAACTCTCCGAAGCCCCGCGCTTCGCCAGGCTCGCGCTGAAGCTCGACGACCAGATCGCCAAAGTCGCGCGCGAACTCTCCCAGGTCCGCCACGTGCTTTATCTCGGGCGCGACACCAACTACCCGCTTGCCATGGAAGGCGCGCTCAAGCTCAAGGAAATCTCCTACATTCACGCGGAAGGCTACGCGGCCGGCGAACTCAAGCATGGTCCGATCGCCCTCATCGACGAGTCGATGCCGGTCATCGTGATCGCGCCGCACGACCGCATCTTCGACAAGACCGTCTCCAACATGCAGGAGGTCGCAGCGCGCGGCGGCAGGATCATCCTGATCACGGACGAGAAGGGAGCGGCTCGCTCCACGGTCGACACGATGGAGACGATCGTGCTGCCGCAGGTGCCGGAATTCATCGCGCCGATCGTCTACGCCATACCCGTTCAACTGCTCGCTTACCACACAGCGGTGCTCATGGGCACCGACGTCGACCAACCGCGCAATCTGGCAAAGTCGGTGACCGTCGAATAGGCCGCCTCAACTCCGGCTGAATCGCTATTCAAAAAGCCCGTCTGCTGTCTTATCTTGCGGTGCAACAGGGATATTCCCTGACAGGGGCTTGTTCCGGCGATGATGACCCGGTTGCGCAACTACTTCCTGACCGGCTTCGTCGTCACCGCGCCGCTGGCGATAACGGCATATCTAGCCTGGTCCCTTGTCGGCTGGGTCGACGGCTGGGTCAAACCGTATATTCCGGCCCGCTACAACCCGGATAGCTACCTGCCGTTCGCCGTGCCCGGCTTCGGCCTTATCGTGGCGCTGGTGCTGATCACGCTGATCGGCTTCCTGACCGCAAACTTCATCGGGCGCACCGTGGTGCATCTCGGCGAATCGATTCTGGACCGAATGCCCCTTGTGCGAAGCGTCTATCGCGGCCTGAAGCAGATCTTCGAGACGGTCCTTTCCAACAAGGCGGAAACCTTCAACAAGGTCGCCATCATGGAGTATCCCCGCCGGGGAGCCTGGTCGATCGTGTTCATCTCCAGCGAGCGCAAGAACGAGGTGACGGGGCATCTTGAGCCCAACCTGGGCGACATGATCGCGGTATTCCTGCCTTCCACGCCCAATCCGACGACCGGCTTCCTGATGTATGTGCCGCGCTCGGACGTCATCGAATTAGCCATGAGCGTCGAGGAGGCGGCGAAGCTGGTCATCTCCGCCGGTTTGGTCGCGCCGCCGGATACCAAGGCGAAGCTGCGCGAGCTCGCGGCTGCGCAGGAGGCGCAGCAGCCGCCGAGCGCAGCAGCGGAATAGTCAGCCCGAGCGCAGCAGCCGGACCGCTTCGTCCCGTCCGAAGAGGTACAGGAGCATACGAAGCGCCTCGCCACGGGGCGTTTCGAGTTCGGCGTCGCGCTGCAGGATCAGCCTCGCGTCGTTGCGTGCCGTCTCCAGGAGATCGGAGTGATGCTCCAGCCGCGCGACCTGAAAGCCCGGCACGCCTGACTGCCGCGAACCGAGCAACTCGCCTTCGCCGCGAAGCTTCAGATCCTCCTCGGCGATCAGGAAGCCGTCCTCCGTCTCGCGCATGACCGACAGCCGGCGTTTGGCAACATCTCCGAGCGGGCCCTTGTACAGCAGGACGCAACTGGACTCCCTGGAGCCGCGCCCCACGCGGCCGCGCAACTGGTGGAGTTGCGCCAGTCCGAAGCGCTCCGCGTGCTCGATGACCATGATCGAGGCGTCGGGTACGTCTACCCCGACCTCGATGACCGTCGTCGCGACCAGAATGCGGGTCACACCCTCCTTGAAGTTCTGCATGGCGGCGTCCTTGCCCGGCCCAGCCATGCGTCCATGCACCAGCCCGACCAGATCGCCGAAACGCTTGCGCAGCGCGTCGGCGCGCTGTTCGGCGGAGACGATGCCTATCAGTTCGGATTCTTCCACCAGGGGGCAGATCCAGTAGACTTTTTGTCCCTCGGCCACGGCGTCGGCGACCCTGTCTATCAGATCCCCGAGCCGCTCGGTGGGCATGGTCACGGTCCTGATGGGCTTGCGGCCCGGTGGCTTTTCCCTCAGGCGGGACACGTCCATGTCTCCGAAGGCGGTCAGCACCAGCGTGCGTGGTATCGGCGTCGCCGTCATCACCAGCATGTCCGGGGCGGCCCCCTTGGCGCTCATCGCGAGGCGCTGGTGAACGCCGAAACGGTGCTGCTCATCGACGACGGCGAGGACAAGGTCAGCGAAACTGACGCTCTCCTGGAAAAGTGCGTGCGTGCCGATCACGATCGAGACGCTTCCGCTGGCGATCTCGGCGAGCACGGCCTCGCGCTCGCGCCCCTTCAGCCGACCGGTCAGCAGCGTGGTTCTCAGCCCCGCCTTCCCGGCGAGTGGGGCGATGGTGGCGAAGTGCTGGCGCGCGAGAATCTCGGTCGGCGCCATCAGGGCCGACTGTCCATCAGCCTCCGCCGCCCGCGCCATTGCGAGCAGCGCCACAACGGTCTTGCCGGAGCCGACGTCGCCCTGCAGAAGGCGCAGCATCCGCTCCGGCTTTGCGAGGTCGGCGTGGATCTCGTCGATGGCTTCCTTCTGCGCGCCGGTGAGGGAGTAGGGCAGGGCTTCCATGATCCTGTGCTCTATCCGCCCGTCTCCGACCAGCGGGCGCCCCGCCAGCCGCAGCGTTCGCGCGCGCACCAAGGCCAGCGCCAACTGTCCCGCCAGCAACTCGTCATAGGCAAGCCGCCTCCACGGCGCGCTCTCCGGCAGCGCATCGACGGGATCCGCCGGACGGTGCAGGCGGCGCAGCGCCTCCCGGAAGGACGGAAAGGTCTGTCGCCGCAGAAGTTCGCCGTCGAGCCATTCGGCAAGGTCCGGCACGCGGTCGAGCGCCTGCAGGATCGCTCGATGCAGCACTTTTCCGGAGAGGCCCGCTGTGAGTGGGTAGACGGGTTCGACCAGCGGCAGCGCATCGACCTCCGCCAAGGGAACCATGTGATCGGGATGCACCATGCTGGGGCGGCCGTTGAACCATTCCATGCGGCCGCTCACCAGCACCTGCGCGCCGACCGGAAGCGCCTTTTCAAGCCACTCGCGCCGGGCATGGAAGAAGGTCAGCGCCATTTCTCCCGTCTCGTCGAATGCGAAGACGCGGTACGGCACGCTCGGCCTGCCCCGAGGCGACGGCTGGTGGCGGTCGATCGTGACGGAAATCGTCACGACGGCGCCCTCCGGCGCCGCTGCGATCTCCCAGCGTCGGCGGCGGTCGATAACCGCATTTGGCAGCACGAACAGCAGGTCGCCCACGCGCACCTCGCGCCCGGTTGTGTCGGCGGGCACTACGTTCGACAACAGTCCGGTCACCTTGCTGCCCACTCCATCCAGCGTGGTAGCGGGGGCGAACAGGGGGTCGAGTGGGGCAGGGCGCATGGTGCGACCATAGGCCGAGCCAACCACCGCGCAAGGCTGACACAAGCGATCTTCCACGATATAGGCGACGCCGACGAACGGATATTCAGATGATCGGCACGCCCGACAAACTCGAGACCCGCCGCCGCAAGGCGCTTTTCCGCTCCTGGCACCGGGGCATGCGCGAGAACGACCTAATTCTGGGCCGCTTTGCCGACAGGCGGATCGACACCTTGACCGCCACCGAGCTTGAACAATATGAGGCGCTGCTGGAGGTGCCGGACGCGGACCTCCTGAAGTGGGTGACGGGCGAAAAGCCTGTTCCCGCAGTCTACGATACCGAGCTTTTCCGAGAAATCTCCGCCGGCCGCGGCGCGTGACCGACCGAATTCCATGACGCTGATCCAACCCATCGGGCTAAAACCCGGCCAGCCGGGCGGCGTTTCCGTCGACGGCGTCGCCGAGGGCTATGAAGCGTTCGCGCTTGTCCAGCTGCAGCGCGAGATCGCGTCTTCCGGCCCGCTGCTCTTCGTGCTCCGCGACGGCCAGCGCCTGCCGGCCCTGCGCGACGCGCTGGGATTCGTCGCGCCGAGCCTTCCCGTATTGGAGCTTCCGGGCTGGGATTGCCTGCCCTACGACCGCGTATCTCCCGGCGCGGATGCGGCCGCTCGGAGGCTCGACGCCATGGCCGCCATGGGCGCGCTTCGCAAGGACCCGCACCCCGCCATCGTGCTCACGAGCGTGAACGCCCTGCTGCAGCGCATGCCCCCGGTCGAGGCGATTGAGGCTCAGGTCTTCTCGGCGCGGCCCGGCAACCAGGTCGAAATGAACGCGCTCGTCGCCCGGCTGGAGAGCGCGGGCTTCGAGCGCGTTTCCACCGTGCGCGAAGTCGGGGAGTACGCCGTGCGCGGCGGCATCCTGGATCTGTTCGTGCCCGGCGCGCCGGAGCCGCTGCGGCTCGACTTCTTCGGCGACACGCTGGAATCCATCCGCGCCTTCGACGCCGCGACGCAGCGCACCACCGGGCAGCGGGGCGAAGTTACGCTCAATTCCATGAGCGAGGTCGCACTGAGCCAGGAAGCCGTCAGCCGCTTCCGCCGCAGCTATATCGAGGCCTTCGGCGCGCCCTCGCGCGACGACGCCCTGTACACTGCCGTAACCGAGGGGCGCCGCTTCGCCGGCATGGAGCATTGGCTGCCCTTTTTCCACGAGCGGCTGGATACGGTGTTCGACTACCTGCCTGGCGTGCCAGCCGTATTCGATCATCTCGCCAGCGAGGCAATCGCCGAGCGGCACGCGCTCATCCTCGATCACTACGAAGCGCGCAGGCAGCAGTCGGCCGCGACAGGTCTGGCGGACGCTGTGCCCTACAAGCCGGTTCCACCGGACTTGCTCTACCTCTCGGCCGAGGATGTCGCCGCGGCAGCGTCGGCGCATCGCGTCGTCCAGCTTTCCGCCTTCGACCTTCCGGACAACGACGTACGGCCAGTGCGCCACGCCGGTGCGCGGGCGGGTCGCAGCTTCGCCGAGGAACGCGCCGACCCCAACATCAACATCTTCGACGTCGCTGTCGCCCATATAGCCAGCCAGCGCGGCGACAGGCGCGTGTTGGTGGCGGGCTGGAGCGAAGGCTCGCTCGACCGCCTCTCCCAGATCCTCGCCGAGCATGATCTCGGGGGCGCTCGAAATGTCGATTCGCTCGACGCGCTGGAAAAGCTCGGCCCGGAGGAGGTCGGCCTTGCCGTGCTTCCGCTCGAAACCGGCTTCGAGACGAACCGCCTCGTCGTGGTGGCGGAGCAGGACATACTTGGCGACCGGCTGATCCGTCGTGCCAAGAAGCGACGCGCTGCCAACTTCATCTCCGAGGTGGCTGGGCTTGCCGCCGGCGACATCGTCGTGCATGCCGACCACGGCATCGGCCGCTTCATCGGCCTAAAGACGATCGAGGCGGCCGGCGCTCCGCACGAATGTCTCGAAATCCGCTATGCGGGGGAGGACCGGCTGTTCCTGCCGGTCGAGAACATCGAGCTTTTGTCGCGCTATGGTTCCGACGCGGCCGAGGCCACGCTCGACAAGCTGGGCGGCGGCGCCTGGCAGTCGCGCAAGGCCCGGCTCAAGAAGCGCCTGCTCGACATGGCGGCGGGCCTGATCCGCATCGCCGCCGAACGCCAGATGCGCGGCGCCCCGGTGCTCACCCCTTCGGAAGGGCTCTACAGTGAGTTCGCCGCACGCTTCCCCTACGACGAGACCGAGGACCAGCAAAGCGCCATCGATTCCGTCATTGACGACCT
>JAEYRU010000298.1 GCA_023435335.1 Pseudomonadota bacterium
GCGAGCGCGCACTCGCCATGCTGCGGCTGATGGAGCGCACTGGCGCGCTGCGGGACACCCGCCCGTTCGAGGAGCGGGCCGAGGACAGGCCGGAGCATCGGGCGCTGATCCGCCGCGCGGGAGCCGAGGCCGCCGTGCTCCTGAAGAACAACGGCATCCTGCCGCTGGCGGCTAAAGGCAGGATCGCCGTGATCGGTCCAAACGCGAAGACAGCGCGGATCATGGGCGGCGGCAGCGCCCAGCTCAACCCACACTACCGCGTGAGCCCGTGGGAGGGGCTGGTCGCCGCGCTGGGCGAGGAGCGCCTCGCCTATGCGCCCGGCTGCGACAATCACCGCTTCGAGCCGGTGATCCGTGGCAGCTTCACGGTCGAGTTCTTTGACAACCGCGCCTTCGCCGGCGAGCCGGTTGTTGAGACCCATGAGGACGCCCAGGCATTTTGGGCGGGTCGGGTCGGTGGCGGCAGCATCGACGCCGGTGACTTCTCCGCGCGGCTGCGCGGCAGCTATACGGCGGAAGCCAGCGGCACGCACCGCGTCGGCATCTACAGCGCTGGCCTCTCCCGCATCTTCGTCGACGGCAGGCTGGTCGCCGAGGCCTGGTCGAACTGGCAGAAGGGCCGCACCTTCTTCGAGCAGGGCTGCGACGAGGTGATAGGCACGGTCGAGATGGAGGCAGGTCGCAGCTACGAGATCGTGATCGAATTCGCCAACCGTCCGGAAGCGGAGATGCATTTCGCCGCCTTTGCCGCCGGTATCGGAATGCCGCTCGGCGACGAGGCGATTGCCGAAGCCGTGGCGCTCGCGGCTGGTTCCGACGTGGCCGTCCTCTGCGTCGGCCGCAACGGCGAGTGGGACACGGAAGGCAGCGACCTGCGCGGCATCGAACTCCCGGGCCGGCAGAACGAACTGGTCTCGGCCGTTGCACGCGCCAACCCTAATACCGTCGTCGTGCTGCAGACCGGCGGGCCGGTGGAGATGCCATGGCTGGGCGATGTCGCGGCCGTGCTTCAGGCCTGGTATCCGGGGCAGGAGGCGGGCAACGCCATCGCCGACGTGCTCACCGGGGCCGCCGAACCGGGCGGGCGCCTGCCGCAGACCTTCCCGGTCAAATGGTCCGACAACCCCGCCCACAGCCAGGATCCCGAGATCTATCCCGGCCACAACGGCAAGGTGCGATACGCGGAGGGTGTCTTCGTCGGCTACCGCCATTACGACCGCCACGGCATCGCACCGCTTTTCCCCTTCGGCTTCGGACTGGGTTACACCAGCTTCGTGGTCACCGACCTTGCGGTTTCGGACGAGCGCTTCGAGGGGGAGGGCTTCGTCGACGTCGCCGTTACGATCGCCAACACGGGAGAACGCGCCGGCTCCGCGGTGGTCCAGCTCTACGTCGGCGACGACGTCGCGTCGGTCGAGCGTCCGGCGCGGGAACTGAAGGCCTTCGAGAAGGTGGCGCTGGCGCCCGGCGAGTCCCGCCGCGTCGACTTCAGCCTGGACGCGCGCGCCTTCGCCTTCTTCTCGACCGGGGATCAGGCGTGGCTCCTGGAGCCCGGCGATTTCACCATCCGCGCCGGCCTCTCCTCGGCCGATCTGCCGCTGGAGGCGAAGGTCAGCCGGAGCTCTGCGCTGAGACTGCCGGTGTAGCGCGAACAGGCAGGCGCATGGCGCCAGCCACGACCGATCCCGAGATGAAGGTCAGCGCGGCGATGGCGCCGATCGCGGCGGCCAGCCCGAAGAAATCGGCGATCAGCCCGGCCGACAGCGCCCCGATCGCGTAGCCGAGATCGCGCCAGAAGCGGTAGACGCTCAGCGAGCGTGCGCGCCACGAGGGGTGCGAGGCGTCCGACACGGCTGCGATCAGGCTCGGATAGACCATCGCCGTGCCGAGGCCGAGCAGCAGGCTGGCGACCAGCCACCACGAGAAGTCGCGCGACACCGCGGTCAGCAGCAGCGCGCCCGCCTGTACCCACATGCCCGCCACGATCAGCCCCTTGCGGCCCCAGCGGTCGCTCAGCGGGCCGGTGATGACCTGCAGCAGACCCCACACCACCGGATAGGCGGCCTTCAGAATGCCGATGCGCTCCAGCCCCAGCCCGTTTGCGGCGAAAAAGAGCGGGAAGATGCCCCAGCTCATCCCGTCATTGAGGTTGTTGACCAGCCCGGCCTGCGAGGCCGCGAAGAGGTTGCGGTCGCGGAAGGTCGTCAGCGCGAAGACCTCGCGGAAGGTGATCGGCGCGGCCTCCTGCGCATGGCCCTTCGTCTCCAGCAGCACATGCTCGCGCGTGTCGCGCACGAGCAGGACGGAGAGGACAGAGCCCAGCACGGCATAGCCGATCCCGATGTAGACAGGCACCGGGCGCAGCCCGTATCGGGCGGCGAGATAGCCGGTGAGGAAGGCGGTCACGCCGACCGCGAGATAGCCTGCGAACTCGTTGAGCCCGACGGCGAGTCCGCGTCCTTTCGGCCCGACAAGGTCGACCTTCATGATGACCGTCATCGACCAGGCGAAACCCTGGCTCAGACCGAGCAGCACGTTTGCCGCGATGATCCAACCCCAGCTCGGCGCCCACAGGATCATGAACGGTACCGGCAGTCCGAGAAGCCAGCCCAGCACCAGCACGCGCTTGCGTCCCCAGGTATCGGCAAGCTGGCCGGAAATCAGGTTGGCGAACGCCTTCACCACGCCGAAGCTGACGATGAAGGATACGACCAGCGTCGTGGACGCGACGCCGAACTCCTCCGTCCCGATCAGCGGGACGACCGTGCGCTCGATGCCCACCATGCCGCCCACGAAGGCGTTGATCAGCACCAGAAGCGCGAACTGCCGCCAGTTCGCGCCCAGCCCCAGCGCAACGCCGGAGCCCCGGGTCGCGGCAGCTGTCACGCCGCGACTCCTGCGGCCGCGCCCGAATTGACGGCCCGCGTGCGGGCCGCGCCCGGAGGCGGCGGCGGAATGTCGGCCGTCATGGCGGCGACGAAGGTGGCCTCGTCTTCGATGCGGAAGGCCTTGTTGAAGCGCTTCTCGAAGCCGATGGTGGAGGACGGCTTGCCGGAGAGCGAGCGCCCGCACACCGACCCGGAAAACGCGCCCGGGAGCACCTCCACATGGTCCGGCAGTTCCTTCAGCCGCTGCACACTGGCATAGAGCGCCAGCGCGCCGTCCTCGGCGCTGGAGGCGAGCTCGGTGCGGCCAAGGTCGCCGACCATCAGCGTGTGGCCGGTGAGCACGAACCACGGCTCGTCGGCGCGCGTGCGGTCGGTGACGAGTAGCGAAATGTGTTCCGGCGTGTGGCCTGGCGTGTGCATGATCTTGACGGTCACATTGCCGAGTTCGAGCACGTCGCCGTCCTTGACCGCGTGGAACAGGAAGCCCGCCTCAGCGCCCTCGAAGAGTACGTACTGCGCGCCCGCGGCTTCCGCGAGCTTGCGGCCGGGCGAGACGTGGTCGGCATGCAGGTGCGTGTCGATCACGTAGAGGATGCGCATGCCGGCCGTCGCCGCTGCTTCGAGATAGGGGGCGACATCGCCGACGGGATCGACGACGGCGGCGGACGCCTTGCCGCCGCAGCCGAAAAGATAGGAAGCGGCGACAGGATCGAAATGCAGGAACTGGCGCAGGATCATGGAGGTCTCCCGGAACATGGTCGCGCCCGGTGGAATAGGTCGGCGGGCTTGACGGGGCGGCAATCATTCAATAGTTTCGTTGAATGATTTACCGTTACCGGGGACACGATGTCAATCCGTAGCCCGAAGCAGGCGCTGTACGAGCAGTTCGCGGTCGTCGCGAAGGCGCTGGGTCACCCGCAGCGGCTGGAGCTGATCGAACACCTGGCGCAGGGGCCGCGCAGCGTGGATGCGCTCGCGGCAAAGCTTGGCCTGCCGATTGCCAACGTCTCGCAGCATCTGCAGAACCTGCGCCGCGCCGGGCTGGTGCTGTCGGAGCGCGACGGCAAGTTCGTGAACTACCGCATTGCGGACGCCGCCGCGCTGCAAGCCTTCGCCGCCATCCGCGCGGTGGCCGAGCGCCACGTCGCGGAGGTCGAACGCATCGTGCGCGGCTATTTCGACCGGCGCGACGACATGGAAGCGGTGACGCGTCAGGAACTGGTGGAACGCATGCGCGATGGGCTGGTCACCGTGCTCGACGTACGCCCGGCGGACGAATTCGCCATGGGGCACCTGCCCGGAGCGCTCAACGTGCCGCTCGGCGAGCTGGAGACGCGGCTTCCCGAACTCGACCGCAGCCGCGAAGTTGTCGCCTACTGCCGCGGCCCCTGGTGCGTGTTCTCGTTCGAGGCCGTTGCGGCGCTGCGCGGCAGGGGCTTCAGCGCCCGCCGCCTGCAGGACGGGTTGCCTGAATGGCGGGAGGCAGGGCTGCCGGTCGAGGCCTGAGGCGTCGCCTCAGAACACGGCGGCGCCTTCGTCGGCGCGGTTCGCCAGCGCGCGGAACCCTTCGAACAGCTCGCGGCCGAAGCCGTGGACGTTGCCCGACAGGTCCGCGGGCGCGGTCGCGCGGCCCGCGAGTTCCAGTTCGTCCACGAGCAGTTCCAGCATCCCGGCCTCCGCGTCGAGCCTGATCATGTCGCCGTCGCGCACCTTGCCGATCAGGCCGCCGTCCTTGGCCTCCGGAGTGACATGGATCGCCGACGGCACCTTGCCGGAGGCGCCCGACATGCGCCCGTCGGTGACGAGCGCGACCTTGCATCCGCGATCCTGCAGGATCCCGAGCGGCGTGGTCAGCCTGTGCAATTCCGGCATGCCGTTCGCCTTCGGCCCCTGGAAGCGCACGACCGCGACGAAATCCTGGTCGAGCTGTCCGGCCTTGAAGGCGGCCTGCAGTTCCTCCTGCCCGTGGAAGACACGGGCCGGGGCCTCGATGACGCGGTGTTCCGGCTTGACCGCCGACACCTTGGCCACGGCGTGGCCGAGATTGCCTCGAAGAACCTTCAGCCCGCCGCTCGTCTGGAACGCCTTTGACGCCGGCGCGAGCACCTTCTCGTCGCCGCTGGTGGCTGGCGCGGGGCGCCGCGCCACCGCCCCGTCCGCGCCGAGCCTCGCCTCCACCGTGTAGGCGCGCAGGCCGTCGCCCCATACGGTGCGCACGTCCTCGTGCAGGTAGCCGGCGTCGAGCAGCTCGCGGATCAGGAAGCCCATGCCGCCTGCGGCGGCGAAGTGGTTCACGTCGGCGAGACCGTTCGGATAGACGCGCGCCAGCAGCGGCACCGCATCCGAAATGTCCGAGATGTCCTGCCAGGTGATCGCGAGGCCGGCCGCCGCGGCCATGGCGATGAGGTGGATGGTGTGGTTGGTGGAGCCGCCGGTGGCGTTGAGGCCGACGATGCCGTTGACGACCGAACGCTCGTCGATCATGCGGCCGGCCGGCGTGTACTCGTTACCGAGCGCGGTGATCGCCAGCGCCCGCTTCGTGGCCTCGCGCGTGAATGCGTCGCGCAGCGGCGTGCCGGGGTTGACGAAGGTTGCGCCGGGTACGTGCAGCCCCATGATCTCCATCAGCATCTGGTTGGAGTTGGCCGTGCCGTAGAAGGTGCAGGTGCCGGGTCCGTGGTAGGACTTCGACTCCGCCTCCAGAAGCTCGGCGCGCCCCACCTTGCCCTCGGCGTACAGCTGGCGGATCTTCGCCTTCTCGTCGTTGGGCAGGCCGGATGTCATCGGTCCGGCCGGGATGAACACCGCTGGCAGGTGCCCGAAGGTGAGCGCCGCGATAACCAGGCCCGGCACGATCTTGTCGCACACCCCGAGGAAGACGGCCGCGTCGAACATGTTGTGCGACAGCCCGATCGCGGCCGACATGGCGATCACGTCGCGCGAGAACAGCGACAGCTCCATGCCCGGCATTCCCTGGGTGACGCCGTCGCACATGGCCGGCACGCCGCCCGCCACCTGCGCCACGCCCCCCGCGTCGCGCGCCGCCTGCTTGATGATCTGCGGATAAGTCTCGTAGGGCTGATGCGCCGACAGCATGTCATTGTAGGAAGTGATGATGCCGAGGTTCGGCACCCGGCCGCCTGCGAGTGCCGCCTTGTCCGACGGACCGCACGACGCGAACCCGTGGGCGATGTTTCCGCAGGCCAGCGCGGAGCGCGTGACGCCCTGGCTCGCTGCCGCGTCGATGCGGGCGAGATAGGCTTCCCGGGTCGGTTTCGAACGCTCGCGGATACGGGCCGTGACGGCCTCGATGTCACGTCGTACGGTCATGGGGAGCTTCCTTTCAGGGCGTCCAGTAGACCTGGACGCCGTTTTCGGCGTGGTCGAAGAATGCGCTCACGGGCTTGTTGCGCTCCTCCAGCGCTTCCCGCAGAACGCGTTTCTTTTCCTCCCCCTCGATATGCAGCGCGATGAAGCGCGCCGCGCACAGAAGCTGCAGCGACAGCGTCAGCCGCGGCTCGCCAGCGCTCGCCGCCACTACGGGCAGGACCGACCCGCGGTTGCGATTTTCGAGGAGCTCTTCGAGATCGGGTGCGTCCGGGAAGAAGGACGCGGCGTGGCCGTCCGCACCCATGCCAAGCACCACGACGTCGAAGGGACGCGGCAGGCCGGCGACCGAGAGCTCGGCGAAGCGCGCGGCTTCCTCGACGTTCGCCGCGGGCCGGTAGAGCGAGACAAACGAAGCCGCCGCCGCGTTAGCGACGCAGAGCTTCTCGGCCACGAGTCGGGCGTTCGAGCGCGAATCGGACTGCGGGACAAAACGCTCGTCCACAAGCGTGACCACGATCTTGCCCCAGGCGATATCCCTGCGTGAAAGGGCCGAAAACAGACGCTCCGGCGTCCGGCCGCCCGAGACGGCCAGGGTGGCCTGCCCGCGCTGTTCCACCGCGCCCTGGAGGATGGCGGCGATGCGGTCGGCCAGCCTTTCGGCCAGTTCGTCCGGCGAGGCGAAGCTGTTCCAGGCGGCCCGCGCCGCCGCGGTCACGGCCATCAGTTGCTCTCGTGCCAGGTGCGGCCGTCGCGCTCTATCAGCGCGATCGAGCCGGAGGGGCCCCAGGTGCCCGCCGTATAGCCCTGCACCGGGGTGCCGTTCTCCTCCCACGCAGCCAGGATCGGGTCGATCCAGCGCCACGCGGCTTCCACCTCGTCGCGCCGCATGAAAAGCGTCTGGTTGCCGCGCACGACGTCCATGATCAGCCGCTCGTAGGCGTCGGGATTGCGCAGCTTGAACGACTGGGCGAAGCTCATGTCGAGCGGCACGTGGCGCAGCCGCATTCCCCCCGGGCCGGGGTCCTTGATCATGATCCACTGCTTCACGCCCTCGTCGGGCTGCAGCCGGATGACCAGCTGGTTGGGCGAGACGGGTCCCGCGCTGTCGCCGAAGATCGAGTGCGGGATCGGCTTGAATGTGATGACGATTTCGGACACCCGCGCCGCCAGCCGCTTCCCGGTGCGCAGGTAGAAGGGCACACCCGCCCACCGCCAGTTGGCGATCTCGGCCTTCAGCGCCACGAAGGTCTCCGTGTCGCTCTGGCCGTTTCCGAGTTCGTCGAGATACCCCTTCACCGCGCCGCCCGACGAGGCGCCGGAGCGGTACTGGCCGCGCACGGTCAGCTTCGGCGCATCGTTCCCGTTGATGCGGGTGAGCGAACGCAGGACCTTCAGCTTCTCGTCACGCACGGCGTCGGCGTCGAGCGAGGACGGCGGTTCCATGGCGACCAGGCACAAGAGCTGCAGGATGTGGTTCTGCACCATGTCGCGCAGCGCGCCCGCCTTGTCGTAGTAGCTGACGCGATCCTCCAGCCCCACCGTCTCGGCCACGGTGATCTGCACGTGGTCGATATGGGCAGAGTTCCACAGCGGCTCGAACAGCGCGTTGCCGAAGCGCAACGCCATCAGGTTCTGCACCGTCTCCTTGCCGAGATAGTGGTCGATGCGGAAGATCTGCTGCTCGTCGAACACCTCGCCGATGGCGTCGTTGAGGTCGCAGGCCGACGCCAGGCTGCGCCCGATAGGCTTCTCCACCACGATGCGCGTGGAAGGAAGCGCCAATCCCTGCATCTCCAGATTCCTGGCGATGTCGCCGAACAGTCCGGGGGCCACGGCCAGGTAAAAGACCCGGATGCTGGTGCTGTCGCCGATGGCCTCCTTCAGCGCGTCGAAGCCCTCGCCGGCTCGGGCATCCACCGGAACATAGGATAGCCGGCCGACAAAGGCGTCGACCTCGGCCGCATCCTGATCTTCGCCATGCACATGGTCGGCGATCGCCTTGCGCGCAAACGCGCGGAAGTCCTCGTCGGACAGTTTCGATCGCGATGCGCCGATGATCCGCGTCGGCTCGCTGAACTGCCCGGAGCGCTGCCGCTGGTAGAGGGCGGGAATCAGCTTGCGCTCGGCGAGATCGCCGGTGCCGCCAAAGACGATGAAGTCGAAGGGTTCGACAGGAATGATTTGGCTGGTCATCTCGGAGGATCGTTCGATGTTGCGGCCCTCCCTATAGTCTAATCGATTTAGAATCGCCAGAGCGGGGCGGAGGATTTCTTGCGCTTGACACCTCTGCCGGCGGTCGCTTTTTCACCGAATGAAAACCGCTCTTTCGCCCCGCGCGCCGCGACGGCGTGCATAATAACAGGTTGGAGAATGACCACCATGGGCACACATCTTTCCACAACGGTCGCGCAGGGCCTCGCCTTCATGAATCTCGTCGACGGCAAGCCGGCGGATTCGATGTCGGGCGCGCGCATCGACGTTGTCTGCCCGTCCGACGGAAAAGTCTTCGCCTCGATCCCGGCTTCGGGCACGGCGGACGTGGACCGCGCCGTGAAGGGGGCTCGCCGCGCCTTCGACACCGGCCCCTGGAGCCGCATGCCCGCCGTCGAGCGCGGCCGCTGCCTGACCCGGCTGTTCCATCTGGTCGAAAAGCACGGCGACGAGCTGGCGGCGCTGGAATCGCGCGACACCGGCAAGCCGGTGCGGCAGGGCAGGGCGGACGTGACCGCCACCATGCGCTATTATGAATTCTACGGGGGCGCCGGCGACAAGATCCACGGCGACACCATTCCCTTCCTCGACGGCTATACGGCGCTCACGCTGCGCGAGCCGCACGGCGTGGTGGCCGGCGTCATTCCCTGGAACTACCCGCTGCAGATCCTCGCCCGGGTGGCCGGCGCGGCGCTGGCCATGGGCAACACGCTGGTCGTGAAACCCGCCGAGGACGCCTCGCTGACGGCGATCCGCATCGCCCAGCTGGCGCTGGAAGCCGGCATTCCCGAAGGCGTCTTCAACGTCGTTACCGGTTACGGTCGCGAGGCGGGCGCGGCGCTGTCGGCGCATCCGGGCGTCGACTACGTCACCTTCACCGGCTCGCCGCTGACCGGCACGGCGATCCAGCAGGCGGCCGCGGTCAACAACCGCGGCGTGACGCTTGAACTCGGCGGCAAGTCGCCGCAGATCGTCTTCGCCGACGCCGATATCGATGCGGCGCTCCCCGTGCTGGTCAACGCGATCATCCAGAATGGCGGTCAGACCTGTTCGGCCGGCAGCCGCATCCTTGTCGAGAAGCCGGTCTACGAGCGGGTGGCGGCCGGGCTCGCCGAGCGGTTCTCGAAGCTCACCGCCGGACCGCACGACGCCGATCTCGATCTCGGCGCGCTGATCAACCCGAGGCAGAAGGAGCGTGTCGCGGGCCTCGTCGCCGCGGCCGAGGAAGCCGGCGTTCCAGTCCTTGCGCGCGGGCACGTTGCTCCCGACGCGCCGCAAGGCGGCTACTATTTCGCGCCGGCCCTGTTCGGCTCGGTCGATCCCGATGCCGCGATCGCACAGGAGGAAGTGTTCGGCCCGGTGCTCTCGCTGTTTGCCTTCGAGGGCGAGGAACAGGCAATCGCGCTCGCCAACGGCACCGAGTTCGGACTGGTCGCCGGCGTCTGGACCCGCGACGGCGGCCGCCAGCATCGGGTGGCCAAGCGCGTGCGTGCCGGCCAGGTTTTCGTCAACGGGTACGGCGCGGGCGGCGGCATCGAGCTGCCCTTCGGCGGGTTCAAGAAGTCCGGCCACGGCCGCGAAAAGGGTTTCGAGGCGCTCTACGACATGAGCGCCACCAAGACGATCGTCTTCAACCACGGCTGAACGCCGCCCATTCATCGAGAAGGAAAGAAATGGCTCGTCTCAAGGACAAGGTCGCCGTCATCACGGGCGCCGCTTCGGGCTTCGGCGAGGGCATGGCGAAGCGCTTCGCCGAGGAGGGCGCCAGGGTCGTTGTCGCCGACCTCAACTTCAAGGGCGCCCAGCGTGTCGCAAAAGAGATCGGCGACGGCGCGGTCGCGATCCAGACCGACGTCTCGCTGGCCTCCGAGATCCGCGAAATGGTCGACCTCGCCATGTCGAAGTTCGGCCGCCTCGACATCATGGTCAACAATGCGGGCTA
>JAEYRU010000036.1 GCA_023435335.1 Pseudomonadota bacterium
CCTATGTGCGCAACATCACCGACGTGGACGACAAGATCAACGCGCGCGCCGCCCGCGACCATCCGGATCTGCCGCTCAACGAGGCGATCCGCAAGGTGACGGAGGCGACCAACGCGCAGTTCCAGGCCGACGTGAAGGCCCTTGGCTGCCTCGAGCCCGACAGCCAGCCCCGCGCCACCGAGTATATCGCCGAGATGGTCGCGATGATCGATCGGCTGGTCGATCTCGACGTGGCCTATGTCGCCGAGGACCACGTGCTGTTCTCGCCCTCGGCGATGAACGCGCGCAAGGGCCCGCGCTACGGGGCGCTGTCGCGCCGCCCGTTCGACGAGATGCTGGCCGGCGCGCGCGTCGACGTCGCCTCCTACAAGCGCGACGAGATGGACTTCGTGCTCTGGAAACCCTCGAAGCCGGGCGAGCCGGGCTGGCCGTCGCCGGCGGGCATCGCCGTTCCCGGCCGCCCCGGCTGGCACATCGAATGCTCGGCCATGTCGATGGCGAAGCTGCTCGAGCCCTTCGGCGGCGGGCTTTTCTGCGACGATCCGACCAGGAATGTCTTCGACATCCACGGCGGCGGCATCGACCTCGTCTTCCCGCACCACGAGAACGAGATTGCCCAGTCCTGCTGCGCCTTTGGCACGGAGCGTATGGCCAACATCTGGATGCACAACGGCTTTCTGCAGGTCGAGGGCCGCAAGATGGCCAAGAGCGAAGGCAACTTCGTCACCATCAACGAACTGCTGAACACGGAGAAATTCGGCGGGCGCAGATGGCCGGGCGAGGTGCTGCGGCTGGCCATGCTGATGACGCATTACCGCGAGCCGATCGATTTCAGCGTAAGGAAGCTGGAGGAGGCGGAAGCCGTGCTGGCGAAATGGCGCCGGCGGGCGGCAGGAGCCTCCAATGGGCAAGTCCAACCCACGTTGCTCGCCGCGCTCGGAGACGACCTCGACATGGCGTCCTATTTCCGGCTGCTGAACGATACCGACCTTGCCCCGCCCTCTCTCATCGCCGCGGCCGATCTCATCGGCATCGACCTGTCGGAACTGGAGACGGACATCGACGTGGCGGACTTCGTGTCCCGCCGCCTCGCCTTCATCCGCGACAAGAAATGGGCCGAGGCCGACCGCATCCGGGACGAACTGCTCGCCCAGGGCGTACAACTCAAGGACGGCAAGGACCCCGCCACCGGCGAACGCGTGACTACCTGGGAGGTGAAGCGATGATCGATCATGCCGGCATTTCCGTTTCCGACTGGGACAAGGCGAAAGCGTTCTACGATGCCGCCATGGCGCCCCTCGGCGCCAGGCTGCTCCACATGGTGCCCGAGCAGTTCACGGGTGGCGTCAAGGTGGGCGGATACGGCCGCGACAAGCCGGACTTCTGGCTGCACGAGAACGCCGACACCGGCCCGGGCCGGCACTACGCATTCACCGCGCGAAGCCGCTCCGAGGTCGATGCGTTTCATGCGGCCGCGCTTGCCGCCGGCGGGCGCGACAATGGCGCGCCGGGCCTGCGCCCGCATTATCACGAGAACTACTACGGCGCCTTCGTCTTCGATCCCGACGGTAACAATATCGAAGCCGTCTGCCACAGGCCGGAGTGAAGCAATGTTGGAAACATCAACCAAAGCAGCAACTTGGTCGGCCGCGCGGAATCATTCCGGCAGGAAGTTGAATCACTTTGCGAGGTGGAGATGAGCCTCGACAACAGGCCCGTTTATTCCGGCGGCTGCCAGTGCGGGGCGGTGCGCTTCCGCGTGGAGGGCGCGCTGAGCAACGTCTCGGTCTGCCACTGCCGCATGTGCCAGAAGGCGTTCGGCAATTTCTATGCGCCGCTCGCCACCGTTCCTCCGGAAGGACTCGAATGGACGCGGGGCGAGCCCCGGCGCTTCCGCTCGTCCAACCACGTCCTGCGCGGCTTCTGCGCCGAATGCGGCACGCCGCTCACCTTCGAGGCACCGGACGGTGTGGCGCTTGCCATCGGCGCGTTCGACCATCCTGAGGAGGTGGCGCCCACGATCCAGTGGGGCATCGAAGCCAAGCTGCCTTACGTGGACGACATCCCCGCGCTGCCCGGCGAGGCGACAGAGGCGGATATCGGCTCCGCGCCGTACCTTGCCGACCTGGAGAACTACCAGCACCCCGACCACGATACGGACACGTGGCCGCCGGCAGGTCGCACGGGAGACGGGCGATGAACGGCAAGATTCACACCGGCGGCTGCCAGTGCGGCGCGGTCCGCTACCGCGTGACGGGTCGATTGGCCGGCGCGCATGTCTGCCACTGCCGCATGTGCCAGAAGGCGACCGGCAACTGCTTCATGCCGCTTGCGCGGGCGCAATTGGCCGAATTCTCTTTCACGCGTGGCGAACCGGCATGGTTCTGGTCCTCCGGCACCGTGCGGCGCGGCTTCTGCGCCAGCTGCGGTACCCCGATGTTCTTCGACATCCCCGGCCGCGATGTGCTGTCGATCGCGCTGGGCACGCTCGACGATCCGGCGGCTGTCCCGCCCATATTCCAGTGCGGAACCGAGGCGCGCATGCCATGGCTCGACGGCCTGTTGGCGCTGCCCTCCGACGCGGCCGACGATGCCGCATGGTATGAGGAGATCGCGGCGTCGGGCATAAACCAGCACCCGGACCGCGATACGGACACGTGGCCGCCCGCAGGGGAGGAGCGCCGATGACCGCGATCACCGGCGGCTGCCAGTGCGGAGCGGTGCGCTTCCGCGCGGAAGAGCTTGGCCGCGCCTCGATCTGTCATTGCCGCATGTGCCAGAAGGCATTCGGCTCGTTCTTCGGCCCGCTGGTGACGGCGAAGCGTCTTGTCTGGACGCGCGGCGAGCCGGCGCGCTACGCCAGCTCCAACGTCGTGAAAAGGGGCTTCTGCGCAAATTGCGGCACGCCGCTGACCTTCGAGTATCCCGGCGGCATCGACGTAGCGATCGGCGCGCTCGACGATCCCGAGCTTGCGCCGCCGGCCATCGAGGTGGGCCGGCAGGGCAAGCTCTCCTATTTCGCGACGCTTCATTTGTTGCCGGGCAGGCCCGACAATGAGGTCAAGGCGCACGAGGCCTACCTGCGTTCCGTCGTCTCCAACCAGCACCCCGACCATGACACCGGGACCTGGCCGCCCGAGGGGGCGACATGAGCGGGCTGCGCGTCCTTTACCCGGAGATCGAGCCCTTCGAAACAGGGATCCTCGACGTCGGCGACGGTCACTCGGTTTACTGGGAGCGCGTCGGCTCGAAGGGCGGCAAACCGGCGGTCTTCCTGCACGGTGGCCCCGGCGGAGGCCTTTCGCCAAAACACCGGCGGCTGTTTGACCCCGCGCGCTACGAGGTGATCCTGTTCGACCAGCGCGGCTGCGGAAAATCGACGCCGCATGCGGAACTGGAATCCAACACCACTTGGCACCTCGTGGCCGACATGGAGCGGCTGCGCGAGAAATTCGGCTTCAAGAAATGGCTCGTCTTCGGCGGATCGTGGGGATCGACGCTGGCGCTTGCCTATTCGCAGACGCATCCGATGCGCGTGAGCGAACTGGTCGTGCGGGGCATTTACACTCTCAGCCGGGCCGAACTCGACTGGTATTATCAGTTCGGCGTGTCGGAGATGTTTCCGGAGAAATGGGAGCGCTTTCTGGAGCCGATTCCGGCGGGCGAGAGGGGGAACATGATGACGGCCTACCGGAAGCTGCTCACGGGGTCTGACCGCAAGAAGCAGATAGAAGCGGCGAGGGCGTGGAGCCTGTGGGAAGGCGAGACGATCACCCTGCTGCCCGAGCCGCAAATGAGCGACCAGTTCGGCGAGGACGACTTTGCGCTCGCCTTCGCGCGCATCGAAAACCACTATTTCGTACACGGCGGCTGGCTGCGCGAACGCCAGCTGCTTGACGACGCCCACAAGCTCGAGGGCATCCCCGGCGTCATCGTCCATGGCCGCTACGACATGCCGTGCCCGGCGCGCTATGCGTGGGAACTGCACAAGGGCTGGCCTGAAGCCGAATTCTTCCTGATCGAGGGCGCCGGCCATGCCTACTCGGAGCCGGGCATCCTCGACCGGCTCATCTATGCGACGGACAAGTTTGCAGGCAAAACGCCATGAAGAAAGAACGAATCTACCTTTTCGACACCACATTGCGCGACGGCCAGCAGACGCCGGGGATCGACTTCTCCGTCGAGGACAAGATCGCTATCGCCGCCATGCTGGATGAGTTCGGCATGGCCTACGTCGAGGGCGGCTATCCCGGCGCAAACCCGACTGACACGGCGTTCTTTTCGCAGAAGCGCACGCGTCGCTCGTCCTTCGTCGCCTTCGGAATGGTGAAGCGCGCTGGCATCTCGGCTTCCAACGATCCGGGGCTCGCCGCCCTGCTGCAGGCGAAGTCCGACGCGATCTGCTTCGTGGCCAAGAGCTGGGACTATCACGTGCGGGTGGCGCTCGGCTGCACCAATGAGGAAAACCTCGAATCGATCTCGGCTTCAGTCGAGGCGGCCGCGAAGGCGGGCAAGGAGGTCATGCTCGACTGCGAGCATTTCTTCGACGGCTTCAAGGCCAATCCGGACTACGCACTGGTCTGCGCGAAGACTGCTTATGCCGCCGGCGCGCGCTGGGTGGTGCTGTGCGACACCAATGGCGGCACGCAGCCGTCGGAGGTGCGCGAGATTGTCGGCAAGGTGATCGCCTCCGGCGTACCCGGAGACAGGCTCGGCATCCATGCCCATGACGACACCGGCCAGGCGGTGGCAAACTCGCTCGCCGCGGTGGAGGCGGGTGTACGCCAGATCCAGGGAACGCTCAACGGCATCGGAGAGCGCTGCGGCAATGCCAATCTAGTCACCATCATTCCGACGCTGATGCTGAAGCCGGCCTGGGCCAGCCGTTTCGAGACCGGTCTCGACAAGGAAGCACTGGTGGGCATCACGCGCCTGTCGATCGCCTTCGACGAGTTGCTCAACCGCGCCCCGGACACGCAGGCGCCCTATGTCGGCCGCTCGGCCTTCGCCACTAAGGCCGGCATCCATGCCTCGGCGCTTGTGAAGGAGCCGCAAACCTACGAGCACGTGCCGCCCGAGAGTGTCGGCAACCGCCGCCGCGTGATGGTCTCCGACCAGGGTGGAAAGTCGAATTTCATCGCCGAGTTGAAACGCCGCGGCATCGTCGTTGCCAAGGACGATCCGCGCCTCGACAGCCTGATCGCGCTGGTCAAGGAGCGCGAGGCGCAGGGTTACGCCTACGAGGGCGCGGACGCGAGCTTCGATCTGCTCGCCCGGCGCACCCTGGGCGCCGTGCCCGAGTTCTTCCAGGTCGATTCCTTCCGCTGCATGGTCGAGCGGCGCTTCGACGCCAACGGCAACATCAAGACCGTCTCGGAGGCGATCGTAAAGGTCACGGTTGACGGGGAGACCCGCATGTCGGTGGCAGAGGGTCATGGTCCGGTGAACGCGCTCGACATAGCGCTGCGCAAGGATCTCGGCAGGTACCAGGACGAGATCGCCGACATGGAACTCGTCGACTTCAAGGTGCGCATCCTCAATGGCGGCACCGAGGCGATCACGCGCGTGCTGATCGAATCCCACGACGGCACCGGCGCCCGCTGGTGGACGGTGGGCGTGTCGGAGAACATCATCGACGCCTCGTTCCAGGCGCTGATGGACTCGATCGTCTACAAACTGGTGAAGAACCGCGAGGGAACGCAGGTCGCGGCGGAATAGGGGTCCGCCGGTATGATCAACCGTTTTCGATGGTTCGATCAGAATTATGCGTTGGTCGCCGCGCGGGCGCTGTCCTAATTGGCTGGTCCAGAATGACGACCGACGAGCAGGAGAGGGCGGTGTCCTTGTCAACGCCAACGGGCGCGGCCGCGACGCCGGTTTCGGAAGAGCCTGGCCAGGCCGACGCCACGCGCGGCTTCTTCTTCGCGCTCACCGCATATCTGATGTGGGGTTTCCTGCCGCTCTACATGAAGGCGGTCGCTCATATCCCGTCCATCGAGGTACTGGCTCATCGCATCGTTTGGTCGGTACCCGTCGCCGGCGTCGTGCTTCTTGTGCTTGGGCGCACCGGCGACATCGCTGCGGCGATGCGCTCGCCGCGCACCCTGCTGATGGCCGGAGTGACTGCCTCGATCATCGCCGTCAACTGGCTCATCTATGTGTGGGCGATCGCCGTCGACCGAACGGTGGAGACGGCGCTCGGCTATTACATCAATCCGCTGGTGACGGTGGTGCTCGGCGCGGTACTGCTGGGCGAGCGCCTCAGCCGCATGCAGATCGTTGCCGTAGGGCTTGCCGCGGCCGCAGTGGTCGTCCTGACGGTCGATGCCGGCGGTCTGCCGTGGGTCTCGCTTTCGCTTGCATTCTCCTTCGCCGCCTATGGCTATCTGAGGAAGACCCTGCCTATCGGGCCGTCACAAGGCTTCTTCCTTGAAGTGCTGATCCTGTGCGCCCCGGCACTCCTCTATGTCGCGTGGACGGAGGCGGCCGGCTCGGGTCATTTCCTCGATGACGGCAACTGGTGGATGCTCATGTTCTCGGGCCCGGTCACAGCCGCGCCGCTGATCCTCTATGCTTTCGGAGCCAAGCTGCTGCGCTTCTCCACCATCGGGATCATGCAGTACATCGCGCCGACCATGATCGCGGCAATCGGCGTTTTCGTCTTTGGCGAGCCGTTCGGTCCGGCGCGCATCGTCGCGTTCGCACTGATCTGGGCGGCGCTCGCGCTTTACACCTGGTCGATGTTTTACGGAAAACGGGAGGGGTGAATGTACGAACTGGTGATGGCCAACAAGAACTACTCGTCCTGGTCGCTCCGGCCGTGGGTTCTGATGCGCGCCCGCGGCATTGCCTTCACTGAGAGGCTGATCCCGTTTCCCGGAGGCGACAGCGCGCCGACCTACAGGTCGTTCTCGCCGTCTGGCCGCGTACCCTGCCTGATCGACGGTGAGCTCAAGGTCTGGGATTCGATCGCCATCGTCGAATATCTCGCCGAGAGCCACTCCGGCGTCTGGCCGGCTGATCGCGTGGCGCGCGCATGGTCACGCTCCGCGACGGCGGAGATGCACTCCTCGTTTGCGACTCTGCGCGACATCTGCACCATGAATTGCGGCATCCGCGTCGCGCTGCGCGAGCGGCCGCCCGCACTGCTTCGCGACGTCGCACGCATTGCCGAGCTCTGGAACGAGGGCCTGTCGCGCTTCGGCGGGCCGTATCTCGCAGGCGGCGAGTTCACCGCAGCCGACGCCTTCTACGCGCCCGTGGTGTTTCGCGCCCAGACCTACGATCTCGAATTCGGCGCCGCCGCCGATGCCTACAGGGATCGGATGCTGGCGCACCCGGCCATGCGCGAGTGGTATGAAGCGGCGCTCGCCGAGCCCTGGCGCGAAGAAGGTCACGAGGACGAGGCGCGGCTTTACGGAAACTGGACGGCGGACCTGCGCGCTGCCGGCTGAATCCTACATCTTCTCGATGACCCGCTCGTCGCCCTCGGGCCGGGCTGCGTGTGCGCCGGCCGCCACAATCGCCGGCACCACGCGGTCGATCTCATCGACGACAAGCGGCTGAACCAGGCGCGCATTGTGCACGAAGCCTTCCTGCTTCATGTGCTCCATCAACTCCAGCATCGGGCTCCAGAAGCCGCCGACATTGGCGAACGCGAT
>JAEYRU010000215.1 GCA_023435335.1 Pseudomonadota bacterium
AGGCTGCCGGTCTCGCCAGTTCCCGAGTCGAGGTCGTGCTGATCAATGCCCCGAGCTTCAATGCGTTCGTGACCGGCAGGCGCATCTTCTTCCATACAGGCGCACTGGCGGAGGCGGAAACGCCCAACGAGATTATCGGGGTGCTGGCCCACGAAGCCGGGCATCTTGCGGGCGGGCACCAGGAACGCCTGCACGAACGCCTCTCGAGCTTCCAGACCATGGCCATCGTGGGCATGCTGCTCGGAGTGGGCGTCAGCGTCGCTGGCTCGGCCAGCGGCTCGCAGTCACTCGGCCAGGCCGGCGCCGGCCTAGCTTCCGCCGTGCCGGAGGTCGCGCGACGCGGCCTGCTGGGCTACCAGCGCTCCGAGGAGAGCACCGCCGACCGCGCCGCCATCACCTATCTCGAGGCGACGGGGCAGTCAGCGAAAGGGATGCTGAAGACCTTCGAGCGCTTCGCCGGCGCGATGACGCTCTCAGGCGTGAAGGTAGACCCCTACCAGGTCAGTCATCCGATGCCGCGCGAGCGGATCGCCAACCTCGAAACCCTGGCCAGGAAGAGTCCGCATTTCGACAAGGCGGACCCGCCGGCCCTGCAGGTGCGCCACGACATGATGCGCGCCAAGATTGTCGCCTATACACAGGGGCAAGGCGCAGTGCAGCGCATGTTCCGCAATAATCCACGCGGCTTCGCAGCGCTCTACGGTGACGCCATCGTCACCTATTTGCATGGCAATCCCAAGACCGCTTTGGCCAAGGCCGACGCGCTTCTGAAGCAGCAGCCCAGGAACCCCTACCTGCATGAGTTGCGCGGGGACATCCTGATCAAGGCGAACCGCGCGGACGATGCCGCCAGGGCCTATGCCTCGGCGGTATCGCTCGACCCGGCGCAGTCCGGACAGTTGCGTATCGGCTACGCCCAGGCGTTGCTGGCCACCGGGAGGCCGGACGCGGTGAACAAGGCGATCGGCGAACTGCGCGCGGGCCTCGACAAGGACCCCGATTTCATCACCGGCTACCGGTATCTCGCGCAGGCCTACGGGCTCAAAGGCGAGATTGGGCTCGCCGAACTGGCTTCCGCCGAGGGCCACTACCGCACCGGGCAATACCGCGAGTCAAAGATCTTCGCAGCACGCGCCCAGCAAAAACTCCAGAAGGGGTCACCCCCCTGGGTGCGGGCGCAGGACATCATCAATTTCAAACCGCCTCGAAAATAGCTTTGCATCAATCGAACATTCACCGAAATCGCGGCAAGAAGAACCGGACACCCCTTGCCCCCCAGTAGAGAAGCTCGAAATCCATGAAAAACGCGATCGTCATTGGAACCCTGGGCATGGCGATCTCGGTTGCCATGCTGGCTTTCGGCTATATTGCCGGAACCGGCTACGCGACACCCACCCACACGTCCGCGAGGGTGCCCGCGCAGGGCGCCCTGCCCGCGAGCGGGGAGATCGAGGCAATCGTACGCGACTACCTCGTCGCCAATCCCGAAATCCTGATGGAAATGCAGGCCTCGCTGGAGACCCGACAGGAAGAGACGCAGCGCGTCGCGCAACTCGATACGATCAGGAACGCTTCCGAGACGATCTTCAACGCCAGCTATGACGGGCTGATCGGCAATCCGGCGGGGAAGGTGACGATCGTCGAATTCTTCGACTACAATTGCGGGTTCTGCAAGCGCGCGCTCGACGACATGGACAGGCTGGTCGCCGAAAATTCCGACCTGCGCTTCGTTCTGAAGGAATTCCCCATCCTCGGGCCCGACTCCCAGAAGGCGCACCAGGTTTCCATGGCCGTCCGCATGCTTGCGCCGGAGAAATACGGGGAGTTCCACAGGATGCTGCTCGGCGGCCAGGGCCGAGCCGGCGAGGAAGCCGCGTTCCGCGTGGCCAGAGCACTCGGCCTCGACGAAGCCGCGATCCGCGCGGAGATGAACAATCCCGAGATCAACCAGGCCTTCGGCGAGACCTACGAGATCGCCAACCGGCTGTCCATCACCGGAACTCCTTCCTACGTCATCGGCGAGGAAATAGTCTTCGGCGCGCTGGGGCACCAGGTGCTGGCGCAGAAGATCGAGGAAAGACGCGCCGCCTGTACAACGGCCACGTGCTGAGCCGCCGCCCGGTCCGCTGTGGAAATCTTGCCTCTTGCGCTCTTTTCGCAGTGCTCTATGCCGACTATAGAAGTGCCGGCCCGATGAAGGGGCGCACGGAAGCTTCCGCATGACGAAACCGATCTTTGTCCTCAACGGCCCGAACCTGAACATGCTGGGCAAGCGTGAACCCGGCATCTATGGCGGCAAGACGCTCGAGGAGATCGGCGAAGACTGCCGCAAGGCGGGAGCGTCACTGGGGCTCGACGTCGACTTCCGACAGAGCAACCACGAAGGCGTGCTCGTCGACTGGATCCAGGAGGCGGGTGGCGCGGCGGGCGGACTCATCATCAACCCGGGCGCCTACGGCCACACCTCCATCGCGCTGCACGACGCCATCCGGGCCGTCCAGCCGCTTCCGGTGGCGGAAGTCCACCTTTCGAACATCCACGCGCGCGAGGAATTCCGTCATCACACGAAAACCTCGCCGGTGGTTACCGGCATGATCTGTGGTTTCGGCCCGCAGGGCTACATCATGGCGCTGCATGCGCTCGCCGCCCGCGTCTGACGGGCCAACATAGTACAAGGGGCGAAACGTCCGATGACCACCAAGAAAACCGAGATCGACCGCCAGCTCATCCGCGAACTCGCGGGAATTCTCAACGAGACGCACCTGACCGAGATCGAGGTGGAGCTTGGCGACCTGAAAGTGCGGGTCTCGCGCCAGTCGAACGCCATCCATGCAGTCGCCGCGGCGCCTGCGGCCGCCGCGCAGCCGCAAGCAGCGCCCGCCGCCACCGCTCCCGCCGCTGTCGCGCCTGGCACCAAGGAGATCTCCAAGAATACCGTGACGTCGCCGATGGTGGGCACGGCCTATGCCTCGCCGGCGCCGGGCGCGAAAGCCTTCATCGAGGTCGGCCAGGCCGTCAAGGAAGGGCAGACGCTGCTCATCATCGAGGCGATGAAGACGATGAACCAGATTCCGTCGCCGCGTTCCGGAACGGTGACGGCGATCTTGTTCGAGGATGCGCAACCGGTCGAGTTCGGCGAGCCGCTCGTCATAGTCGAGTAGGCGCCATGTTCCACAAGATCCTCATCGCAAACCGCGGCGAGATAGCGCTCCGGGTGCTGCGCGCGGCCAAGGAACTCGGCATCCCCACGGTCGCCGTGCATTCGACGGCCGATGCGCAGGCCATGCATGTGCGGCTGGCCGACGAGAGCGTCTGCATCGGGCCGCCGCCCTCGCGCGAAAGCTATCTCAACATCCACCAGATCGTGGCAGCCTGCGAGATCACGGGCGCCGACGCCATCCACCCGGGCTACGGCTTTCTCTCCGAGAACGCCAAGTTCGCCGACATCCTGGCGGCCCACAAGATCACCTTCATCGGCCCGTCGGCCGACCATATCCGCGTCATGGGCGACAAGATCGAGGCCAAGCGCACGGCCAAGCGGCTCGGGATACCCGTGGTGCCCGGCTCCGATGGCGCCGTCAGCGATGAGAAAGAGGCCAAGCGCATCGCTGCGTCTATCGGTTATCCGGTGATCATCAAGGCATCGGCCGGCGGCGGCGGGCGCGGCATGAAGGTCGCGCGCGACGAGCACGACCTGGAGGTGGCGCTTGCCACGGCGCGCTCGGAAGCAGGCGCCGCGTTCGGCGACGACGCCGTCTACATCGAGAAATACCTGCAGAAGCCGCGCCACATCGAGGTGCAGGTGATGGGCGACGGCAACGGCCACGCAGTCCACCTCGGGGAGCGCGACTGCTCGCTGCAGCGCCGCCACCAGAAGGTCTGGGAAGAGGCGCTGTCTCCTGCCCTCAACGCGGCCGACCGCGAGCGGATCGGCTCGATCGTCGCCAAGGCCATGGCCGATCTCGGCTACAGCGGCGCCGGCACGATCGAGTTCCTCTACGAGAATGGCGAGTTCTACTTCATCGAGATGAACACGCGCCTGCAGGTGGAGCACCCGGTCACCGAGGCGATCACCGGCATCGACCTCGTGCATGAGCAGATCCGCGTCGCCTCCGGCGGCGGGCTGTCGGTGACGCAGGATGACATCCGCTTCAACGGGCATGCCATCGAGTGCCGGATAAACGCCGAAGATCCGAGGACCTTCGCGCCCTCGCCCGGCACTGTAACCACGTTCCACCAGCCCGGCGGGCTCGGGGTCAGGGTCGATTCCGCGGTCTATTCGGGCTATCGCATTCCCCCGTATTACGACAGCCTGATCGGCAAGCTCATCGTGCACGGCCGCAATCGCGTCGAATGCATGATGCGGCTGAAGCGGGCCCTTGACGAATTCGTGGTGGATGGCATCAAGACGACATTGCCCCTGTTTCAGGATCTGGTCGGCAACCAGGATATCGCCAATGGCAATTACGATATCCACTGGCTGGAAAAGTATCTGGCGAACGGTTCGGCGCCGGACGGCGCGAACGGCTGACCGCGGGGCGGCGGCATGACCCGCCCATTCGCCCCCGGCTACCGCATCCCGCCCGACCTGCTGATCCGCGCCTACGCGTCCGGCGTCTTCCCCATGTCGGAGAGCGCCAACGACCCGGAGGTCTTCTGGGTGCGGCCCGAGTCGCGCGGCGTCATCCCGCTCAACGGCTTCCACATGCCCAAGAGCCTGGCCAAGACAATACGTCAGGACAGGTTCGAGATTCGCCGCGACAGCGATTTCGACGGCGTGATCGACGGCTGCGCCGAGTCGCGCCCCGGGCGCCGCCGCACCTGGATCAACGGGCCAATCCGCGAAGCCTATGCCGAGCTCTTCCGCCGCGGCCATTGCCACACGGTGGAGGCGTGGCGCGAAGGCCGGCTCGTGGGAGGGCTCTACGGGGTATCGCTGGGGCGGGCATTCTTCGGGGAGA
>JAEYRU010000102.1 GCA_023435335.1 Pseudomonadota bacterium
GAATGGCTCTATTCGGTGAGCTACGCGATGAAGTTCGCGGCCAAGGCCGCACTTGGCAAGGACTACACCGTGCCTCCGCTGGAGGGTCTGTGGTGGGCCGACGACCCGGCAGCATTCGTGGCGCGCCGCAAGGACGAATGGAAGTGGACCATGATGATCATGGCGCCGGACTTCCTCGGCCGGGCGATATTCGAGCAGGCCGTTGCCAAGGCCGCGAAGAAGCTCGGCGAAGCGCCACCAACGCTGCGCCTCGAACGCTATGTCGAAGGGCTATGCCTGCAGACCCTGCATATCGGCAGTTATGACGACGAGACGCCGGTGCTGGCGCGGCTCCATGGCGAAGTCATGCCGTCGCAGGGCGTCACCTTCAACGGCCCGCACCACGAGATCTATCTGTCCGATCCGCGCAGGATCGCGCCGGAGAAGCTGCGTACGGTCCTGCGGCAGCCGGTCAGGCCTGCCTGACAGGTCCGTCGGCCTGCCACTCGCACGCAGCCCTGTGCATCGTAACCAAACTGTCACTTAGCTGACATCGCGCCTTCATCTGGCTCCGCTACGCCCTCTCGCAGATGCGAATGGGCCCGCAGAGGCAATGGGGATGGCCGTCATGCTGAAGATCGACAAAGTCACCCGGCGGTTCGGCAAGAACACCGCCGTCGATGCTGTCAGGCTCGATATCCCGCACGGCCAGATGGTCGGCGTTATCGGCCGTTCCGGCGCCGGCAAATCCACCCTTCTGCGCATGATCAACCGTCTCGTGGACCCTTCCGAAGGGTCCATTTTCTTTGGCGGTGTGGAGGTTTCCGCGCTCCAGGGCGCCGCGCGCCGCAACTGGCAGCGCGACTGTGCCATGATCTTCCAGCAGTTCAACCTGGTGCCGCGCCTCGACGTAGCCTCCAACGTGCTCCACGGCACGCTAAATCGCCGCTCCACGCTGGCGACCATGTTCAACCTTTTCCCCGAGTCCGACATCCATCGCGCGATCGACATCCTCGACCGACTGGGCATAGCCGATCATGCGCCGAAGCGCGTCGAGGCGCTGTCGGGCGGCCAGCAGCAGCGCGTCGCCATCGCCCGCGCCCTCATGCAGGACCCCGACATCATCTTGGCGGATGAACCCATCGCGTCGCTCGACCCGATGAACGCGCAGATCGTCATGGACACGCTGCGCCGCATCCACGACGAGGACGGACGCATGATCGTCTGCAACCTGCACACGCTCGACACCGCCCGCCGCTATTGCGACCGCGTCATCGGAATGCGTGCCGGCCGCGTCGTCTTCGACGGCCGTCCCGACGAGCTCACCACGTCCGCCGCCCGCGAGATCTACGGCGCCGGAGAAGACTTCTCCGAGGCCTCGACGTCTACCTCAATCGAGACGCTCGAGCCGGCGACGGTGCGTTCGCGCGAGCCCGCCCTCGCCTACTAATCCCCGAAATCCCGCCGTCTGCGGGCAAATTCCACACAGGAGACCCCGATGAAGAAGCTGCTTGCCGCACTGCTCACCTCTGCCGCACTGACCGCGCCCGCCATGGCCGGCGACATTGCCGAATTCCGCATCGGCATCCTTGGTGGCGAGAACGCCCAGGACCGCATGACCTCCCACGAATGCCTGAAGAACTATACCGAGGAGGCGCTCGGCGTCCCCGTGAAGCTGTTCACGCCCGCCGACTATGACGGCGTGATCCAGGGTCTCGTCGGCGGCACGCTGGACATGGCCTGGCTCGGCGCATCGGCCTACGCCAAGACCTACATCACCGATCCGGAAGCGGTCGAAGCCGTGCTGGTGAAGACCAATCTCGACGGCTCGTACGCCTATCATTCGATCGGCTTCGCCCGGAAGGATTCCGGCATCACGTCGCTGGCCGACATGAAGGGCAAGAAGTTCGGCTTCGGCGACCCCAACTCGACCTCGGGCTACCTCATCCCGGCGGTGGAGATCCCGCAGGCGACCGGCGCTTCCATGAAGGACGGCGACTATTTCGGCCAGGTGGTATTCACCGGCGGTCATGAGCAGACCATCGTCGCGGTCGTCAACGGCGACGTGGACGGCGGCGTCACCTGGGCCGACGGCCAGGGCGAGTGGGAAGACGGTTACAATTCGGGCGCGCTGCGCAAGGCCGTGGATTCCGGCATCGTCGACATGAACGACATCGTCGAGATCTGGCGCTCGAAGCCGATCCCGGAAGGCCCGGTGGTGCTGCGCAAGGCACTGCCGGCCGACGTGAAGGCCAAGATGGTCGAACTGGTGGGCGGCATGCACGAGAAGGACAAGCAGTGCGCCTACAACATCGCGGCGGGCGACACCGCCGGCTTCCGGCCGATCACGCATGATGCCTATCAGACGATGATCGACCTCCGCAAAGCGCAGACCAACTGAATTCGGATTTGCGAACGGGCGGGTCCCCTTCCAGGACCCGCCCGCCTTTTTGCGAAGGAACGGGCATGGCCGACTTGACGCTCGCAGCCGCCGGCGGATCGGACGCGATCAAATCCGACTACATGGCGATGGTGCGCCGCAAGCGCATGTATTCGGGCCTGGTGCTGGTTATCTTCGTCGCCTTGCTGGCGGCGGGGTTCGACCTGGCCGACAGCCGCAGCGCGGGAGGCTTCTGGGAGGGGCTGTCGCGGGTGTTCGATTTCCCGGGCGAGCTCATCGCAGAGGCTATCACCAAGATCGCGCTGCTGCCCGGCCACCTGGCGCACTATTTCCCCGCGCTCCTCGAGACCCTGAATATCGCAGCCGTGTCGACGCTGACCGGCGCCATGCTGGCGGTGGTACTCTCGCTGCTCGCCACGCGCGGGCTGGCGCGGTGGCCCCGGCTCATCCCGCTTTTCAGGCGCATGATGGACGTCATGCGCGCACTGCCTGAGATCGTCATCGCGCTCGTGCTGATCTTCGTCCTCGGCGGCGGGCCGGTGCCGGCCATGATAGCCATCGCCTTCCACACGGCGGGCGCGCTGGGCAAGCTCTTCTCCGAAGTCAACGAGAACGCCGACCTCAAGCCGGTGGAAGGGCTGAGTTCGGTCGGGGCGACGTGGCTGCAGCGCATGTGGCTGGGCGTCCTGCCGCAGGTCGCGCCGAACTACCTGTCCTATGCGCTGCTGCGCTTCGAGATCAACGTGCGCGCCTCGGCGATCCTGGGTTTCGTCGGCGCGGGCGGCATCGGGTCGGAACTGCGCATCGCCATCTCCTGGGGCGCCGGCCGCTACGACGCGGCCGCGGCGATCTTCATCCTGCTCTTCCTGGCTATCGTGGCGATCGACCAGGTTTCGAGCCACTACCGCAACAAACTGGTAAGGGGCGTCTGATGGCTGTGGCTGAGGCCGGCTTCGACATCGCGGAGGCAAGGACCGCCGCGGCGCGCATATTCGCACGCAAGCGGCTGTTTTCCTTCGGCATTCCGGCGCTGGTCATAGTCTACTTGGCCTATGTGTTCTTCGCCTTCGACATAGCCGGTTTGCTCGAGCGCTCACGGCCGGACAATGCCCGGATACTGCTGGCGGACGCCTACAGTTACAAGACGCATGTGACGCGCGACAACCGTGTCGGCCGGATCACCGTCGCGATCGAAGGCGAGAACAAGGGAGCCTATGCCGACGATGCGTGGCCCGACTGGGTCAAGCGCGACGGCGAGGCGGTCATCGTCGAGCTGCCGCGCGAGGGCGTCGTGCGTTTCGATCCCGATGCGGTGCGTTTCGACATTCCGGCCTACGGGCTCGTCACCCTCGTGCAGGCGCGTGACGGCATCACGCTCGACGCTCCTGCCGGCCCGCTTCCCCGCTGGATCAATGCCTCGGATTCCCGCGTCGCGATCACCACTCCCGAGGGGCGGCTGACGGTCACGAAGACCCGCGCCGAGGTTTTCCGCTACTTTGCCGGCTGGGAACTCTTCTTTTTCACGCTGGACAGTCCGTTCTACGGCAAGTCCCTCGCCGAACTGGCCGCCCTCATCGTCTCCGGCGAGCGGGTGCGGCCAGGCCAGTCCAACCTGGCGGCGATGGCCTCCGATTTCTGGAACAACGCCATGTGGCGGCACGGAGACGTCGCCTGGGCGATGTTCGAGACCGTGCTGATGGCATTCCTGGGGACGATGGGCGCTGCGCTCATCGCCATGCCGCTTGCCTTCCTGGCCGCCAGCAACTTCGCACCGGGACGCGCCGTCCGATTCGCCGTCCGGCGTCTGACCGACCTGCTTCGCGGCGTCGACGGGCTGATATGGACCATCATCCTTTCCCGCGCCTTCGGCCCCGGCCCGCTGACAGGTTCGCTCGCGATCCTGCTGACCGACACCGGCACCTTCGGAAAGCTCTTCTCCGAAGCTCTCGAGAACGTCGACGAGAAGCAGATCGAAGGGGTGCGCTCGACCGGCGCCAACGTGCTGCAGAGCAATCGTTTCGGGGTCATCCCGCAGGTGGCGCCGGTGATCCTCAGCCAGGTGCTCTACTATCTGGAGTCCAACACCCGCAGTGCGACGATCATCGGTGCGATCGTGGGCGGCGGCATC
>JAEYRU010000218.1 GCA_023435335.1 Pseudomonadota bacterium
TGGTACTTCCAGCGCTACGTGGCACAGTTTCCGACCAGCGGCGAGTTCGTGACGTTCGACCGTTCGTGGTACAACCGGGCAGGGGTCGAGCCGGTCATGGGCTTCTGCACCGAGGAGCAGCATCGGAGATTCCTCGACGACGTGCCGCAGTTCGAGCTGTCCATCGTCAAGGAGGGCATCCGCTTCTTCAAGTTCTGGCTCGACATCGCGCGCGAGACCCAGCTCGGCCGCTTTCACGACCGCCGCCACAGCCCTCTGACCAACTGGAAGTTCTCCCCGATCGACATTGCGGGCATCGCGAAGTGGGACGACTATTCCGAGAAGCGGGACCTGATGTTCGAGCGGACGCACACGGCCTATGCCCCCTGGACGATCGTGCGGGCCAACGACAAGCGCAGGGCCCGGCTCGCCGTCATGCGGCGCGTGCTCCTGTCGATCCCCTATGCCGGGCGGGACGAGAAGAGCATCGGGGCGGAAGACCACCAGATCATATCCGAGGCACCGGAGTTCCTCGCGTCCACATAACTAACGCAACTAACCGCCTGCATCGTCGTCGGTGCGGCCGACCGGGTGCGGCGTCTTTTCCCAAAGGTACGGATCGCGCTTGAGCTGCCACACGGCGCGCCAGGCGGCGATGGAAAGCAGCATCCAGTAGACCGGCGTGAAAGCCGCAATGCGTAGCATGTGCCGCCGCTCGCGGCCCGCCAGGGTCGAGCGGCCGAGAAGGAGGAAGGCCAGATAGCCCAGCGTGACGTTCGCCAGATCGATGCCCAGCAGTGTCGACTGCACCACGCTGAACTCGTGGCCGCGCAAAAGGTCGATCAGCAGCAATGCGAGCGTCACCAGAAGCAGCGGGTGCACCAGCGCCGACACGATCATGCCGGCGAAGAGTATCTGCGAGACCAGGAACGACGCCAGTCCCAGTTCGCCGAGCAGCCGCCGCGGGTCGCGCATGTGAACCAGCCAGGTCTGGATCCAGCCCTTGAACCAGCGGGTGCGTTGAGGAATCCACTCGGCCAGCGTCTCCGGGGCGATCTCGTAGGTCGGCAGCGAAATCGTGTCCGTGCGGTAGCCGAACCGCTTCAGACGCAATCCGAGATCAGCGTCCTCGGTGACGTTGAACGGGTCCCACCCGCCGATCTTGTCCAGTATGTCGCGCCGGAAGTGGTTGGATGTTCCGCCGAGCGGCAGAACGAGTTCCCTATGGGAGAGATAGGGCAGCATTCCCCTGAAGAGCCCGGAATACTCGAACGCGAACATGCGCGCGAGCATGCTGCGCCGCTGATTGGAGATCGCAAGCGGCGCCTGCACGCAGGCCAGGTCCGGGTCCGCGGCCCGGAAGCGCTGCCATGCCTCGACGAGTTGCATCGGGTGGGGCCGGTCCTCGGCATCGTAGACGGCGACGAAATCCCCGGATGTCATCTGCAGCGCATAGGCAAGGGCCTTGGGCTTCGTGCGGGGTGCGCTTTTCGGCACTTCGATGATCTCCACCAGCGGACGGAGCTCCTGCGCGTGGATGGCGTCGATCGTGGACCGGTCGTCTGCCTCGCAGACCAGCTTGATCTCCAGCTTGCCGCGCGGCCACATCAGCTTGCCCAACGCCACCAGCAGTTCGGGCACGATCTCTGCCTCGTGGTAAAGCGCCACCAGCACCGAATAGCGCGGCATTTCGTCGGGCCGAGGCGCGGCCTCGAGCGGCGTGCGCGGCAGGATGCGCCGTATGGCAAGCAGCCTGAGAACGACACAGGATAGAAAGAAGAAGGAAAACGCGACATGCAGGCCCACCAGCGCTGCGACCGGGAACAGTGCGATCAGCGCTACGGTGGAAACAAGCAGCGCACCGGCGAGGAACCCCTGCCACCCGGTGACCACCAACCGGGAGGAGCAGTACGGCAGCGCATTGAAGAGCCTGTCGATCGCTCTTTGCATCAGCAGCGGCCGGCAGCGGGCGATGATCGCCCACCGCAGCGCGGAGGGGGTGACGACGCGTACCCTGGCGCCCAGGTCGGGTCGGCCTTCGAGCAGTCGGGCGAGCTTTGCGAACTCCTGTTCGCGTGGCGCGACGAGGATCAGGGTCTGCCCGTCGGGGGAAAGCGACCTCGCCATTCTGGCACCCTCGCGGGCGCGGAGGATCGCAAGGCCGTCGCGGTCGCGCATGACGACGGCGGAAGGATCCACGGCCTGCAGGAAAGGTACGTTCAGTGTCCGGGCAACCTGGCGGAAGAAGGTAGTTTCGCTGACTTCGCCGCTCGCCAGTAGCTCAGCCTGGAACGATGTTCCGTTGATGCCGGCGCGGCCGGCCACTGCGCGGACGAAGTCTTCGTCCAGACGCAATGCCTCGATGACGGGCCGCCAGGCGCCGGCAACGATCGCGCGCACAGGTTTCTGCCGGGACGGTCCGTCCCGGGTGAACGCGTGCGCAACATCCCCCCATTTCGCCGCGGGTTCCTCCCCGGGCGCGGTCAGTTCCGGCATGTGCCCCCAAGCCAGCCGCCGCAGCAAGCTCCCCCTTTCCCACCATGTTTTTTGCCAGAGCCCGCGGCGGAATGCTAGCCCGCCGTTCTGGCGGCGCCCCGCGGCGCATGCTAGAGGCAGGCGGACCACAGGTTGGGGAGCGCATGATATCTAGACTGGCGATCGTCCTCCTGCTCGCCACGCTGGCCGCGGCGGCGCCGGCGCGAGCGGACAATCCCGCGATCCCGCAGTTCTGGGACGTTAAGGAGCGGCTCATCAAGCCCGACATCTCCGGTTTTTCGCGCGTCCGATTCCTGACGACGACCGACTTTCCGCCGTTCAACTTCATCGACGGCAATGGGCTCCTCTCGGGGCTGCATGTGGACCTCGCGCGCGCCATCTGCCGCGAACTGGCAATTTTGGACCGCTGCCAGATCCAGGCGCTGCCGTGGGATGAACTGGAGGAGGCGCTGGAGCGGAACGAAGGGGACGCATTGATCGCGGGCCTCGCAATCACGCCCGAAAAGCGCGAAAAATATGCCTTCACGCGATCCTATATGAGGTTTCCAGCGCGCTTCATCACCGGCCGCAACTCATCGCTCGCGGAACCCGTCCACCTCGGCATCGCCGGGCGCCGCGTGGGCGTGCTCGACGGCTCGGAACACGAGGCGATGCTGCGCGACTATTTTCCGGCAGCAAAGCCCGTGACCTATTCGAGACAGGACTGGATCTACGAGGATCTTCGCGCAGGCAAGATCGATGCGGTGTTCGGCGACGGAATGCGGCTCGCCTTCTGGCTTGCCGGGCGGGACTCGGAAGATTGCTGCCGGTTCTCCGGAGGGCCCTATCTGGCGCCCGAATATTTCGGCTCGGGTCTGGCGATTGCGGTGCGCGGAGAGGATGCGGCGCTGGCGGACGCGTTCGACTACGCGCTGCGCGCAATCAACATGAACGGCACGTTCGCCGAACTCTACCTGCGCTATTTTCCGGTCAGCTTCTTCTGAGAAGCAGTGGAGCGCTAGGCGTCAGAACGTCCGATGCCGTGCCTTTGCCGCTCGCTCTATGGCCGAGACGACCGTTCGGTCGAGTTTCAGCCGCTCCCGCAGGATCTGCAGCAGCCGCACTTCCTCGGGCTTGACCTTGAGATTGGCGATCGCGATGTCGACGGCGAGCGCATAGGCCATGTCGTGCGCGGCCTCGGGTATCGCGGCGGCGGTCGCCTCCAGTATCTCTGTAAAGCCGTTCTCGCGCTGCAGCCATTGCTGGCAGTCCTGCGCGACGGCAAGCGTCTGCGACTGCTCGAAACCCCTGAAGGCGGGAAGGGTGCGCACGATGGCGCCGATGCGCGCGAGCTCAGCGTCGTCCATCTCGCGGTCGGAGGCGGAGACCATGACCATCAGGTAGATAACCGCTTCCTGCGGCGTCAGCGTCTTCATCATGCGTCCCCGGCTCCAGATCTCGGCGCATAAGTAGGCGGGCCGCACTGGCGGCGCAACGAAAAAGCGTGGCGCGATTGACGCTCGGTCGATCGGGGCATAGACCGCCCCGAAAGCATCGACAGGATTTCCGAAATGGCGCCCAGCCCCGTCACGATTACGCCGGAGATCGGCGCAGCCGCCGCCGAAAGCAACGCTTGGCCGTTCGAAGAGGCGAGAAAGATCATCGCCCGCTATCAGGGCCGCGACTGGCCCGAGGCCGTGCTGTTCGAGACCGGCTACGGTCCGTCGGGACTGCCGCATATCGGCACGTTCGGCGAAGTCGCGCGCACGACGATGGTGAGGCACGCCTTCCGGGTCCTGACCGGGGACAAGGTCCCGACCCGGCTCATCTGCTTCTCCGACGATATGGACGGAATGCGCAAGATCCCGGACAACGTGCCCGACCGAGCCTTTCTCGAACCGCACCTGCACAAGCCGCTGACCGCCGTGCCGAACCCTTTCGGCGGAAACTTCGAGAGCTTCGGGCACCATAACAATGCGATGCTGCGGCGCTTCCTCGACACGTTCGGCTTCGACTACGAATTCGCCAGCGCGACCGACTATTACAAGACCGGGCGCTTCGACGCGATCCTCAGGCGGGTCGCGGAGCGCTACGAGGCGATCATGGCGATCATGCTGCCGACGCTCGGCGAGGAGCGTCGCGCCACCTATTCGCCGTTCCTGCCGATCTCGCCGAAGACCGGCCGCGTACTCTACGTTCCGATGAAGAAGGTCGACGCCGCCGCGGGCACCATCACCTTCAACGACGAAGACGGAATCGAGACAACCCTGCCCGTGACCGGCGGCAACGTTAAGCTGCAGTGGAAGCCGGACTTCGGCGCCCGCTGGGCTGCGCTCGGCATCGATTTCGAGATGTTCGGCAAGGACCACGGACCCAACATGGGCGTCTACGACCGCATCTGCGAGGCGCTCGGCGGCCGCGCGCCCGAACACTTCGTTTACGAGCTCTTCCTCGACGAGAACGGCCAGAAGATCTCCAAATCGAAGGGCAACGGGCTCACCATCGACGAATGGCTGACCTACGCGCCGACCGAGAGCCTGGCGCTCTACATGTTCCAGCGGCCGCGCCAGGCGAAGAAGCTCTATTTCGATGTCATACCGCGTGCGGTCGACGAGTATTACCAGTTCCTGGCCGCCTATCCGCGCCAGGCGTGGAAGGAGCGTCTCGGCAACCCGGTCTGGCACATCCACGACGGCGAGCCGCCGGCGATCGAACTGCCGGTCAGCTTCGCCCTGCTGCTCAACCTGGTCAGCGCATCGAATGCGCATGACAAGGCCGTGCTCTGGGGATTCATTTCGCGGCACGCGCCCGGCGTCACGGCGCAGAACCACCCGGAACTCGATCGGCTGGTCGGCTACGCCATCCGCTACTTCGACGACTTCGTGAAACCGGCGAAGCGGTTCCGCGCGCCCGATGAGGTCGAAGTTGCGGCTTTGCAGGCGCTTGTGGACAAGCTGGCGACTTTGCCTGCCGGCGCCGACGGGGAGACGATCCAGAACGCCGCGCTCGACGTGGCGCGCGGAATCGAACGCTACCAGGACCATGCGCGCCAGAGCCCGAGCGGCGGGCCGGGCGTGTCCGGCGCATTCTTCCAGATGATCTACCAGATCGTCATCGGCCAGGAGCGCGGCCCGCGCTTCGGCTCATTCGCGGCGCTGTACGGTGTTTCGGAAACCCGTGCGCTGATCGAGAAGGCGCTGGCCGGCGAACTCGCCGCCTGATCAGTCGCGAAAGAGCGGCGTCATGTCGATCGGCTGGGCGATGTCCTGGGCAGCCGGCCCGTCGCCCGCCTGGAGAACCGGCGCCGGCCCGAACATGCCCCTGCCCTCGGCACGCGCGGTATCTTCCGCTTCTCGATAAGGGCCGTCGCGCGAGGCCCTCACCCAGCCGCGTTCGACCAGCCATGCGCCGACGTCCTGCTTTCCGAGCGAGCATGCGACCGTATAGTGCTTTTCCTCGAGTTCCTCGGGCAGGTCGCAGGCGAGCGCCCGGCCGCGCACGAAGGCGCGGAAGGCCGTGCGCGCCCTGATGCCGCAGGACCAGCTCTGCCCCTCGGCGTCCACGCAGGTCTCGTCCGCCGGGGTGATTTCGATGCCGGCGATGGTGACCGTGAGGCCCGAGCCGTTGACGCGGCCGGCTTCCGTGATGAGCGGCCGGAATATCCGGCCGTGATTGCGCCGGCGGGGCGGCAGCGGCTGGCCGAACCTGCTGAGGGCGGCGCGCGGCGCGACGCGCTGCAGTTCTTCGGGCGCAACCTGCGGCTGCGCTACGACCTCTGGCGCAACTGGGCGGACACGTGCCTGCTTGGCAAATTCCTCGGCAGGACGCGGCGGCCGCGATGCGTCGGCCGTCTCCTCCGCAACGGCGGCCCGCTCGGTTGCCGGTTCAGGTTCGGGCACGAGATGCCCGCGCAGCACCAACATGGCGCCCGCGACGGCGAGCACGCCGGCGGCCGACAGCGCGATCGCCGTCCGCCGCATCCTTCTACTGGCTCGCCCAGACGATGCGCGCGATCCACTCGATCCCGCCCGCCGGTATCTGCCGGTTGGGATGCTCGGGATTGAGCGAGAGGAGCTCTATGCCCCTGGCATTCTGGCGGACCAGGATCTTGGCCATCACCTCGCCGTCCGTGGTCTTGACCACCACGCGATCGCCGCGGCGCACGGTGGCGCCCGGCTGCACGATCAGCACGTCGCCGTCGCGGTAGAGCGGCAGCATGGAATCGCCCTGCACCTTGAGCGCGTAGGATCCCTCGGAGGAGGCGGTCGGGAATTCCACGATCTCCCAGCCCTGTCCCACCGGAAAGCCGGCATCGTCGAAGAAGCCGCCGGCGCCCGCCTGCGCAAAGCCGAGCAAGGGGATGGGCGCGGGCCGGTTGTTCTGGTTCGCGGCCGGACGCGGTGCGCCTCCCTGGACGAGCGCCAGGAACTCGTCCAGCGTTTCTCCCGTCGCCTCCATGATCTTGGCAAGCGACTCGGTCGAGGGCCACCTCGGGCGGCCGTCCACGGAACGCCGCTTCGACTTGTTGAACGCGGTCGAATCCAGGCCCGCGCGCTTCGCCAGGCCGGAGGCCGACAGCGAGTGCCGCGCCGCCAGCGCGTCGATCGCGGCCCATACCTGTTCGTGCGAAAGCATGGCGCGTCCCTGCGAGAGGAAAAAATGCCTTTTGTCTTGTTAAAGGCAGATCGCAGCCTTGTCCAGCGTTACGCGGGCTTGCGCCGCAATCAGGATGCGCGCTTGGCCAGCTTCCTCAGCCCCGCATGCGAGGCCATGAATATGCGCTCCTCCTCGCTCGGCGGGCGCGGCGCGATCCTGTGCCCGAGTTCCGCGACGATCTCGTCGATCGGCATGAAGCGCCGTTCGCGGAAATTGTAGATGCCGGCGGTGGTCATCACCAGCGCCGCGGTCTGGCCGTCCTCCAGTTCGAAGCGGTGACGGCCGATGACCTGCGTGTCTTCCCAGGTCTCGAGCGTGGAGACCACGTCGAACTTCTTCCAGAGCCGGATCTCGCGGACATAGACGGCCTGCAGGCCGCCCATCATCGGCGCCCAGCCCTGCTTGCGGGCGTGGCCGAGCAGGCCGGCGCGGATGAAGATGTCGATGCGGCCGACGTCGGCCATCATCATGTAGCGAGCATTGTTGAGATGGAAGTTGGAGTCGATGTCGGTCGGGAGGCAGCGGAACGACAGCCTGCTTTCATCTCCCATGCGGTATCGGCCGCGGGACTTCGCGGTCAACGCCATCCTGGCAAGGCGTCCCCAGACGTACATGACGTTGCTCCGAAGTTTCCCTCCCCCTTGGGGAGGACGCCGAGCGAAGCGAGGCGGATGGATAGGTCCATGCCGCGCAAGGCCGCCTGGAGCCAACCCATCCAATCGCCGACGAGTGTCTACCCTCCCCTTTGAGGAGGAGGGTCGCTGCTACGCCGCCTTCTTCGCCGCGCCCTTCGCGTATGGGTCGAAACGGTCGTAGAAGGTCTCGCCCTTGGCGGCCATGTCGGCCAGCAGCTTCGGCGCCTTGAACTGCGCGCCGTATTTCTTCTGCAGCCCCTTGGCGAGCTTCAGGAACTTCTCCAGCCCCATCCCGTCGATGTAGGAGAGCGCGCCGCCCGTATAGGGCGCGAAGCCGAAGGCGAGGATCGAGCCGACATCCGCCTCGCGCGGATCGATGACGATGCCCTCCTCCATCACGCGCGCTGCCTCCAGCGCGATGGTGACGAGGAAGCGCTGCTTCAGCTCCTCGACGTCGATCCGGTCCGGATCCTGCTGCGGGTAGAGGTCCTTCAGGCCCGGCCAGAGGTGCTTCTTCGCAGGCTTTGCCGGATAGTCGTAGAAGCCCTTGCCGTTCTTGCGGCCGTGGCGCCCGTGCTTGTCGACCATCGTGTTGATCAGCTCGAACTGGTCGGCCGGCACGGCCTTCTCGCCGAGGTCGCGGATCGTCTGCTTCATGATCTTCTGGGCGAGGTCGATCGCCGTCTCGTCGGTGAGCGCCAGCGGACCCACCGGCATGCCGGCCATCTTCGCCGCATTCTCGATCATCGCCGGCGGAACGCCCTCGATCAGCATCTGGAAGGCCTCGGCCATGTAGCGCAGCACGCAGCGATTCACGTAGAAGCCGCGCGTGTCGTTGACCACGATCGGCGTCTTCTTGATCGCCCGAACATAGTCGATGGCCACCGCGATCGCCTTGTCGTCGGTCTTCTTGCCGAGGATGATCTCGACCAGCATCATCCTGTCGACCGGCGAGAAGAAGTGGATACCAATGAAGTCCTTCGGCCGCGACGAGTTCTTCGCCAGCGCCGTGATCGGAATGGTCGACGTGTTGGAGGCGAAGATCGCCCCCTTCTTGAGCACGGCTTCCGCCTTCTCGGTCACGCCCTTCTTGATCTCGCTGTCCTCGAACACGGCCTCGATCACCATGTCGCAGCCTTCGAGCTGGCCGTAATCGTCGGTCGGCGTCAGCAGCGCGAGCAGCTTCTGCTTGTCGTCCTCCGTGGCGCGGCCCTTCTTGATCAGCCCGTCCATCAGGTCAGCGGAGTGCTGCTTGCCCTTCTCAGCCGACGGCATGTCGCGGTCGAGCAGCACCACCGGGATGCCGGCCTTGGCGGTCACGTAGGCGATACCCGCGCCCATGAAGCCGGCGCCAAGCACGCCGATCTTCTTGAACTTCGTCTCCGGCACGCCCTCGGGTCGGCGGGCGCCCTTGTTGAGTTCCTGCAGCGAGACGAAGAGCGAGCGCACCATCATCGCGGCCTCGGTCGAGCGCAGGATCTCGGTAAAGTAGCGCTGTTCGATCCTGAGCGCCGTGTCGAAGGGAACCAGCAGGCCCTCGTAGACGCATTTCAGGATGGCGCTCGCGGCCGGGTAGTTGCCGTAGGTCTCGCGGCGCAGGATGGCGATGGCCGGCGGCCACAGGTTCGCCCCGGCGGCCGAATAGACCGGCCCGCCCGGCAGCTTGAAACCCTTCTCGTCCCAGGGCTGCACAGGCTTCAGGCCATTCCTGATCATGCCCTTGGCAGTCTCGATCAGTTGGTCGGGCGCGGCGATCTCGTGAATCAGGCCCATCGACTTCGCCTTCTTGGGCGAGAGGTTCTGCCCGGAGGTGAGCATCTGCAGCGCCTGCTGCCCGTCGGTCAGGCGGGGCACGCGCTGGGTGCCGCCGGCCCCCGGGAAGATGCCCACCTTCACCTCGGGCAGCGCCATCTTCACCTTGTCGCTGTCGGCAGCCACGCGGCCGTGGCAGGCGAGCGACAGCTCGAACGCGCCGCCCATGCAGGTGCCGTTGATCGCCGAGACCCACGGCTTGCCGCAGGTCTCCAGCTTGCGCCAGAGCCAGCTCATGCGGCCTGCGCCGTCGAACAGCAGCTTGGTTGCGGCTTCCGGATTCTTCTTCGCCTCGGCCCTGTAGATGCCCAGCATCTTCTGAAGCATCGTCAGGTCGGCGCCGCCGGAGAAGCTGTCCTTGCCGGACGTGATGACCGCGCCCTTGATCTTCTCGTCGCCGGCCACCTGGTCGATGATCTTGTCCAGTTCGTCCATCACCTCCTCGGTGAAGACGTTCATCGTCTTGCCCGGGCTGTCCCAGGTCACGAGCGCGATGCCGTCGGCGTCGGTCTCGACCGTGAAGTTCTTGTAGTCAGCCATTTCCCAATCTCCTTCCGGCCGGATCAGACGCGCTCGATGATGGTCGCGGTGCCCATGCCCGCGCCGATGCAGAGCGTCACCAGCGCCGTGTTCAGATCGCGCCGCTCGAGTTCGTCGAGCACGGTGCCGAAGATCATCGCGCCGGTAGCGCCGAGCGGATGGCCCATGGCGATAGCGCCGCCGTTGACGTTCATCTTGTCGTGGTCGATGTCGAAGGCCTGCATGTAGCGCAGGACGACCGAGGCGAATGCCTCGTTGAGCTCGAACAGGTCGATGTCGTCGATCGTCATCTTTGCCCGCTTGAGCAGCTTCTCCGTCACGTCGACCGGACCGGTCAGCATGATCGCCGGCTCGGAGCCGATATTGGTGAAGGCGCGGATGCGGGCGCGCGGCTTCAGCCCCATCGCCTTGCCGCCCTTCTTGGAACCGAGCAGCACCGCCGCGGCGCCGTCCACGATGCCGGAGGAGTTGCCGGCATGGTGGACATGCTTGATCGCCTCGACTTCGGGGTAGCGCTGCACGGCGACGGCGTCGAAGCCGCCCATCTCGCCCGGCATGACGAAGGACGGGTTGAGCGAGGCGAGCGCCTGCATGTCGGTGCCGGGCCGCATGTGCTCGTCATGGTCGAGGATGGTGAGGCCGTTCTGGTCCTTGATCGGCACGACCGAGTTCTTGAAGTAACCCTTCTCCCAGGCCTTGGCGGCGCGCTTCTGGCTCTCCACCGAATAGGCGTCCACGTCGTCGCGCGAGAAGCCGTACTTGGTGGCGATCAGGTCGGCCGAGACGCCCTGCGGCACGAAATAGGAGGGAAGGCCCACCGACGGGTCCATGAACCAGGCGCCGCCCGACATTCCCATGCCGACGCGCGACATCGATTCCACGCCGCCGGCGATCACGATGTCGTCCGAGCCGCCGGCGATCTTGGCTGCGCCCAGGTTGATGGCGTCGAGGCCGGACGCGCAGAAGCGGGACAGCTGGATGCCTGGAGCCTCGGTGGCGTAGCGCGCCTCGAAAGCGGAAGCGCGCGGGATGACCGAGCCAGCCTCGCCTACCGGATCGACGCAACCGAAGACGATGTCGTCGACGAGGCTGGTGTCCAGTTCGTTGCGGTCGCGCACCGCCTCCAGCACCTTGGCGCCGAGGCGTACCGCCGGCACCTCGTGCAGCGATCCGTCCTTCTTGCCGCGCCCGCGCGGGGTGCGCACCGCGTCATAGACATATGCGTCTGCCATGGGAGTCTCCTTCCTTCACGCCAGGCCGACTCGCGGCCCGGCCGGGTTCGAATTCGTTCACATGCCCGAGGGCATCAGGTCTTCCGGCATCGCCCAGCCCGGCAGCGCCTTTATGCGCTCCAGCCAGGCCGAAACGGCCGGGTAGTCGGACCAGTCGGCGGCGATCTGCTGCGGCCAGAAGAGATAGCCGCAGAGCGACAGGTCGGCGATGGTCGGGCGGCTGGCGGCCACCCATTCGCGGCCGGTCAGGTGCGTGTCAAGTATCTTCCACGCGTCCTGCGCCCGGGAATATATGAACTCGGCGGCCGGATCGCCCGCCTTGCCGCGGAAATGGCGCATAAAGCGCTCGGTCGCAGTGTAGCTGGTCAGCTTGTGGTTGTCGAAAAGGATCCAGCGCAGGATCTCGTATTCCTCCGCCTCGGTCTGATGGCCGAACTTGCCGAAATGGCGGGACAGGTAGATCAGGATCGCGCCCGACTGGCTGAGCGTGAAGTCGCCATCAGCGCGATGATGCACCAGCACCGGTGCCTCGCCCATCACGTTGACGGCGCGGTATTCGGGCAAACGCGTCTCGCCGCCGAAGAACTTCACGCCCTTCGGCTCCCAGTCCGCCCCGCACAGCGCCAGCATCAGCGCCACCTTGTAGGAATTGCCGCTCTCCGAGAAGCAATAAAGCGTGAATTCGGCCATGTCAGCCGTTCCCCCCATGACGCGGCTCGACCACCACCTCGGCCTTCACCGAGTTTGCGATGAAGCAGGCTTCGTGTGCCTGGTGGTGCAGATGCTCCAGCGTCGCCTCGTCGGCGTCGCAGTCGACGAGCGGCCGCAGCACGACGCGCGTCATGGCGATGCGTCCGTCCTCGAGCTTTCCGAGGTCGCCGACCGCCTCGTCGCGATAGCTGCGCACGGCCACCTTGGCGCGGCGCGCGAAATCCAGGAACCAGAGCATGTGGCAGGAGGAGAGCGACGCGACGAAGAACTCCTCCGGGTCGATCGCCGCCTCCGACGACCAGGGTGCGCGCACCGCGCCGGGGGCGGCCGAGCCCTGCACCACGGCGCCGCCGTCGAAGCTGATGTCGTGCACGCGGCTGTAGTGGCCGCGCAGGAATTCCTCGGCTTCGGGGGCCGTCCACGAGATCGTGGCCTGATGTTGCGACATGTCTACAAACTCCTCGAAATGAGCAGCTTCATGATCTCGTTGGTGCCGCCGTAGATGCGCTGCACGCGGGCGTCGCGCCACATGCGGGCGATCGGATACTCGTTCATGTAGCCGTAGCCGCCGAAGAGCTGGAGGCATTCGTCGGCGACCTTGCACTGCAGGTCGCTCAGCCAGTATTTCGCCATCGACGCGGTGACCGGATCGAGCCCGCCGTCGATATGGCGCGCCACGCAGTCGTTGTAGAAGACGCGCCCGATGGTCACTTCCGTCTTCAGCTCCGCCAGCTTGAACTGCGTGTTCTGGAAGTCGATGACCGCCTTGCCGAAGGCCTTGCGCTCCTTCACGTAGTCGACGGTGACGGCCAGCGCCCGCTCGGCCATGGAGATCGCCTGCGCGCCGACCAGCAGCCGCTCCTGCGGGAGCTGCTGCATGAGCTGGACGAAACCCTGTCCCTCTTCCCGGCCGAGCAGGTTGGCGGTCGGCACGCGCACGTCGTTGAAGAACAGTTCGGACGTGTCGTTGGCCTTGAGCCCGATCTTGTCGAGGTTGCGTCCGCGCTCGAACCCTTCCACCTCGTCGGTTTCGTCCACGATCAGCGACGTGCCCTTGGCGCCCTGCGAGGGGTCGGTCTTGGCCACCACGATGATGAGGTTGGCGTTCTGGCCGTTGGTGATGAAGGTCTTGGAGCCGGAAATGGAATACTGGTTGCCGTGCTTCTCGGCGCGCGTCTTGACGCCCTGCAGGTCGGAGCCGGCGCCCGGTTCCGTCATGGCGATGGCGCCGATCAGCTCGCCTGTCGCCATGCGCGGCAGCCAGCGCTTCTTCTGCTCCTCGGAACCGTAATGGAGGATGTAGGGCGCGACGATCGCATTGTGCAGCGCGATGCCGAAGCCGTCGGTGCCGACATGGCCGAGCGCCTCGGCGATGGCGCTCTCATGCGCGTAGGTCCCGCCCGAGCCGCCATATTCCTCGGGCATCGAGGCGCAAAGGAGGCCGGCGGCGCCCGCCTTTTCCCATGCCGCCCGCTCGACGATCTCGGCCTTCTCGTATTCGTCGTATTTCGGCGCGATCTCGGTCTCCAGGAACTTCGCCGCCATGTCGTAGAGCATGGCGACGTCTTCACCGGCCCAGGACGGCTTGGGCACCTGAAGGATGGAGGCTGGATCACTGGCCACGGACTGCTCCCCGATTGCGTGCTGTCACGGCTCTAGCAAGAAAGTTCAAACTTGAACAGACCTGCCGGACGCTGGATCACTCAAAACGCCTCGGCAGCCAGTTCCATCATCGAATCCGCGCCCGCCGAGATGCGGGCCAGACGCATGCCGGTCTCCGGCATCAGCCGCTCCATGTAGAAGCGCGCGGTGACCAGCTTGTTCTCGTAGAAGGAGGACGAGCCGTTCGCGCCCTCGGCGAGTTTCGCCTGCGCCGTCCTCGCCATCTGCGCCCACATGTAGCCCAGCGCCACGAGCCCGAAGAGGTGCAGGTAGTCGGTGGAGGCCGCGCCGGCATTGTCGGGCTTCTGCATGGCGTTCTGCATCAGCCACATAGTCGCCGCCTGCAGGTCGTTGAGGCCCTTCTTCAGCGCCTTGGTGAAGGGCGCCATCTTCTCGTCGGAACGGTTCTCCTCGCAGAAGTCGCCGACCTCCTTGAAGAAGGCCTGCACGGCGCGGCCGCCGTTCTGCGCCAGCTTGCGGCCGACGAGGTCGAGCGCCTGGATGCCGTTGGCGCCCTCGTAGATCTGCGCGATGCGCGCATCGCGCACGAACTGGCTCATGCCGTGCTCTTCGATGTAGCCGTGGCCGCCGAACACCTGCTGCGCCATCACGGCGTGCTCGAAGCCCTTGTCGGTCAGCACCCCCTTGAGGATCGGCGTCATCAGCCCGAGCAGGTCGTCGGCGTGCTGGCGGTCCTTCTCGTCGCCCGAGCGGTGCGCGACGTCCGACTTGATCGCGCTCCACAGCATGAGCGCGCGGCCGGCCTCATTGAACGCCTTCATGGTCATCAGCGAGCGGCGGATGTCCGGGTGGACGATGATCGGATCCGCCTTCTTGTCCGGCGCCTTGGCACCCGACAACGCGCGACCCTGGATGCGTTCGCGCGCGTAGTTCGCCGCGTTCTGGTAGGCAACCTCGGAGATCGAAAGGCCCTGCAAGCCGACGCCGAGCCGCGCCTCGTTCATCATGACGAACATGGCCTTCAGGCCGCCGTTCTCGGCGCCGATCAGATAGCCTTCGGCCTCGTCGTAGTTCATGACGCAGGTCGAGTTGCCGTGGATGCCCATCTTCTCCTCGATGGAGCCGCAGGTCACCGCGTTGCGCTCGCCCGGATTCCCGTCCGCGTCGAGAACGAACTTCGGCACGATGAAAAGCGAGATGCCCTTCACGCCCTCGGGCGCGCCCTCGATGCGGGCCAGCACGAGATGCACGATGTTCTCGCTCATGTCGTGCTCGCCGGCGGAGATGAATATCTTCTGCCCGGAAATCCTGTACTTGCCGTCGCCGGCCGGAACGGCCTTGGTGCGCAGCAGCCCGAGGTCGGTACCGCAATGCGGCTCGGTCAGGTTCATGGTGCCGGTCCAGGTGCCCTCCACCATCTTCGGCAGCCAGGTCTGCTTCTGCTCGTCGGAACCGTGCGCGATGATCGCGGCGATCGCGCCCTGCGTAAGACCGGGATACATCATCAGCGACATGTTGGCCGACGACATGAACTCGCCGACGGCGGTATGGACCGAATAGGGCAGCCCCTGCCCGCCGTATTCCGGGGGCACGGCCAGGCCGATCCAGCCGCCTTCGCGGTACTGGTCGTACGCGTCCTTGAAGCCTGTCGGCGTCGTCACCGAGCCGTCGTCATGGCGCTGGCAGCCTTCCATGTCTCCGACCCGGTTCAGCGGGTGCAGGACATTCTCGGCGAACTTGGCGCCCTCGGAGAGGATCGCTTCCAGAATGTCAGGAGTGGCGTCGGAAAAACCGGGCAGGTTCGAATACCGCTCGTAGCCGAGCACGTCGTTGAGGACAAACAGCGTGTCCTGCACCGGAGCCTTGTAGGTCGGCATGAGCTTCCTCCAGCAAGCAGACGGGAGCCCCGGGCGGGCACCCGGGACCTTTATGGAAACTGTATGCCGATTCTTCTAACAAATTTTGACGTTTGCGTAAACGTCAAAATTTTGTCCGCCGATGTTTTCTGGTGACAGTGTCGGAGAACTC
>JAEYRU010000179.1 GCA_023435335.1 Pseudomonadota bacterium
ACGAAAGCCGAGAAACTCAATCTTCTCGAAGAGATGCGCCGCAAGGCGCTTGCGCGGCAGCGCGAGACGGAGAACGAGTCCGGTCCCGGCCTCGGCACCATCGACCTGGCAATCCAGAAGGTGAGGGCCGAAGCCGAGGATGCCCATGGCGTGGCGCTGGGACGCACGACCAGCGCCTGACCGTTCAGGACAGTCACTAACCACCTCTTCCGAGCTCATCTCCGGCTACTTCTGCAAGGCCGGAGGGACATGAAGTCGCGAGCGCCGCCCACGATCGCAGCGCCGTCAGCGCGATGAAAAGGCAGCCCGCCGGAAATGGATAAGGGTCGCGTCCCTGTACGTGCCGCGCCCGCTTCGCGTGAAACCCAGCCGTGCAGCTAGCTGCAGCGAAGGCTCGTTCCCTTCTGAGACGATGCAACTCTGCGGTACGCCAGGCAGATTGCGGTCGCCCCAGTCGAGAACGAGGCGCATCGCCTCGCCCGCAAACCCCTGCCCGTGCACGGCCGGAAGAAGAGCCCAGCCCGCCTCGATCGTTCCGTCGAGCGACGGTTCGATCTCGCGCTTCATGTCCATCAGTCCAGCCTCGCCGATCAGCACGCCCGTCCGCCGATCTTCAATAATCCAGAAGCCGAAGCCCAGGATCGCCCACATCCCGCGAGTGCGCAGAATCCGCCCCCAGCAATCATCCCGACCGAGTGGCTTGCCGCCGATGAAACGAACCACTTCCTCGTTCGACCACAGCGCCGCGTAGGCCTCGAGATCGTCCACCCTGTGCTCGCGCAGGCGGACACGCTCTCCCTGGAGAACGGGGATGGCAGTCATTGGCCGGCCAAACGTCCTGCAACAAGCGCGGCCAGCTTTTCCGCGACCTCGTCCTTGCCCATTTCGGGCCATTCCTCGAGGCCTTCCGCGGAGACGATGCGTACGCGGTTGCGGTCGCCACCCATGACGCCGGCCGGTCCGATGCCGCTGTAATGCGACACGTCGTTGGCGACGATCAGGTCGGCGCCCTTCCTCGCCAGCTTGGCGCGCGCGTGCTCGATCACGTTGCCCGTCTCGGCGGCAAAACCGACGACGAGGCGAGGACGCTGCGGATGGTGCCCGACGGTCGAGAGGATGTCCGGGTTCTCGGTCAAAGCCAAGGCGGGCGCGGCCTCGCCCGGCTTCTTCTTGATCTTCTGTCCGGTCTCCGCCTCCGGTCGCCAGTCGGCCACCGCCGCGACGAAGATGCCGGCGTCGGCGGGAAGCAGTTGCTCTACCGCCGCAGCCATCTGGCGGGCGCTTTCCACGTGGACCGTCGTTACGCCCGCCGGATCCGGAATGGAAACCGGGCCGGAAACGAGGCGCACGTCAGCGCCCATGCTGGCGAGCGCGGCGGCGATCGCATGACCCTGCTTGCCGGAGGAACGGTTGGCGATGAAGCGCACCGGGTCGATGGGCTCGTGGGTGGGGCCGGACGTCACCACGATCCTCTTGCCAGCTAGTGGCTTCGGCGATCCGTCGAGCAATGCCTCGACAGCCGCGACGATCTCCAGCGGCTCTGCCATGCGGCCCTCGCCGGCCTCGCCGCTCTCGGCCATCTCGCCACGGTTGGGACCGACGAAGCGGACGCCGTCACGGGCAAGCGCCTCGCGGTTGCGGCGGGTAGCGGGATGATCCCACATGCGCGGGTTCATGGCGGGCGCGACAAGAACCGGCTTGTCGGTCGCCATCAGCACCGTGGAGGCGAGGTCGTTGGCGAGCCCATGCGCCATCTTCGCCATCAGGTCGGCGGTCGCCGGCGCGACAATCAGCAGGTCGGCCTCGCGCGACAGGCGGATATGCCCGACATCGTGCTCGTCCTGCCGGTCGAAGAGATCGGTGAAGACGTGATCCGCCGACAGCGCGCCGACAGCGAGCGGCGTGACGAATTCCTTCGCGGCGGCCGTCATCACGCAGCGCACGGCCGCCCCGCGCTCGCGCAGGCGGCGGATCAGGTCGAGGCATTTGTAGGCTGCAATGCCGCCGCCGATTATGAGCAGGATGCGCTTGCCGGAGAGAGTCATTCGCCCCACACGGTCATGCCGGCGGAAGCGCCGGCTTCACGTCCGTATGAACGAAATCGTCGTCCTTGAAAAGCAGCGGCAGGTTGCGCGCCACCGGCAGGGCATCGGAACGCCGACGACAATGCACCCATCCGCTAAGCCAACTGCCATGCAATGAAAACCAAGGTGATCGCGATCACCCAGAGCGCCACCCGGCCGGAGCGGGTGTGGCGCGCCTCGGCACGGCCGATCCTCTCGGTGGTGTCGGCATCGAAGCGGAGGCCATGCTCGGCCATCGCGTCGATCTCGCGCGACAGGCGCTCTGTGCGGGCGGCGATGTCCGGGGCCTGGCGGGCGAGCGAAACCAGCGCGGCGGTGCCGTCGCGGACGTCCGACAGAATGCCGCGCGGGCCCAGATTATCGCGGATCCAGTGGCCCACCACGGGTTCCGAGGTCTTCCACATGTTGAAATGCGGATCGAGTGTGCGCGCAACGCCCTCGACCACAACCATGGTCTTCTGCAGCATCAGCAACTCAGGGCGCGTGGCCATGTCGAACAGCTCGGTGATCTCGAACAGCAGGGTCAGAAGCCGCGCCATTGAGATGCTTTCGGCCGGCTGCCCATGGATAGGTTCGCCGATGGCGCGGATTGCCTGCGCGAAGGCCAGAACGTCGTGCGTGCGCGGCACGTAGCCGGCTTCGAAATGCACCTCGGCCACCCGCGCATAGTCGCGGGTGATGAAGCCGTAGAGAATCTCGGCGAGGAAGCGGCGCTCCTTCTTGCCGAGGCGGCCGACGATGCCGAGATCGACAGCGACGATGGTGCCGTCCGGCTCGACGAAAAGATTGCCGGGATGCATGTCGGCATGGAAGAAGCCGTCACGCAGGGTGTGACGGAGGAACGACTGCACCAGGGTGGCGGCGAGACGCTCGAGATCGTGACCCGCGTTACGCAGACGCTCGACGTCCGACATCTTGAGGCCGTCGACCCATTCGAGCGTGACCACGTCGCGGCCGGTGCGCTCCCAGTCCACCCATGGGACGCGGAAGCCGGGATCCTCGCGCGTGTTTTCGGCGAGTTCGGAGAGGGCCGCGGCCTCCAGGCGCAGGTCCATCTCCATTCTGGTGGTCTGGGCCAACAGCCTCGTGACTTCCACCGGTTTGAGCCGACGTGCCGAGGGGATGAAACGCTCCTGCAGGCGCGAGGCGAGGAAATAGCTCTCGAGGTCGTTGAAGAAGCGGTGACGCACGCCCGGGCGGATCACCTTCACGGCGACGCGGGTGCGGAGCCCGTCGCGGTCGACGAACGCGGGGTGAACCTGCGCTATGGATGCCGCTGCGACCGGCTCTCCGAACTCGAGGAAGAGATCGCCTATCGGCCGGCCGAGCGAACCCTGGACCGCCGCCACGGCGTCGGCCGTAGGGAACGTCTCCATCCGGTCCTGCAAGCGGGCGAGGTCCATGGCGAGGTCCGCGCCCACCACATCCGGGCGTGTCGCTAGGAACTGGCCCAGCTTGACGTAGGAGGGGCCAAGCCGTTCCACGGCCCTGCCGATGCGCTCGGTTCGATCGCGCCGGCGGGACCGGCGGCGGGCAAGGACCCTGGCGACGCGCCACGCCGTACGGGGCAGTCCGTCGAGCTGGTCGCCGGGCAGTGCCGCAACCACGCCTTCGCGGACCATGATCCAGCCCGCGCGCAGCAGCCGGAAATATGCGCTGATGGTGCTCAATGGTCTCTCAGGTCTTCCAGCCGGAATGAAGCGCGGCGATGCCGCCGGAATAGTCGCGCCAGGTAACGCGGCCGAATCCGGCGCGCGAGATCATGGCGGCGAAATTGTGCTGGTTCGGGAACTTGCGCACCGATTCCACGAGATAGCGGTAGGGCTCGCCGTCCCCCGCGACGATCTCGCCGATGCGGGGGATCACATTGAATGACCAGGCCTCGTAGGCCTTCTCCAGTATTGGCATGTCCACTTCGGAGAATTCGAGGCAGAGGAAGCGCCCGCCCGGCTTCAGCACCCGATGCGCTTCCTCCAGCGCACGCTCGATGCGGGGCACGTTGCGGATGCCGAAGGCTATCGTGTAGGCGTCGAAGCTGCCGCTCTCGAAAGGCAGTTCCTCCGCATTCGCCTCGATGAAGTCCACATTGCCGGCAAGCCCGCGTTTTGCGGCCCTTTCGCGTCCGACTTCCAGCATCGACCCATTAATGTCGAGAACGGTGGCATGAGCGTTGCCCTGCGATGCCTCGACCACGCGAAACGCGATGTCGCCGGTGCCTCCGGCCACGTCCAGCAGCCTCCAGCCGGGTCGCGCCGGCGGATTGAGCCACGCCACCATGGCATCCTTCCACAGCCGGTGCAGGCCGCCAGACATCAGGTCGTTCATCAGATCGTAGCGTCCCGCAACGCGGTGGAACACCTCGTTGACGAGGCCCTGCTTCTCGCCCTCGCCGACACGGCGGAAGCCGTAGGACGTCTCCATGCCTCCCGCCGCGGTGGTACGTTCGTCCGACATCAAGCATTTTCCTGTCAAAAGCCGGCGGGACCATAGCCCATCGAATCCGCAGACGCTATTGTCCCGGCCGCGATGAACGGCCGCGCCGAAGCGGCGAGTGGGGGCGTCACATGGTGCCTAGAGCGGAACTGCCCAAAGCGGAACTGCATTGCCATATCGAAGGTGCGGCCGCGCCGGAGCTGGTCGAGGCGCAGGCGCGCAAATACGGCGCCGACACCTCCGCGTTCATCCGCGACGGTTCGTTCGTCTGGCAGGATTTCAGCAGTTTCCTGGCCGCCTACGACTTCGCCGCGAACCTCTTCCGCGACGAGGAGGACTATGCGCGGCTGGCGGAATTCTACCTGACCGGCCTGGCGCGGGACGGCGCGATCTATTCGGAGGTCTTCATCTCTCCGGACCATGCGCGCCAGGCAGGGCTCTCGCCGCAAGCCTATACCAATGCGCTGGGCGAGGGCATTCTGCGCGCCAGGGAGGCGACGGGGATCGAAGGCCGCATGATCGTCACCGGCGTGCGCCATTTCGGCGTGGAATCGGTCGTGGCGGCGGCGCGTTTCGCGGCACAATGCGGCCATCCGCTGGTGACGGGCTACGGCATGGCCGGCGACGAGCGATTCGGCGCGGTGAGAGATTTTGCGCTAGCCTTCGATGTCGCACGCGAGGCGGGGCTCGGGATAACGATCCACGCCGGCGAACTGGCCGGCTGGCAGAGCGTCGCCGACGCCCTCGATCATGTTCGGCCCGCGCGCATCGGCCACGGCGTGCGCGCCATTGAGAACCCCGATCTGGTAAGGCGCATTGCCGACGAGGCGGTCGTGCTGGAGGTCTGCCCCATGTCGAATATCGAACTGAAGGTATTCCGCGGCCTTGCCGAGCATCCGTTCCCGAAGCTGATGGCGGCGGGTTGCAAGGTGACGCTGAACTCCGACGATCCGCCCTACTTCTGGACCTCGCTGAAGCGCGAATACGATGTGGCGGCGGAACACTTCGGAATATCGGAGGCCGCGCTGGCGGAAGTCACGCGGACGGCGATCGAGGCGGCGTTCGTGGATGAGGAGACAAGGACAGCGCTGCTGGCGCAGGTGGACGCCTCCGCTCCCGCGTGACTCGACAAAGCTGTGGCTGGGCCGACGGCCGAGGTGTATCGCGGCGCGGGTTGCGGCTAATATTGCGCCGTCGCAGGTTCTCCGGAGAAATCGAATGAAGAGCGTCACCGTCGTCGACCATCCGCTGGTGCAGCACAAGCTGACGATCATGCGTAAGAAGGAGACCTCGACGGCGAGTTTCCGGCGGCTGCTGCGGGAGATTTCGCTGCTTCTCTGCTACGAGGTGACGCGCGACCTGGAGATGACCACGGTTGAGATCGAAACGCCGCTGATGACGATGCAGGCGCCGACCCTGGAGGGAAAGAAGCTGGTATTCGCTTCGGTGCTGCGAGCCGGCAACGGCCTGCTCGACGGCATGCTCGACTTGGTGCCCGCGGCGCGGGTGGCCCATATCGGGCTTTACCGCGATCCTGATACGCTGCAGGCGGTGGAGTATTTCTTCAAGGCGCCCAGCGACCTCGGCGATCGTCTCGTGATCGTGGTCGACCCCATGCTGGCCACCGCCAATTCGGCGATCGCGGCAGTCGAGAAGCTGCAGACGCGCGGAGCGACCAATATCCGCTACGTCTGCCTGCTGGCGGCGCCGGAGGGCATTGAGCGCTTTACGAACGCGCACCCGGAAGTGCCGGTGTTCACGGCGTCCATCGATAGCCATCTCAACGATCATGGGTACATCGTGCCGGGCCTCGGCGACGCAGGCGACCGCATGTACGGAACGAAATAAGGGGTGGCCCATGCGCATAGTGCCCATGGTCGCGGCAGCGTCCTTCGCGCTCTCGATGCATTCCGCCCCCGCCCGCGCGGACTACTTGCAGTATCAGAAATGCGTTGGTGCCGGTGCCGCCACTAACGCGGCATGGAGCGAATGCGGCGCAGCGTGGATCGAGCGCGCCGATGCCGCGCTGAACGCCACATGGAAGGAACTGCGCTCCGTGCTGGCCGGGGAGACCGCGCAGGCCATGCTCGAGGAGCAGCGCGCCTGGAACGCGTACAAGGAGAAATCTTGCATGTTCTGGGCCAGCGGCGAATACGGTCGCGAAGGACAGGTCATCAGCTATCCCGCGTGCCGCGCCGAGGTGATCGAGGAGCGTACGGCGAGGCTGAAGCTCTATCTCGACAGGGTAAAGCCGCGATAGCCGCTGCAAGCCGGTAAGGTTCGGTTAACCGCGATCCCAGAGGGAGATGCGGATTAACCGTCGCTCATTCGCGCGCGCATAGACTGCGCCCGAACAAGGGCGGTCAAATGCTGCGCAAAATCCTCATCGTCGGCGTCATCGCGGGCGGCTCGGCCTCGATACCCATCTTCTACGAGAGCAATCCGGACGCCTTCCACGACATGGTCAAGTCCGCGGTGGAGAAGCGCGCGCCTGAACCGGAGCCCAAGCGGCCGCTGGTAATCATCCAGCAGGCCAAGCTGGAGGCGCAGAAGGAACAGATCACCGGCCGCAAGGTGCGTCTCGCTGCCGACGAGCGCGGGCACTTCAAGGGCGATTTCAGGGTCAACGGCCGGTCGCTCGACGCTTTGGTCGACACCGGCGCGACGATGATAGCGATCAACCGCACCACAGCGCGACAGGTCGGGATCAACCTGACCCCCGCCGATTTTCGCCACGAGGTGAACACCGCAAATGGAACGGTCAAGGCGGCGGCGGCGATGATCGAGCGCGTCCAGATCGGGCGCATCCAGGTCGACAACGTGGAAGCCATGGTCCTGGACGACCGGGCGCTGTCCGGCACGCTGGTTGGAATGAGCTTCCTGAAACGGTTGTCAGGCTTCCGCGTCGAGAACGGTGCGCTGGTTCTGGAGCAGTAGCGGTCAGGCAGCGGCAATGCGGCGCAGGACGGCTCGCGCCGGTTTCGGCTTCTCGTCCTCGATCGCGTAGGCCGCCGTTACCGCGCGCGCTGCATCCTCGGCCTGCCCCTTCGACCTCGCATGTATAAGTGCCAGCGCATCGCCCTTCCGCACCTCGGAACCCACCGGAACAAGCCTCGTAATGCCGACGGCATGGTCGATGCTGGCGGCGGGATCGGTCCGGCCGCCGCCGAGTGTCACCACTGCGAGGCCGATGTCGCGGGTTTCAACTGCGCCGACGTAGCCAGCCCTTGACGCCTTCACCGCGAGTTCGACCTCCGCTTGCGGCAGATACGCCTCAGGCTTTTCGGTGAAGTCGGCCGGGCCGCCTAGAAGCGCCACCATCCTGCCGAAGATATCGGCCGCGCGGCCCCCATTCAGCGCCTCGCGGGCCGCTCGTTGTCCCTCGGCGGCGCTGCCGGCAATCCCCGATGAGACCAGCATCTCGGCGGCGAGCGCCAACGTTACTTTCTCCAGCCTTGGGTCGCGATGGCGGCCGGTAAGGAAACCGACCGCGTTTTGCACCTCGACCGCGTTTCCGGCGGCGGATGCCAGCGGCTGGTCCATGCCGGTGATCAACGCCGTGGTCTTCAGCCCTGCGCCGTTGGCGACCTCGACCAGCGACTTCGCCAGCGCACCGGCATCCCTCGCCGTGGCCATGAAGGCGCCATTACCCGCCTTGACGTCGAGTACCAGCGACTGCAGCCCGGCAGCCAGCTTCTTCGACAGGATGGAGGCGGTGATCAGCGGGATCGATTCGACCGTACCGGTGACGTCGCGGATGGCGTAGAATCGCTTGTCGGCGGGCGCAAGCTTCGCCGTCTGGCCGATGATGGCGCAGCCGGCCTCGCGAACGACCTTGCGAAAAAGGCGGTTGTCGGGCTGGGTGGCGTAGCCGGGAATAGAGTCCATCTTGTCGAGCGTACCGCCCGTGTGACCCAGGCCGCGGCCCGAGATCATCGGGACGAAGGCGCCGCAGGCGGCAACGATAGGCGCCAGCATGAGCGAGACGTTGTCGCCGACGCCGCCGGTGGAGTGCTTGTCGGTGACGGGGCCTGGCAGGCCGGACCAGTCGAGCACGTCGCCGGAATCGCGCATCGCCAAAGTAAGGGTGATGGCCTCCTCGCGGCCGAGCCCGTTGAGGAAGGCGGCCATGGCGAAAGCCGCCACCTGGCCGTCGTTGAACGAGCCATCGGTCAGTCCTGCCACGAAGGCACGGAGTTCGTCTTCGGACAGCGGCCAGCCGTCGCGTTTCCTCCGGATAATCTCCTGCGGCAGCATGCCGGTCACTCCAGCCTCCCCGCAAACATCTGCTTCAGGATCGCCGCCAGGCGCGCACCGCCGCGCGGCGCCATGTCCTTGGTTTCCTGATGCGAGAGTTCGCCGCCGGTCATGCCGGCCGCCAGGTTGGTGATTACCGAGCAGGCGGCCACCCGCAGGCCAA
>JAEYRU010000221.1 GCA_023435335.1 Pseudomonadota bacterium
GTCCCGATACGACGGGAAGGTGGGAAGACGGGCGGCCGTTCGGACGCTCATCTTAGCAAAACAGTGCGACCTCGCGGCCGCCCGTCCGGTGGCTTGCCCCGGATGCCGTGGATCCCGCTCCGCTCCGGTCTCCCGGAGCTTCGCGGGACGACGCTCGGAAGCTCTCACCTTCCGCCGGCCATAGGCGGGGCGCGTCCATCCTGTAGGGCCCGGATGTGGGGGCTCATCGCCCAAACCGCGCTACCGCAGCGCGGCCCAACCGGCACCGCCGCCCTCCCCGATCCCCGGTGCGCACCGGATTCCCGCGAGGGCGATGGCGCCATTATGCGGGCGGTGCGAAACGTGGGGATGAACTTTTTTCGATTGTCGTGGAAGTTCAATGGGTTAAAGGAAGAATGGGGGCAGCTCTGTCCCCTCCCGGCCGTGTATTGGCCCGGCACGCCCCCTCACACTTCACGACCATGTGATAGGCGCTCTTTCCGTCGGCTGAAACTTCTCGCGGCATCTCCCCGTGACTCCGCCTGTCTCCCCGAGAGGGAAAGCCAAGAAGGAGCTACAGACCATGCGCACATTCACCACGACCGTTTTCGCCTCCGCCGTTGCCCTTTCGGCCTTCGCCGGACTGGCCTACGCACAGAACCCCATGGTTGGCGGAGCGGCGATGTATGCCGACAAGAACATCGTCGAGAATGCGGTCAACTCGAAAGACCACACCACGCTGGTCGCCGCCGTCCAGGCCGCCGGCCTGGTCGAGACGCTGCAGGGCGAGGGCCCCTTCACCGTGTTCGCTCCGGTGAACGCGGCGTTCGACGCGCTGCCGGCCGGCACGGTCGACACCCTGCTCAAGCCTGAAAACAAGGACCAGCTCACCAAGGTGCTGACCTACCATGTGGTGGCGGCCGATGCGATGTCGGAGGCCATCGGCAAGATGATCGCTGACGACGGCGGCACCCATCCGGTCAACACCGTGGGCGGCTGCGTCCTGCAGGCCAAGATGGATGGCGACAAGATCACGCTGACCGACGAGACAGGTGGGGTCGCCACCGTGACGATCGCCGACGTCAAGCAGTCGAACGGCGTCATCCACGTGATCGACCGCGTGCTCCTGCCGAAGGCTTGAGCCTAAGTGCAAGCGCGGCCCCCTTGGGGCAGCCGCGCGAACGGCCCGCTGCCGTTCCCTCGGCGGCAGCGGGCTTTTCTGTTACGTGCGTCGCGTCATCAACGCGAGTTGATTACGCCGCGAGCATGCTCATGTTGTATGAGCCGAATAGATCGGGAGATGCCTGCCATGAGACGACGCGAGTTCTTGCTTGGAAGCGCAGGTGCGCTGACTGTCGCAGGCGGCGCCGCAACGCTATGGATGGCTCGCACGACGAGCCCTGCCGCGGCGGCCGCAGAAGGCAATTTCGAGATCACGAAGACAGAAGAGGAATGGCGCGCCATCCTGACGCCCGCGCAGTATGCAGTGCTGCGCGAGGAAGACACCGAGCGCGCTTTCAGTAGTCCGCTCGACAAGGAAAAACGCGCCGGGGTCTTCACTTGCGCCGGTTGCGACCTGCCGCTCTATTCCTCCGCAGCAAAATACGATTCAGGCACGGGGTGGCCGAGTTTCTGGGAGGCGCTGCCCAATGCGATCGGCGTCAGGGAGGACCGCTCCTTCTTCATGGTGCGTACGGAATGCCACTGCAGGCGCTGCGGCGGGCACCTTGGCCATATCTTCGACGACGGCCCGCCGCCCACCGGCAAGCGGCACTGCATCAATGGCGTATCACTAAACTTCAAGCCCACGCAGGCCTGACCGCCACTGCCGCTGCGGCAAGAATGTTCACCTGCCGGAAACGGCCGCCAGGATCGCGGCGCGCAGGTCCTCGACCCCTTCGCCTTTTTCCGAGGAGGTGGCTAGTACTTCCGGATAGGCCGCCGGCCTGCGTCTGATCTTGTCGAGCGTCTCGGCCACCAGCCGGCGCACACCGGCTTCCTTGATCTTGTCGGCCTTGGTCAGAACGATCTGGTATGAGACCGCCGCCTTGTCGAGCAGGTCGAGCACCTCCTCGTCGATCTTCTTGAGGCCGTGGCGGGCGTCGATCAGCACATAGACGCGCTTCAGCGTGACCCTTCCCTTGAGATAATCGAAGACAAGCCGCGTCCATTGGTCGACCTGCTCCTTGGGGGCCTTCGCGAAGCCGTAGCCGGGCATGTCGACCAGCGCGATGGGCGGCATGTCGCCAGCCTCGCCCGAATAGCCGTCCGGGACGAAATAGTTGAGTTCCTGGGTGCGGCCCGGCGTGTTGGAGGTGCGCGCGAGCCCCTTCTGCGCAACCAGCGCGTTGATGAGCGACGACTTGCCGACGTTGGACCGGCCGGCGAACGCGATTTCGGGCGGTCCCTCCGGCGGCAGGAACTTCATGGAGGGCACGCCGCGGATGAATATCCACGCGCGGCGGAACAGGGCCGCCGCTTCCTCGGGCGCCTCGGTGTCGGAGGTGCTCACGTGGCTCGCTCCAGGGCTGCAAGGTCGCTCCCGCGGATGGCGTCGACGTTGCGGGTGATCTTTTCAGGCTCCCAGTCCCACCAGGCGATATCGAGAAGGCGGGCGACAGTATGCCGGTCGAAGCGCATCTTCACCACCTTGGCCGGATTGCCGGCTACGACGGAATAGGGCGGTACATCGCGGCTGACCACGCTCTTGGCGGCGATGATCGAGCCGGTCCCGATCTTTATGCCCGGGAGAATCACCGATTTCATGCCGATCCACACGTCATGCCCGACAACCGTGTCGCCGCGCAGCTCGCGGGTCCAGCTCTCCGGATCGAATCCTTTCTCCCAGCCATGGCCGAAGATGTTGAACGGATAGGTGGAGAAGCCAGACATGGCGTGGTTGGCGCCGTTCATGATGAACTGCGCTCCCTCCGCGATTGCACAGAACCTGCCGATGATCAGCTTGTCGCCGATGAACTCGTAGTGGTGCAGGACGCACTTGGCGTAGAAGTCGTCGGGGCCCTCGGGATCGTCGTAGTAGGTGTATTCGCCGATCTCCACGTTCGGCGCCTCCACCAGCGGTCTGAGAAACCCCACGCGCTTGTGCATGTCGATGGGATGCTTGACCTCGGGTTTGGGTCCATACATGCCAGCCTCCTGGTGTCGCGCCGCATCCGGATTATCGCACCGACGCCCGGTGTAAAGCAAAAGCCCCGCCGGAGCGGGGCTCGAAGAACGCGCTATTCGGCGGGTTTCGGCTTTCGCCGGAAGAGGCCGGCCAGATTGTCCCACAGTTCGATCTTGGCGCCCTGGCGCTTCATGATCACCCCCTGCTGGATGATCGAGAGGAAGTTGTTCCACGCCCAGTAGATCACCAGACCCGCCGGGAACGTCGCCAGCATGAAGGTGAAGACCACCGGCATCCAGTTGAAGATCATCGCCTGCGTCGGATCGGGCGGTGTCGGGTTCATCCGCATCTGCAGGAACATCGTAATGCCCATGAGAAGCGGCCATACGCCGATCATAAGGAAGGCCGGCACGGCGAAAGGCAACAGCCCGAACAGGTTGAAGATCGAGGTCGGATCCGGCGCGGCCAGGTCCTGGATCCAGCCGAAGAATGGCGCATGCCGCATTTCGATGGTGACGTAGAGTACCTTGTAGAGCGCGAAGAAGACGGGGATCTGGATCAGGATCGGCCAGCAGCCCGCCAGCGGATTGATCTTCTCCTTCTTGTAGAGCTCCATCATCGCCTGCTGCTGCTTCATCTTGTCGTCCGCGTATTTCTCGCGGATCTCCAGCATCGCGGGCTGCACCTTCTTCATATTCGCCATCGACTTGTAGGACTTGTTGGCGAGCGGGAAGAAGACCGCCTTGACCACCACCGTGGTGGCGAGGATGGCAAGACCGAAATTGCCGAGAAGCTTGTACAGCCAGTCCATCAGGTAGAACATCGGCTTGGTGATGAAATAGAACCATCCCCAGTCGATCAGCAGGTCGAACTGGCGGATATTGTATGTCTCTTCATACGCGTCGATGACGCCTACTTCCTTGGCCCCCGCAAAGAAGCGGCTCTCGAGCGTCACCGACTGCCCCGGCGCCACGCTGACCGCGTCGGTCAGGTAGTCCGCCTGATAGCGCTTCCCGCGAGGTGCGTCGTCGAAATAGGAGAACTTGGGCTGGAACTGCTGTCCGGAAGGGGGGACCAGCGCCACCGCCCAGTACTTGTCCGTGATGCCAAGCCAGCCGTCGCTCGACCTGCCGGGCGTGATCTGCCGGGCGTCCTCCAGGTCGCCGTAGTCGATCTCCTGAAGCCCTTCCTGGCCGGTGACGCCGATCAGGCCCTCGTGCAACACGTAGATGCCTTCGACCTTGGGCGTGCCGTAGCGCATGGTGCGGCCGTAGCTCGAAAGAGCGGCGGGCTCCGATCCGCTATTGGTCACCTGATCGGTGATCGTGAACATGTAGTTCTGGTCGACCGCGAAGGTGCGCGAGAAGGTCAGGCCGGCATCGCTGGTGAAGGTAAGGGTTACCGGCGTCGCGGGGGTGAGGGTGGCGTCGGCGGGGGCCTGCCATACGGTGGCAGGGCCGGGAAGATCTCCGATGCCGCTACCGACGAAGCCGCTCTCGACGTAATAGCCATCGGCCATCGAGGCCGGCTTGAGCAGGTGGATGCGGTCCGAATTCCTCTGCACCGTCTCGCGGTAGTCCTTCAGCACGAGGTCGTCCAGGCGGGCGCCGGTCAGGTTGATCGAGCCGGACACACGCGGCGTGTCGATCTTCACGCGGCTCCCCGTTGCAAGCGCCCCTTCCACCGTCTCGGCGCCGGGAACCGCCGCGCCGGCGGCGGGAGCGGAGGTCTGCGCCTGTCCGGGAACTTCCTGTGTCGCGGCGTCTGCTCCGGGTAGCGCCTGCTCCCCGGGTTGCGCGGCCTCCTGCTGCCTCACTTCCTCGATACGGGCCGCCTCGCGCTGCGCATCGATGCGCGGGTTCATGTAGAACACCTGCCAGAGCGTCAGGATCAGCACCGAAAGTGCGATCGTGATGAAGAAGTTGCGGTTATTTTCCATCGATGTTCCCTTGGCGCGATCCGCGCATGCGGCGGGAAAGCTCTGCCTTCAATTGATCGAAGGACGCGCCCAGCACCTCGCGCCGCCCGAGGATCACATAGTCGCTGCCAGGCGCCATGTCATCAGCGGCATGTGTGCGCACGGCCTCTTTGAGGCGACGCCGGATGCGGTTTCTTGTCACCGCATTGCCGGCCTTTTTCGTGACTGTAACGCCGAAACGCGGCGGAAGCTCGTCGCTTCGCCGCAGGACCTCAAGCAGGAATAGGGGCCCTCGGCGTTTCTCGCCGGCGCGTGCGGCGAGAAACTCGGCGCGTTTGCGCAGCTTGCCGGTAGGCCTCGGCGTCAATGGTTCCGCACCCGGAATGCCGGTCAGGCGGAAAGCCGCTTGCGACCGCGGGAACGGCGGGCGGCGACGACGCCGCGGCCGCCCTTGGTGGCCATGCGGGCGCGGAACCCGTGGCGCCGCTTACGGACAAGCTTGGAAGGCTGGTAGGTACGCTTCATTTATCTATTACCGCGGAGTGCGGCCCTTCTTGATTCCGTCTCGATTGAGATCAGGAGCGTTGCGAGCCGGTTCCGAGCACAGCAAAGCTGCGCCGGGACGGGCGGCCCGAGCGTGGCGGCCTTATATGGACGGCGTGGCCGCGAGTCAATCGGCCCCCAGGCTCAGGCGCGTGGGGTCCCGTGGCTGGGCGCGTCCGCGTTGCGCGGCAGCGGCAACACCAGGCCGAGCGCGCCAATAAGGATCATTGCGATACCGGAACCGGCAATGGCTGCGGCGACCGACGTGATCTCGGCCAAATAGCCCCAGGCCCAGCTGCCGAGCGCCAGCCCGGCGAAAACCATTGTACTGACGGTCGCCGTCACCATGCCCACGACCGCGCGCGGTGCCCACAGCTGTCCCGCGACACTGAATCCGGAGAGCGCCTGCACCCAGCCGGCTCCCCCGAGGACCAGGACCGCGAAGGTGACAGCGAAGCCGGGACGCGCCGAAATGATGAGACATCCCGCCCCGAAGATTACGCCCGCCGTCCGCACCAGGACCTCGCCGGTGAAACGCCGCCGCACCTCGTGGGCAAAGGCCGCTCCAATCACCGCCCCCAGACCCAGCGCGCCGAGCAGCATGCCGAACTGCTCCGGTCCGCCCCCCGTCAGGTCGCGCGCCACGAGCGGCATCAAGGCCCACGCGGCGCTGCCGCAAAGCGTGAAGGCGAACGCCCGGGCGGCGACCGCGGTCAGTTCACGGGTCTCGCGGATGCACCGGAAGCCGGCTGCCATCGCCGCGAAGATATGAGAGCCCGATTTCGGGCCCTCACGCTCGAACTGCGGTTTCCAGAAGTAGAGCAGAACCGCGGCGGCAAGAAACGCCAGGGCGCTGCCGAGGTAACCTGCGAAGATGCCTCCCAGCGCAACGACGGCGCCGCCCAGCGCGGGCCCCAGCGTGCGCGCGACGTTGAAGCCGAGGATGTTGAGGCTGACGGCGCCCGCAAGCTCCTCCCTCGGAACCACCCGTCCGATGCTCGACTGCGCGGCGGGGTTATAGAAGGCAATACCAACGCCGGTCGCGAAGGTGAGCGCTATCAGAAGCCATGGCGTCACCGTCCCCTGATAGCTCAGCAGGGCCAGCAGGACCGATATGCCCGCCAGCGACGCCTGCGCGACAAGCATCACCCGGCGACGGTCGTAGACGTCGGCGACAGCGCCGCCGACCAGCGCCAGAAGCATGACGGGCGCGGAGATCGCCGTCTGGATCAGCGCCACCATGTCGGCGCGTCCGTCGATCTGGGTCATCAGCCATTGCGCCGCAACCGACTGCGCCGCGTGCGCGACATTGCCGGTGAGGCTTGTGACCCAGAGGATGAGGAAGAGCCGGTGGGAAAGCGAGGAAAAGGTTGAACCTTGGGCGGGCATTTCTGGCGCTTCGTCTTATTGCAGTCAGTCGGATTTCACAGTTCGCGTGCGAGCGCAATGCCGGATTGGGTCCCCCGAAACAGTCAGTATCCCGCGTCGCGGTTCACCAGGTGGATCAGCGGCTCGCCGCGGTCGTGGGCGTCCATCTGCGCCAGCATCGGGCCAGCGAGATGCGCGGGGTCGGACGTGGCGGCTGCGTGCGGGGTAACGAACACACTGGGATGCGTCCATAGGGGGCTGAATTGCGGAAGCGGCTCCTGCTCGAACACGTCAAGACTAGCTTCCTTGAGAGTCCCGTCGTCCAGCGCGCGCAGTATGTCCGCCTCGCGCTGCAGCTTGCCGCGTCCGGCGTTGATCAGCACCGCGCCGCCGATCGCGTTGTCGCGCCTCAGTGAACGCAGAAGATCGTAGTCCACGATGCCGAGCGTGTCCGGCGTCAGCGGGAGCAGCACGACCACGATATCCGTCTCCGCCAGGAAGGGTTTCAGCCCGTCGTTGCCGTGCCAGCAGCGCACGCCGGGGACCTCCCGCGGCGTCCGTGTCCAGCCGTTGACCCGATATCCGAGGCACAGCAGCGCCCGCGCCGCCGCCTGGCCAAGATGGCCCAGCCCCATGATTCCGACCGCGACCTCCTGCGCCGGGGCCTGCCGCGGCTCGTGCCAGAACTTGCGCGGCTGCTGGGCGCGGTAGAGCGAGCCGTGGCGGTGGTGGTCCAGCACGCGCCAGACGACGTACTCGGTCATGTATTGAGTGAGGTTGTCGGCCACCACGCGCACGATTGGCACGTCGGGCAGTCCGGGATCCGCGAAGAGGTGATCTACGCCCGCTCCCACAGAGAAGATCGCCTTTAGGTTGGGCAGGGCAGAAAGGACGTTCGGCCTCTGCTTCCACACCACGGCGTAGGTGATCGAGGGGTCGGCGGGCCCGTTCGGTTCGAGTGTCACCTCGCGCTCGGCGCCGAGCAGTTCCTGCCAGCGGCGCGGGTTGAGCCCGGTGACGGAAAGCAGAATGCGGCCCTTGCGCGTCGGAGGCATGACGGACTTCCTGAACTTCTACTGGCTGACAATGCCTTCCGGAGCAGTCGAGATGTCGAAGGCAGCTGCGATGAGGGCCTTGGTATAGTCGCTCTGGGGGCGCGTGAAGATTTGCTCTGCCGTGCCCGCCTCGACCACCTTGCCGTTACGCATGACGATGACGTTGTTGGCGAGAGCCCGCACGACCTTGAGGTCGTGACTTATGAACAGATAGGCGAGGTTGTGGCGCTTCTGCAGGTCGCGCAGGAGATCCACGACCTGCGCCTGCACGCTCATGTCGAGTGCCGAGGTTGGCTCATCGAGCATTACGAAGCGCGGGTTCAGAACCATGGCCCGAGCGATCGCGATGCGCTGGCGCTGGCCGCCCGAGAATTCGTGCGGATAGCGATTACGTGTTGCGGGATCGAGCCCGACTTCCTCCATCGCGCCGACTACGCGGGCATCCCGCTCGTCGCTGGACAGCTTCGGTTCGTGGATGCGCAGACCCTCTTCGATAATCTCCGTCACCGACATGCGTGGGCTGAGCGAGCCGAATGGATCCTGGAATACGATCTGGATCTCCCTGCGCAGCGGCCGCATGCCCTTGAAGGAGAGGTTCGATATCTTGCGGCCGCGGAAGTCGATCATCCCCTGCGAGGCGATCATGCGCGTCAGCGCCAGACCGAGCGTGGTCTTGCCCGAGCCGGATTCGCCGACCACGCCCAGCGTCTCGCCGGCGCGCACATCGACATCGACCCCGTCAACCGCCTTCACATGACCGACCGTACGGCGCATCAGCCCCTGCTTTATGGGGAACCAGATGCGGACGTTCTCGCCCTTCATCACGGTTTCGGCCGCCGGATCAGCGGCGGGCGGGCTGCCCTTCGGCTCGGCCGCGAGCAGATGCCTGGTGTAGGCATGCTGCGGATTGGCGAATATCTCGGCCGTCGGCCCACTCTCGACGATCTTGCCCTTGGTCATGACGCAAACGCGGTCGGCGATGCGTCGCACGATCCCGAGATCGTGCGTTATGAAGAGCATGGACATGCCCTTGCTCGCCTTCAGCCGTGCCAGCAGTTCGAGGATCTGGGCCTGCACGGTCACGTCCAGCGCCGTGGTCGGCTCGTCGGCGATCAGCAGTTCGGGTTCGTTGGCGAGAGCCATGGCGATCATGACGCGTTGGCGCTGGCCGCCGGAAAGCTGGTGCGGGTAAGCTCCGAGACGCTTCTCCGGTTCGCGGATGCCGACCTCGTTGAGCAGTTCCAGGATACGGGCCCGCGCCTGCGCAGCGCCCATGCCCTGATGCAGCGACAGCACCTCGCCCACCTGCTGCTCGATCGTGTGCAGGGGATTCAGGGAGGTCATCGGCTCCTGGAAGATCATGGTGATCTTGTTGCCGCGGACGCGCCGCAGCGCCTTTTCGTCCTTGGCGAGCAGGTCCTCCCCATGGAAGAGGACTTCGCCGGAGGGATGGCTCGCCGCAGGGTAGGGGAGCAGCTTCAGAACGGAAAGCGCCGAGACCGACTTGCCTGAGCCGGATTCGCCTACCAGCGCCACCGTCTCCCGCTGTGCGATGTCGAAGGACACGCGGTCGACAGCGAGGCTCTCCCGCCCCCCTTGCGTGAAGGCCACCGAGAGATCGCGGACGGACAGGAGGGGCGAGGCGCTCATCTGAACGTCTTCCGCGGATCGAAGGCGTCGCGCGTCGCCTCCCCGATGAAGATCAGCAGCGACAACATGATGGAGAGCGTCAGGAAGCCTGAAATGCCCAGCCATGGCGCGTTGAGATTGCGCTGGCCCTGCCGGAGCAACTCCCCGAGCGACGCGGAACCCGGAGGCAGGCCGAAGCCAAGGAAGTCGAGTGAGGTCAGCGTCGTGATTGAGCCGTTGAGGATGAACGGCAGGAAAGTCAGCGTCGCTACCATTGCGTTGGGGAGCAGATGCCGGAACATGATCGTGAGATTGCGTACGCCGAGCGCGCGCGCCGCGTTCACATATTCGAAGTTGCGCGCCCGCAGGAATTCGGCCCGCACCACGCCCACGAAAGCGACCCAGGAGAAGAGCAGCATGATTCCGAGCAGGATGAAGAAGCCCGGCGGGAGCACCGCCGCGATGATCAGGATCAGGTAGAGCACGGGGATGGACGACCATATCTCGATGATGCGCTGAAAGATCAGGTCGACCCAGCCGCCGAAATAGCCCTGGACCGCTCCTGCCGAAACGCCGATGACGGCCGAGGCCGCCGTCAGGATCAGTCCGAACAGTACGGAAATGCGGAAACCGTAGATGACGCGCGCAAGCACGTCGCGCGCCTGGTCGTCGGTGCCGAGCCAGTTCCAGTTGCCGATCGTGCAGTTGGGGTCGTCCACGCCCTGCAGGTAGCGGGCGCAGCGTGTTTCCTTGTCGTAAAGCCAGGAGGGCTTGGCGGGGGCCGCCTCCGGAATCTCGTTGTTGACGGTGCGATAGGAGTAACGGATCGGAGGCCAGATCATCCATCCGTTCGCCTCGATCTCCTCCCGGATCACCGGATCGCGATAGTCTGTCACGGCCAGGAAGCCGCCGAACTTCTCCTCCGGATAGTGGACCAGCACCGGAACCAGGATCTCGCCCTTATAGGAGGCGAGGATCGGCCGGTCGTTGGCGAGGAATTCCGAGAACAGCGACAGGACGAACAGGACGAGGAAGATCCAGAGCGACCAGTAACCGCGCCGGTTCGCCTTGAAGTTCTGCCAGCGCCGCTGGTTCAGCGGCGACAGCCAGGGGCGCGCAACCCGCTCGCGCACCTTTTCGACTTCCGCCTTGGCCTGGATGTCCGACATCAGACGTCCCGCCTGTCGAAGTCGATGCGCGGATCGATCCAGGTGTAGATCAGATCCGACATGAGGCTGACGAAGAGTCCCAGCAGCGAGAAGATGTAAAGCGTGGCGAAGACGACCGCGTAGTCCCGGTCCAGTACCGAGCGAAAGCCAAGCAGGCCGAGCCCGTCGAGGGAGAAGATATTCTCGATCAGGAGCGACCCGGTGAAGAAGGCCGATATGAACGCGCCCGGGAAGCCGGCAACGATGATCAGCATCGCATTACGGAAGATGTGGCCGTAGAGCACCTGCCGTTCCGACAAGCCCTTGGCCCGAGCCGTCACCACGTATTGTTTGCGGATCTCCTCAAGGAAGGAGTTCTTCGTGAGAAGCGTGGTCGTGGCGAAGGCCGACAGCACCATGGCCGTGAGCGGCAGCGTGAGGTGCCAGAAGTAATCCACGATGCGTTCCGGCCACGACATGCTCCACCAGTTCTCCGATGTCAGCCCCCGCAGCGGGAACCAGTCGAAGAAGGAGCCGCCGGCGAACAGCACCATCAGCATGATGGCGAACAGGAAACCGGGGATGGCGTAGCCGACGATGACGATCCCGCTGGTCCAGATGTCGAATGCCGACCCGTCCTTCACCGCCTTGCGGATGCCGAGCGGGATGGAGATCAGGTAGGAGATCAGCGTGATCCAGAGCCCGAGCGAGATGGACACCGGCATCTTCTCCAGGATCAGATCGATGACGCTGATATCGCGGAAATAGCTCTCACCGAAATCGAAGCGGAGATAGTCCCACAGCATGCCGAAGAAGCGCTCGACCGGCGGCTTGTCGAAGCCGAACTGCTTTTCGAGCTGCGCGATGAAAGCCGGATCGAGCCCTTGCGCGCCGCGATAGCGCGACTCCGCGCCGGAACCCGCCGCGTCGAAACTCTGCATTCCGGAATCGCCGCCTCCGCCGGAAATCCGGTCCAGCGAACCTCCGCCGTCTCCCGAGAGCCGTGCGATAACCTGTTCCACGGGACCGCCGGGCGCGAACTGGATGACGATGAAGGAGATCGCCATGATCCCGAACAGCGTCGGAACCATCAGTAGCAGGCGGCGGATGATATAGGCGGCCATCAGGCGTCACCCGCAGCCAGCCTGCGATCGGCCCGAGATTCCTTATGCCTTGCCAATGGCCCTCGCCTTTTCCTCGTCGATCCACCACAGCGACTCGACCGGGAACCCGTAGTCGGGCTTCGGTTCCTTGAAGCCGAACATGTCCCAGTACGCTGCCCGGTGATTCGCCGCGAACCAATTTGGAATCCAGTCGCGTCGGGCGCGCAAGACCCGGTCGAGCGCGCGCAGCGCTACAACCAGCTCCTCCCGGCTGTCGGCCTTGCCGGCGATGTCGATCAGTGCGTCCACTGCAGGGCTCTGCGTACCAGGATAGTTGCGCGAACTGCCCGCCTTGGCGGCCAGCGAGTGGAAGGTATCGACGAGCTGGTCGCGTGTCGGGGTGCCCGTGAACGACTGCGCCATGGAGATCATGTCGTAGTCGAAGTCCACCTGCCTGGCCTGGTATTGCGCCGAATCCACCTGCCGGATGCTGGCATCGATGCCGACGGCGCGCAGGTTCTCCACGAACGGCGAGAGGATCCTCACGAAGACCTCGTCCTGGACGAGCATTTCCAGCGTGAAGCGCCGGCCGGCTGTGTCGACGAAGAACTGCGGGTCCGGAGGCTGGTCGACGATTCCGAGGAATGCGAGGAAACGGCTCCACCAGCTCGGTTGCGGAGGCTTGCGCCATCCCGCTTCCATCATGAGGTCGCGCGCCCGCTGGAACATGGCGCGGTCGCGCCCCGAGCCGTTCGACGCCGGCTGCAGAACGGCCTCGCCGAACGCGGCCTCGGGTATCTGGTTTCGCAGCGGCTCCAGCAGCGCCAGTTCCTCAGGCGAGGGCGGGCCTTCAGCCTTGAATTCCGACTTCTCGAAGGTCGAGTGCGCCCGCTCATAGGCCCCGTAGAACAGGTTGGCGTTCGTCCATTCGAAGTCGAAGCAATTGGCGATCGCTTCGCGCACCCGCGGGTCGCGGAAGCGTTCGCGCCGCTGGTTCAGCGCCCAGGCCTGCATGGAGGGGCGCAACTCGCCCGGGAACTCGCGCCTCACCACCCTGCCGTCCTTGATGGCGGGGAAGTCGTACTCCGTCGCCCAGACGCGCGAGGTGAATTCCTGGCGGAAGAGGATGTCGCCCTTCTTGAAGGCTTCGAAACCCGCCTGCCTCTCTCTGAAGAACTCGATGCGTATGCGGTCGAAATGATTGAGCCCGCGATTGACCGCCAGATCGCGGCCCCAGTAGTCGGGGACCTTGTCATATTCGATGAATGCTCCCGCCGAGAACCTGCCGACGCGGTAGGGCCCGCATCCGAGCGGCGCCCTGACTTGTGAGCCGTCGAACGGATGTTCGCTGAACCATGCCTCCGACAGGACGGGGTATGTTGCGATGGCAAAGATCGTCTGCGGCGATTGATCGCCGTTGAAGCTGACCCGGAAATCGAGGTCGTTCTCGGCCACCGCCTCCACCATGTCGGACAGCGGGAGCGCGAGGCTCGGGTGCCCCCTTTCCTTGAGGATGTTGAAGGTGAAGGCGGCATCCCCGGCGGTCACGGCGCTGCCATCATGGAACCTCGCCTGCGGCCGCAGTCGGAAAACGAAGCTGTTCCAGTCGTCCGCTATCGTCACGGACTCGGCCAGCAGCCCGTAGAAGGAGTCCGGCTCGTCAAGCGAGCCCGTCATAAGGGTGTCGTGGCACATCCCCATGCGCGGCGGGGCGTCTCCGCGCGGAACGAACGTATTGAGCGTATTGAATGTCAGCGGCGACTGGTTGAGCGCCCAGTTCGGGGGCGAGAAGACGAACGTGCCGCCCTGTGGCGCGTCGGGGTTGGCGTAGTCGAAATGCGTGAAGTCCGCCGGATACTTCAGATCGCCGAAGGTCGAGATTCCGTAGAGCGGCGTGGCGGTGGCCAACGCCGCGAACACTCGCGCCGGGAGCATCGGGGCCGCGAGCGCGGCCGCGCCGAGTTTCAGGAAATCACGTCGCGCAAGCAGGGGCTCGCGCGTCAATTCGACCTCCCGTACTTCCGCTGCAGGGCGGCCTCCTTCTCCTGGTCGATCCACCAGGATTCGGGATCGACTCCCTGATAGCGAGGCTGGCTCTCTGGAATGCCGAACTTGTTCCAGAAGGCGAGCCAGGTAACGGCGCGATGGTACTGCGGCACCATCACGTAGTTCCACAGCAGCACCCTGTCGAGCGCCCGGGTGGCGGCCACCAGGTCCTCGCGGTCGGAAGCGAAGATCACCTTGTCGATCAGGGCGTCGATGACCGGATCCTTGATGCCGGCGATGTTGCGCGAGCCGGGCGTATCGGCCGCGCGCGACCCCCAGAATTCCCGCTGTTCGTTGCCGGGCGAGAGTGTTTGCGCGAATATCCCGGTGACGCCGTCGAAGTCGAAGCCGTTGACGCGGTTCACATACTGCGACGGATCCACCATGCGCAGCGTGGCGTCGACGCCGATCTTGCGCAGCGAGGCGATGTAGCCGCCCATGATGATTTCGTCGGTCGGCCCGCGGCCGAGAAATTCTATGCGGAAGGGATTGCCGTCCGCGTCTACCATGATCGAGGGGTCGGGCAGGGTCACCAGCCCGAATAAGCCCAGGATGCGCTGCCACAGGGAGGGCGGCGCGGGACGCGACCAGCCCGCCTCCTCGAACAGCCTGACTGCCTCACGCAGGTAGTTGCGTTCGGAATCCGGCTGGTCGTAGACCGGGAGCCTGTATTCCTCGCTGAAAACTTCCGGCGGCAGGCGGTCTCGGAACTCCTCCAGTATTTCCAGCTCGCGGCCCTCCGGCAGGCCCGTCGCTGCAAGCTCGGACCCGTGGAAGAAGCTGGACGTGCGCGTGTTCTGGCCGAAGAACTGGGTCCGGTTCATGTCCTCGAAATTGTAGGCGATGGTGAGCGCCTGGCGCACCCGCCGATCCTGGAAGCGCGGCTTGCGCATATTGAAGACGTAGGCCTGCATCCGCTGCACCCCGCCATCGGGGAACTCGCGCTTGATGACGTCGCCTGCCTCGAACGCAGGGAAGTTGTAGCCGGTCATCCAGCGGCGCGAGCTGTTCTCGGCCTGGATGTCCTCCAGTCCGCCCTTGATGAAGGCCTGCCAGGCGGCGTTGTCGTCCTGGATGTAGGTATAGCGGCGCCGGTCGAAATTGTACCGGCCGATGTTGACCGGCAGCTCGGCGCCCCAGTAGTCGGGCACGCGTTCCCACTCGATATCCGCACCGGCGCGGAAGCGGGCGATACGGTAGGGGCCGCTGCCGAGTGGCGGTTCCAGCGTCGGCTGGCGCACGTCGCGCTTGTTCCCGCGCTGATCGGTCCCCTCCCACCAGTGGCGGGGCAGCACGGCGAGATCTCCCATGATGTGGGGCAGTTCCCGGTTGCCGGTCTGGTCGAAGCGGAACTCGACCTCTCGCTCCGACAGCGCGACCGCCTCGGTGACGTTGGCGAAATACTGATTGTAGAGCGGGCTGACCTCCTTCAGCACCTCGAAGGACCAGACCACGTCGTCGGCGGTGATCGGCTCGCCGTCGTGCCAGCGCGCTGCCGGGTTCAGGCGATAGGTGGCCGACGAGTAGTCGTCCGGGTGCCGGAAGGCCTCGGCAATGAGGGGATGGCTGGTGCTGGCCTGGTCAAGCGACTGCTGCATCAGGGTTTCCCACAGCAGGCCGCCGAAGCTGCCCAGGCCGGCCGCGGGCGTACCCCGCACGATGAAGGGATTGAAGCTGTCGAAAGTCCCCGAGACCACGGAGTTCAGGGTCCCGCCCTTCGGCGCCTCGGGATTCACGTAGTGGTATCGCTCGAAGGTTTCGGTCTCCATCTCTTCATCGATCAGCGAAGAAGAGATCAGCCAGCCTTCGCTGGTGAGCGTCTGCTGGGTCGCCGCGTCTCCCGGCATCTCCCCTGTTGCCGGCGCAGTCGCATCTCCTGTTGCTTCCGAAGCGGCCGGCACCTGGCCTGGCGCCGCGGGCTCCTGCGTCGCAGGCGTTTCCGTGGGAGCGACTGCTTCTTGCGCAGCCACCGGGAGAGGCGAGAGACAGATCAGGATCGCGCTGAGACCGGCCGCCAGCGTCGCGTTCTGTATCCGCTCGATCATCTATGTCCTCACATTGTCCCAGCCAGGCGCCTAAACTAGTCCAGCCGGCACCGATTGAAAGCTCCCCAACCGAGAAAAACAACGACGATCGCGTCATGGTTCAATGCAAAAGGCCCGGCAAAACCGGGCCTTTTGTGTCGTGGCGATGACAATCTTGTTATTGGTCGGCGGGCACTTGGCCTTCGGCGGGGGATTCCTCGGCGGTGTCCGTGTCCGCTGCTGGGGCCGGCTCCTGAGCCGGAGCGGCTTCGTCCGCCGGCGCTGTCTGCTCCGCTTCGGCCGGAGCGGCAGCGTTTTCCTCCGCGGCCGGCGCTTCGGGCAGCGGCGCGGGGTTGTCCGAAAGAGAGCGCAGGTAGGCGATCAGGTTCGCCTCTTCCTGCGGGTTCTTGATGCCGGCGAACGCCATGGCCGTGCCCGGGATATGAGCGCGGGGCGCCGCGATGAAGGGGACGAGCTCGTCGTAGGTCCAGGTCTTCTGGCCGCCTTCCGAGTATTCGCGCATCGCGCCCGAATACGAGAAGCCCTCATGCGTTGCGATGGGACGGTTGACGATATCCCACAGGTTGGGACCGACCTTGTTGGCGCCGCCCTGCTCGGCGGTGTGACATGCGGAGCATTTCCGGAAGGCACCCGCGCCGGCATCGACATCGGCGCTGGCGAGGCGCACCGCGAACGGCTCACCCTCTTCCTCGGCTGCCGGGCCGGCACCTTCCGCCGGCGCCGCAGCCTCGATGACGTAGCCGGGCTGCTCCGGCGCATGCGTTGCGAAGATCGCGTCGGAAGCGAGGCTGATCGAGAAGACGACGAACACCGTTCCCAAGAACGCGCCGATCAGCTTGTTGATTTCGAAGGAATCCATATTGCCCAACGCTCCCTTGCAAGACCGCGCCAGGCGCGCGGGCGCCAGTTGTTCGCGGACTCATGTCGGTGTCCGGCCCCGGGCCGGCGAAAACGCGCGGAAACTAGGTCTTTTGCTTGGACGTTGCAACTCCTATAAGGGCGCTCCCGAGTGAGACTTTTTGCCACCCGGAGCATTCGCGCGGAGGCGGGTTTTTGAAGGCGTTTCGCACTTTCAGGGGATCAGTGACGGGCGGCCGATTTAGTCGCTCCTGAGCGCCCGCCGCGCTCGTCGCCGCCGCTTCGGCTCCGTACTCCCACCGCAAAGATTCCAAGGCCATGACAACCAACAAGATTGCCTTCCAGGGAGAACCTGGAGCGAATTCCGATACCGCTTGCCGCAACATGTATCCGCACATGGAGCCGCTCCCCTGTGCCACGTTCGAAGATGCCTTCAACGCCGTTGAGGCCGGCAAGGCCGACCTGGCCATGATCCCGATCGAGAATACGATCGCCGGGCGCGTGGCCGACATCCATCATCTGCTGCCCGAATCGAAGCTGCACATCATCGGGGAGTATTTCCTGCCGATCCATTTCCAGCTCATGGTGCTGCCGGGCGTCGGGCGCAAGGAAATCAAGACCGTACACAGCCACATCCATGCGCTTGGGCAGTGCCGCAAATACATACGCAAGAACGGCTGGAAGCCGGTGATCGCCGGCGACACGGCAGGCGCGGCGAAGCTCGTATCCGAGACGAGGGATCCCACCATGGCCGCGCTTGCGCCCAGGCTGGCCGCAAGCCTCTACGGGCTGGATATCCTGGAGGAGAATGTCGAGGATACCGAAACCAACGTGACCCGCTTCGTAGTGCTCACGAAAAGCCGGAACTGGGCGGAGCGGCCTTCGCCCGATGCCGGCATGATGACGACCTTCATCTTCCGCGTGCGCAACGTTCCGGCGGCGCTGTACAAGGCGATGGGCGGCTTCGCGACCAACGGCGTGAACATGACCAAGCTGGAGAGCTACCAGCTCGGCGCCTTCACCGCGACGCTCTTTTACGCTGACATCGAAGGCCATCCGGAAGACCCGAACGTCAAGCTGGCGCTGGACGAGCTGAAGTTCTTCTCTCGAGAGGTGCGCATCCTCGGGGTCTATCCGCGCAGCGCCTCGCGCGAGGAATGGAAGGTCGCGGACTGATCAGGCGGGCCATGCGCCTGTTGCATCCATGCAACGCGCAGGCGCTGTGAGCTCGGTGCCTCCCCGGGCGCCGCGTTCGCGCCACATTGCCTTGATCTTCGAGGGGCATGACACGCCTTCTGCTCATGGTCGCCGCGATAGCGGCCGGCCTCGCCTTCAGCCTCGCGGTGCCGACATTGGCCGTGGCCGGCCTTCAGGCCGTCCCGGCCGTGAAAGCTCCCTCGGCGAACGCCTGCGTCGACGAAGCGAAGGACTTGTCGAGCTTCGTGGTCGAGACCTGCAAGAAGAAGTCGCAGGCCGGCAAGGTCATCCCGTGTCCGCAGGTTCACGCGGTCGTACCCACCGGTCTGCGCGTGCCCGCGGCGCCCGTGTCGGAAATGTCCGGCTGTCGCGCCGACATGCAGCGCGACGACGCGGGATCGAAGCGCCTGCTTAGGCCGCCGCGCGGCTGATCTCCCGAGCATTTTTTCGCGCCACCGGGCGGCCGGAGCCGCGCCGGCTACCCGTATCTATTCGGGCGCAGTTTCACGCCCCTGAGGAAAATCATGCATACCAGTACCATCAGTCGCCGGCAGCTCCTTGCCGGAGCCGCCGCGTTTTCCGGCCTCACCCTGGCAGGCTGCGTAAGCACACCGCCTGCGCCACCGCGCGCGACTCCCGAGCCGCCGGCTCCGCATGTACCGCCAGACGTGCTGGCCTATTACGGACCGCTCCCCCAGGAGCAATTCCCCATCCCGGCGGTGGATATCGCGAAGGTCGATCCGCGTTACTGGCCGCAGACCGTCGATGACCCAACCGGAGAGCGCCCAGGCACCGTGGTCGTTGATACCCCGTCCCGTTATCTCTACTGGGTGATGCCAGGAGGTCGGGCCAGGCGCTATGGCGCAGGCATCGGACGCGATGGGTTTTCCTGGGGCGGCCGCGCCCGCATCGCCTACAAGCGCGCATGGCCGCGCTGGACGCCCCCGGCGGCCATGATCGGCCGCCAGCCGGAACTGGAGCAGTACCGCTACGGCATGGAGCCGGGCCTCACCAACCCGCTCGGCGCGCGCGCCCTCTACATTCATGATAGCAGCGGCGACACTCTCTATCGCGTGCATGGCACGATGGAGGAGTGGTCGATTGGCAAGGCAGTATCGAGTGGCTGCGTGCGGCTGCTTTTCCACGATGTGATCGACCTGTACGAGCGCGTGCCCGACGGCTCGCCCATCCTCGTAAGGCAATAGAGGTCGTGACCTCCGGCGGCCTTGACCCTCCAGCCGCTGGAGGTTGTAACCACCCCACAAGATGTGTCGCGAGGACGACATGACGGAGAACGAAGAGGAAGGTCTTACGCTGGTGATAGGAGCCGGCCAGGCCGGGCTTGCCGCCGCCTGGCACCTGCAGCGCGCGGGGATGCGGTACCGTATCGTCGATGCAGCCGACCGCGTCGGCGACAGTTGGCGGCGGCGCTACGATGCGCTGACAATGTTCACGCCGCGGTTCCTCAGCGCCCTTCCCGGAATGCAGCTGGCGGGCGATGGGGAGGGCTATGCGGAGCGTGACGAATTCGCCGCCTACCTCGAGGAATATGCGCGCCAGTTCGCGATCCCGGTCGAGACGAGCAGCCGGGTGGAGTGGCTGACGAAACCGGCTGATGGCGGGTTCGTTGCCGGGATGGCCGACGGGGAACGCATCCTCGCCGCGAACGTGATTGTCGCCACGGGCGCGTTCCAGCAGCCGAACATCCCTTCGATCGCCGGCGGCTTCGATGCGAAGGTGGCGCAGATCCCGGCTTTGGCCTTTCGCAACGCAGCCGGTATTGCGAAGGGAACCGTGCTTGTGGTCGGCGACGGCGCCAGCGGTCGCGACATTGCCGTTGAGCTTGCCGCGACGCATCGCGTGGTGCTTGCCACGGGCAAGCCGCGCAAGTTGTTCTCCGAACGTGTGCTCGGCAGGAGCATGTGGTGGTGGCTCGCGCGGCTGCGGTTGTTGTACGTACCCACCGACAGCATCCTGGGTCGGATGATGCGCCGCACCGACCCGCTGCCGGACCGCGACCGTAACCTTGACAGCCTGCGCCGCCGCGGCATTGTCGTCGCCGGGCGGCTCGCCTCGGCGCGCGGAAGGCTGGCCCGGTTCGCTGATGGAGCCTCAGCTGAAATCGATACCGTCATCTGGACAACCGGATACCGCGACGACAGCAGTTGGCTCGACATCCCCGGCGCCGCGTCGGCTGACGGAACCTTCCTGCACCGCCATGGCATATCCCCCGTATCGGGCCTCTATTTCGTCGGCCGTCCCTGGCAACGCAACCGGGCCTCCGGCCTGGTAATGGGGGCTGGCGGGGACGCCGCCTGGATCGTGGCCAGGGTCGCACGCCGATAACAGAGAGCTCCCGGGCCGAGCCGTTCCGGGCCGCGGCGATAACTCTGGACGTCGAACACGGCAATTGACAGCAGCGTTGAATCAGGCTGTTCGTCGGGGCTAGGCGATGCCCTGCGTGCGGCATCCAGCCCGGAGGAGCGAGTGAGCGAAATTCTGGCGTTGGCGGCCCAAAACCTGATCTCGCCGGTGATCCTGAGTTTCGTGCTCGGGCTCGCCGCCGCCTTCATGCGATCGGACCTCAGCTTCCCGGAAGCGATCGCCAAGGGCCTTTCGCTCTACCTGCTTTTCTCCATCGGGTTCAAGGGTGGCGCGGGGGTGGCTCTGCACGGCGTCGACCTCGGTCTAGGCTTCGCTTTGCTTGCAGGTATCGTGCTTTCTCTGCTGCTGCCGTTCCTGGCGTTCGGCCTCTTGAGAGCGCTGGCCACGGTCTCGGTGATCGACGCCGCGGCGGTGGCCGCGCACTACGGCTCGATCTCGATCGTCACGTTCGTTGCCGCGTCGTCGCTTCTGGCCGGCCAGGGCATCGCCGCCGAGGGCTACATGGTGGCGGTGGCCGCAGCGATGGAAGCGCCCGCCATCATTTCGGCGCTCTGGCTGGTGGCCTGGCGCGGGGGAAGCGGGGACCGCATGGGGCCGCAATTGTGGCGCGAGATCCTGCTCAACGGGTCCATCGTACTGCTCGTCGGCTCCTTCCTCATCGGCTGGATCACCGGCGCTGACGGGATGCGGGAGATCGAGGCCTTCATCGTGACCCCGTTCAAGGGGATTCTGTGCCTATTCCTGTTGGACATGGGTCTTGTCGCGGGCCGCGGCCTTCGCTCGGGCCGATCCATCCTGTCGATAGGGGCGGTGTCCTTCGCGCTGCTGACGCCGCCGGTCGGAGCGACCGCCGGCCTGCTGGCGGGCCTTCTCCTGGGCCTTTCCTATGGCGGGACCGTACTGCTGATGGTGCTGTCGGCCTCCGCGTCCTACATCGCCGTTCCGGCGGCCATGCGCGTTGCTCTCCCCCAGGCGAACCCGACCCTGTCGCTTTCACTCTCGCTGGGCGTTACATTTCCGTTCAACCTGACGGTGGGAATCCCCCTGTACATGGCCGCAGCAGCGGTCTTCGTCCCCGCATAGGAGCCGGCCATGGAAATGCACCAGGCCAAGCGCGTCGAGATCATCATCGAAGCTGTCATGGAAAAGCGGCTGACCGAAGCGCTCTCCGCCGCCGGCGTCACCGGTTACACGGTGCTGCCGGTGAGCGGCGGCTCTGGGCGTTCGGGGGAATGGAGCCGCGAGGGCCAGGTGGGCCGCGCAGGCGGCATGGTGGCAATCATCTGCCTCATTCGGCCCGAAAGGCTCGACTCGCTTCTCAAGACCGCTTTCGACGTCGTGGAACGCCACATCGGTGTGGTCAGCATCACCGACACGCAGGTGATCCGCGCCGAACGCTTCTGACTCAGCCGGCTTCCGCCCAGGCCCGGATGAGATGATGGGCGATCGCGCCCTTGGGCGGGCAGGTGACGCCGCCCTCGTGTGTGCCGGCGAGAATGTCGGCGACCTCCTCTCGTGAGAACCAGCGGCAGTCCTCCAACTCCTTGCCGTCGAAGGCAACGTCCTCGCCGAGCGCCTCGCCGAAGCAGCCGATCATCAACGAGTGAGGGAACGGCCAGGGCTGGCTGGCGTGGTAGACGACCCGCCCGATCTTGACGCCGGCCTCTTCGAAGGTCTCCCGCCGTACCGCGTCCTCGATCGTTTCGCCGGGCTCGATGAAGCCGGCAAGAGCCGAATACATCCCCGGCGCGAAATGCGGGCTGCGGCCGAGCAGGCAGCGTTCGGACGTCACCGCGAGCATGATGGCGACGGGGTCCGTGCGCGGGAACAACTCGGCCGAGCATGCGGTGCATACCCGCTTGTAGCCGCCGATCCGCATCTCGGTGGGACTGCCGCATCGCCCGCAGAAGCGCTGGCTGGAATGCCACGCGAGCAGGGAGGCCGCTTGTGCGATCTCTCCCAGCGTCTCCTCGCCCACGAGGCCCTGCACATAGACGGAGCGGTGGTCGATCGCCTTGACGCCCTCTGGAAGCTCCTCCGGCTCCAATCCGCCCGGCGCAGCGATAACCGGCCCCGACGTGGACATGCCGAGGAGCACGCCATGTTCCAGCCGGGGCTTGAACGCGGCCGTCTCCCCGAGGCTGAAATAGGGATTGAAGCCGACGCCGTTCAGCCTGAGGTACAATCTGCCGCCACGAATGAGAAGGATGCGCGCCGACGGGTCCGCCAGCGCCTTATCGAAAGCATCCTCGGTCCGATTCTCCGCCTGGCGGTCGATCCTGTTTCCCGCAAATGCGACCGACTGGCTGGGCTCGCGCTGCGGCGCGTCGAATAGATGAAAGGTCATGAGTGTGCCGGGAGTTCAGAAGGCGCAGCGCAGCTTCTCCGCCGCTTGGCGCAGGTCCTCGCTGCGATAAGGTTCGCGAGGATCCTGTCCCCAGACGGACGCGGGCCAAACGGGATCGCCCTGCGATCGGGCGACGATGTGCACATGCAACTGGCGGACATGGTTGCCGATGATCGCGGTGTTGAGTTTGTCGCAGCCGGTCTGCTGCTTGAGAGTCTGGCTTACCATGTTCATTTCGAATGTCAGCATCGCCTGGTCAAGAGGGGTGAGCTCGTGCATCTCCTCGATGCCCGGCCGCTGCGGCACGAGAATGATCCACGGCCAGCGTCGGTCGTTCATGAGGCGCAGTTCGCAAAGGCCGAGCCAGAGCACGGGGTGGCTCACGGCCTCCAGCCGCGCATCAAGTTCGAAACCTGCCTTCTGACCGGGCAGCATTGGACGTTTCCTCGTTCATGCGCAGGCTAGTGACAGCCCGCCCGGCGGGCAAGCAAATCGTTTCCGCCTGCGCACCCGGCCGGTGAATGCGAATGCGCGCCCTTGCATTTGGCCGGCGGATTGCCGATATGAAAACCGGGAGGTTGGTTGGTGGACGATCCACTCGCCAACCGGGTCAGATCCGGAAGGAAGCAGCCCTAACGAGCCCGGACCGGGTCATCGTTCCAGCCTCCCACCTCTCCGCTATCCACCGGCGATGGTCCCGCGTGGCATTGACGGTGCGCCGTGCCGGGAGCGACACTTCGGCGTCCGGGCCGGCCGGATATTCGCCAGACGAGACGGAGCGAACCCGCCGCATGAGCGACAGCGCGATCGAACAGACGGGAACGGCCGGCGCCTATCGCGTGCTCGCGCGCAAATACCGTCCGCGCGACTTTTCCGCCCTGATCGGCCAGGAGCCGATGGTGCGCACGCTCACCAACGCGTTCGCGTCCGGACGTATCGCGCAGGCCTGGATGCTGACCGGCGTGCGCGGCGTGGGCAAGACGACGACCGCGCGCATCCTGGCGCGAGCCCTGAATTACAGGACCGCGTCGATCGACAAGCCGACGGTCGATCTCGCCGAACTTGGCGAACACTGCCGGGCGATCATGGAAGGCCGCCATGTCGACGTGATCGAGATGGACGCGGCTTCGCACACCGGCATCGACGACATCCGCGACATCATCGAGCAGGTCCGCTACGCGCCGGTGTCGGCCCGCTACAAGGTCTACATCATCGACGAGGTCCACATGCTGTCGAACCAGGCCTTCAACGGCCTGCTGAAGACGCTGGAGGAACCGCCTCCGCATGTGAAATTCATCTTCGCGACAACTGAAATCCGCAAGGTACCGATAACCATCCTGTCGCGCTGCCAGCGCTTCGACCTCCGGCGCATCGATGCAGCGCTGATCAAGGCCGACCTCGCCCGCATTGCGGCGCTGGAGGGTGTCGAGGCCGACGACACGGCACTCGCCATGGTTGCGCGCGCGGCCGAAGGCTCGATGCGCGACGCGCAGTCGATCTTCGATCAGGCAATCGCGCATTCGTCGGGCAAGGTCACCGCGGAGACGGTGCGCGATATGCTCGGCCTGGTGGACCGCGCCCGCGTCATCGACCTTTTCGAACACATGATGAAGGGCGACGTGGCGGCAGCGCTCGCCGAGTTCCGCGCGCAATACGACGCCGGCGCCGACCCTGCAACCGTGCTCACCGATCTCGCCGAGTTCAATCATCTGGTGACGCGGTTGAAATTCGTGCCGGAGGCCGCCAACGATGCGGCGCTCTCGGAAGACGAACGTACACGCGGCGCCGGATTCGCCGCCAATCTGCAGGTTCGCGCGCTGTCGCGCTCCTGGCAGATGCTGTTGAAGGGCATTACCGAGGTGCAGGGATCGAACCGGCCGGCGAGCGCCGCCGAAATGGTCCTCATCAGGCTGGCGCACGCCGCCAACCTGCCCACGCTGGATGAGGCTCTCAAGGGGCTGGAGGAAGGGCGCTCCGCGCCCACTCTGTCGGCATCGCCCGGCAATGGAGGCCCCGCATCGTCCGGCCCGCGTCCGAATGGCGGCGTCCAGGCCGTCGCACAGGGGCGGATGCCTGCCGGCGGAGGTGGTGGCCAGACGATGCGGCTGGTCGATACAGGGGCGGAGCCGGTAGTTCCCGCGCCAGGCGTCGAAACCTTCGCCGACCCCGAACCAGGCATGACGGTCGCCTCACTCTCCGACATTGCAGCGCTGGCCGACCAGCATCGCGACATTGCCTTCAAGGTGTTGCTCAAGCGCTGCGTGCGGCCCGTCCGCATCCAACCGGGACAGATCGAGGTCAGTCTGACCGGTGACGCACCGCGCACTCTGCTGAACGACCTGTCCGGCAAGCTGAAGGCTTGGACCGGCCGCAACTGGATCGTTTCCCTTTCGCGCGAGGAGGGCGGGGCCACGCTTGCCGAGCAAGAGGCCCGCCATCGCGAAACCGTCTTCACCGACGCGCGATCGGATCCTGCCGTAGCCGCGATATTGAACAAGTTCCCGGGTGCCAAGGTGATCGACGTGCGCATGCCGGAGGCGCCCGACCTACCGGATACCGAAGCAACGCTCCCCGACGCCGGCATCGAGCCGGTCGAAGACGACGACGAAATCTGACATGCGGAGACGATGATGAAGGACCTTCTCGGCCTGATGGGCAAGGCGAAGGAAATGCAGGCCAAGTTCCAGGCCATGCAGGAAGAAATCGCCAATATTGAAGTGACCGGGCAGTCCGCGGGCGGGCTGGTGTCGGTGACCCTGACGGGCAAGTTCGACATGAAGTCGCTGAAGATCGACCCTTCGCTCTTCAAGGAAGACGATGTCGAGATACTGGAAGACCTGCTGCTTGCGGCGCACAACGACGCCAGGGCCAAGGTCGAGCAGGAGATGCAGGCCAGGACTGCCGAACTGACCGCCGGCCTTCCGATGCCGCCGGGAATGAAGCTGCCTTTCTAGGAAAGCGGCCGGAACCGGCGGCTGTCACGGTCGGCCAATTGCGAGGTAGCCAGACATGGACCGATTCACTGGCGGTTGCCTCTGCGGCGACGTCCGCATCGAGGCATCCGGGCGCCCTTACCGCATTGGTCTCTGCCACTGCCTCGACTGCCGCAAGCACCACGGGGCCCTGTTCTATGCAGCAGCCGTCTTCCCGCAGGATGCGGTGACGATCGAGGGTGAGACGCGCGACTATGCCGGGCGCTTCTTCTGTCCGCGCTGCGGCTCGTCGGTCTTCGCCCGCAGCGGCGACGAGATCGAGGTACACCTCGGCACCCTGGATGCGCCCGACCAGCTGATGCCGACCTACGAATGCTGGACCATTCGCCGAGAGTCCTGGCTGCCGCCGTTTCCGCTCGTGCGCCGATACGACCGGGATCGCGATTCGACGGATCGGCACGAGGAATGAGCATGCGCTGGCGGCGGATGCGGCGATATCCGCTACCGAAGCGGTCGCTCCATATCCACGGCCGGCAGCACGACTCCCGGGCCCATCTCGACTTTGATCGGACCGAGGCGTTGGAAGCCGGCGGCAGCGTAGAACGGCACTGCGGGCAGCGTGGCCTGACTTCTCATCAGCCGCATGCCAGCGGCCTCTGCCTCCGCAATGCACCGGTCGAGCAACAGCCTGGCCAGGCCCTTGCGCAGATGCGAAGGGTGGGTGGCGAAGTGGCGGATGTGGGCAACGCCTTCGATGACCTCTCCCGTTCCCGGCTTTTCGACGGTCCAGCCGCCGCAGGCCGCCGGCTCGCCGCCGCTTTCGGCGACGTAATATGTTCCGCTCGCAAGCAGCTTGGGATTGGCGCGCGACATCAGCGGTAAGGCATCGGCGAGCACGCGCGGATCGTAGTGCCCTCCTTCTTCGAGATTTCGATAGGATGCCGCAAGCAGGTCCGACAGGACCTCGCCGTCTTCGGGTACGGCCGGGCGGATGGTGATCGTCATGACCCTGACCTCACGCTGCATATGTTAGCCGTGATCTGTGACCCACACTATTGCGCGCATGCAGGCCGGGCAACGCTTTCGCTCCCGGCCGCTCCGCGCTGTCCGTGCCGCCTTTGTTGCGAACCGCCATCTTTCGGCCGGAAATGCCTGTTGTGGAATGGCCGCGGCGGTGGGCGCTATCCGGAGAGGGGTAGTGTCATGTCAACACGTATCCTGACTTCGAGCGTGGTCGCGCTCGCCTGCATATTGTCTGCCTGCTCTGAGAGCACTGATGCGCTGGATGGCGTGAAGACTTCGTCCATCCGCCCCCACGCCTATGGCGGCAAGGAACGTGAGTGCCTCGCACGCGCCATGTTCTTCGAGTCCAACCGCTCGAGCCGGGATGGCCTGGTGGCGGTCGGTACCGTCGTGTTCAATCGCGTGAAGTCCGCCGCCTATCCCGACACGATATGCGGAGTGGTTGGCCAGAAGAACCAGTTCGCGCCCGGGGTGTTGACCCGCAAGATGAACTCCAAAGCCCTGCCGGACGTGATGGCGGCGGCCGACGCCGTGCTTGCCGGGGAACGCCACGCTGCGGTCGGGAGCGCCAAGTTCTTCCACCAGGCCGGGCTGAAGTTCCCGTACAAGAACATGCACTACGTCGCGGTGGCCGGCGGCAACGCATTCTACGAAAAGCGAAGCAGGAAGGCGCGCGCCGTGGCCGCGGCGAAACCGGCGAAGGCAGGCCCGACGCTTGCCTTCCGGGCGGGTGCTGCCCGGCAACCTTCCGACAAGATGGAAGTCATCATGCAGGCGCCCGGCTCCGGCGATTGACGGCGGCGCTGGGGCCGGCACTTCTGTTCAA
>JAEYRU010000053.1 GCA_023435335.1 Pseudomonadota bacterium
GCAGTGCGGGCGCGGCGCCGCCGATCGGCGCTTCCTCACGCTGGTGGCCGAGTATGGTCATGGTGATGTTCCAGGCCATGACGAGACCGCCGGCCAGGTAGAGGATGCCGCCCAGGGCGCGCAGCACATAGTAGGGGAACATGGCCGCGACGGATTCGGCGAAGGAGTAGACCAGGAAACCCTGATCGTCGTACTCGCGCCACATCAGGCCCTGCTGTATGCCGGCAACCCACATCACGGCGGCGTAGATGACGATGCCGATGGTGGCGAGCCAGAAGTGCCAGGTGACCAGGCGCAGCGAGTAGAGCCGGTCGCGGTACCAGAGTTTGGGCACCATGTAGTAGACAGCGGCGAACGAGATCATGCCGACCCATCCGAGCGCGCCGGAGTGAACGTGGCCAATGGTCCAGTCGGTATAGTGGCTGAGCGAGTTGACCGCCTTGATGGACATCATCGGGCCTTCGAAGGTCGACATGCCGTAGAAGGCTATGGCCAGCACCATCATGCGGATGATGGGATCGGTGCGGACCTTGTCCCAGGCGCCAGAAAGCGTCATCAGGCCGTTGATCATGCCGCCCCACGAGGGCATCCACAACATGACCGAGAAGACCATGCCAAGCGTCTGCGCCCAGTCAGGCAGCGCAGTGTAGTGCAGGTGATGCGGGCCGGCCCAGATGTAGAGGAAGATCAGCGCCCAGAAGTGGATGATCGACAGCCGGTAGGAATAGACCGGACGGTTCGCCTGCTTGGGCACGAAGTAGTACATCATGCCTAGGAACCCTGCCGTCAGGAAGAAGCCGACGGCGTTGTGGCCGTACCACCACTGAGTCAGCGCGTCCTGCACGCCGGCGAAGGCGGAATAGCTCTTGGAGCCGAGGAAGGAGACGGGAATCGCCAGGTTGTTGACCACGTGCAGCATCGCGATGGTCACGATGAAGGACAGGTAGAACCAGTTGGCGACGTAGATATGGGGTTCCTTGCGCTTGAGGATCGTCCCCAGGAACACGAGGAGATACGCCACCCACACCACAGTCAGCCACAGGTCGACATACCATTCGGGTTCGGCGTATTCGCGGCTCTGGGTGATGCCCAGCAGGTACCCGGTGGCCGCCATGACGATGAACAACTGGTAGCCCCAGAACACGAACCAGGCGAGGTCGCCACCGAACAGTCGCGCGCGCGATGTGCGCTGGACGACGTAGAACGAGGAGGCGATCAGCGCGTTGCCGCCGAAAGCGAAGATGACAGCCGAGGTGTGCAGCGGCCGCATGCGGCCGAAATTGAACCAGGGCTCTATATTGAGATCGGGAAAGGCGAGCTGCAGCGCCACGACCACGCCCACCAGGAAGCCGACGACCCCCCAGAAGACCGTGGCGATCGCGCCATAGCGGATGACGCCGTCCATGTAGCCCGACCGCTCCTCGACCACCGGCGCGTTGCCGAAGCTCGTGGTGCGCAGCATCACGACGACGCTTCCCAGCAGCACGAAGAACAGAACCCACATATGGGCCTGGAACAGGTCGTCGCGGGCGAAGGCCGCGGCCAGCAACACAAGGAAGGATGCAAGGCTGACGCCTGCGATCGCGGTGCCGTATCTCATCGAGTACCCCCGGGTGGCGATTCGTAAATTCGGTGCCGGTCCTGCCGGTCCGTGATCCCGTTTCGATCTGAAAGCGTCCCAACGCCTTGATCCATGTCAAAGCTGCCACCGCACCGCGCCTACATCGTTCCGGCGAGGATCATGCGGAGGACACCGTGATCGAAAAGCAACTCAGGCTCGAGAGCCTGGCGGGCGTATTCCAGTGCCGCGGCAAGGGCGCGGGCTCTCCAATCCTGCGCTGCATGAAGCATGCGCATGACGAGAAGCTGCGCTTCTGCGACATGCTGGAGGAAATAGCGGACGCCCTGCCCGACGACGTCGACCGTTTCAAGTGTCTCAGCGTCGCAAACGCCCTGGCCCCGCTGGTGCGCAGCGTACACCGCTTCGAGGAGGACGTGGTCTTCCCCGCCTATTCCAGGAATTGCGAAGAGGATTGCTCGGCTTCGCTGCAGCGGCTGGCCAGCGAGCACATGGCCGACGAATGCTTCGCCGACGAGATAACGGAGGTGCTGCTGTCGATGGGCCACGGCTCACCGGTCGAGAACCCGGAAGCGGTGGGCTTCATGCTGCGCGGATTCTTCGAGTCCGTTCGCCGCCACATCGCCTTCGAGCGCGAGCACATCCTGCCCGTCATCGCGGCGAAGCAGCAGGCCTAGGAACCGGCCTTCTTCTGCAGCCGCGCCAGGCTGTCGACGGTCACGTGTCGGCCGTTCTCTACCCGGATGACATTCTCGGTCCGCAGCTTGGTGAACTGGCGGCTTACGGTCTCGATCGTCAGCCCGAGGAAATCCGCGATATCGCTGCGGGTGAGCGGCAGGTCGAAGGATGCTGAGACGGCGTCGGGGCCGGCGGCCGGGTCGATATTGCGGGCGATCAGCAGCAGGAAGCTCGCCACCTTCTCCGACGCGGTCTTGCGGCCGAGCGTCACCATCCAGTCGCGCGCCTCGTCGAGCTCCTTGAGCGTTTGCTGCAGGAGCCTGTGCTCCAGCTGCGGCGATTCCCGCATCATGCGGTCGACGGTCGCCTTGGGAAAGCAGCACAGCTCCACCTCGGTGGCCGCCTGCGCATCGATGGCGCTCTCAGCCCTGAACGGACGGCCGAGAAAGTCGGGCGCGAACTGCAGGCCGACAATCTGCTGGCGTCCGTCGGACAGGATCTTCGTCAGCTTCACGACGCCGGAGAGCACGTTCGAATAGCTGGCGACAGCCTCCGCGTCGCCTACAAGCCCCGCCCCCGCATCGACCTTGCGCCTGGTCGAGGTCCTGGACAGCACCTGCAGTTGCGCAGCCTCCAGGGCGCCGCAGACCCCGCGATGCCGCGCCTCGCAGGACCGGCAAAGCACTGGCGTGTCCGAGTTGTGAATATCCTGGCGCATGTTCATGGGGCGGCGTTCCGGCTGGTAGCGTATAGCACCTGCCCGCGACCCCGTGTTGCGGCAGTTTGTCCGCCCCGCCCCGGGCTTGACCGAAGTCAATGCCGCGGCAGCGCCAAGCTGCGATGGAGGGGCACGAAAAACCGAACCAAGCAGCAACCGATGTCCGCCCCGATCTCCGCCCGCTTCGGCGAAACAGCGCCTCGCTATACGAGCTATCCGACCGCGCCCCATTTCCACCCCGGCATCGGGCCCAAAACCGTAGCAGGCTGGATGGACAGCGTGGCGGCGGACGACGCGGTCTCGCTCTACCTCCACATACCATTCTGCGACAGGCTGTGCTGGTTCTGCGCCTGCCACACCAAACATACGCTGCGCTACGAGCCCGTGCAGGAGTATCTCGGCTTCCTGCATGCCGAGATCGCCACAGTCTCGCGCCTGCTAGGCGGCCGCGGTCGCATCAGGACCGTGCATTTCGGCGGCGGATCCCCGACGATGCTGGCGCCCGAGGACCTCGTCCGGCTCGACCGCACGCTGCGTGAAGCTTTCCGCTACGACGAGGACGCTGAAGTGAGCGTCGAGATCGACCCCAACGACATGGACGAGGGCCGACTTGACGCCCTCGCCGCGATCGGGCTCACCAGGGCGAGCCTCGGCATCCAGGACTTCGATCCGAGGGTGCAGAAGGCGATCAACCGCGAGCAGAGCTTCGAATGCACGCGGGCGGTGATCGAGGGGCTCAGCCGGCGTGGCGTCGGCTCGATCAATCTCGACATGCTCTACGGGCTTCCGTTCCAGACCCGCGACAGCATAAGGGCCACGGCCGAGCAGGTGCTGACGCTGCGCCCGGACCGCATCGCGCTGTTCGGCTACGCGCATGTGCCCTGGTTCAAGAAGCACCAGCAGATGATCGACGAGGCCGCCCTGCCCGATTCCAACGAGCGCTACGTACAGTCGCGAATCGTGTCGGACCTGATCCAGGAAAGGGGTTTCGAGGCGATCGGAATCGACCATTTCGCCCGGCCCGGCGACCGCCTCGCCGCCGCGGCGCGCGAGGGGCGGCTCCACCGCAACTTCCAGGGCTACACCGACGATGCGTGCGAGACCATGATCGGGCTCGGCCCCTCATCGGTGGGCAGGTTCCGCCAGGGCTACGCGCAGAACGCGACGGCGACGGGCCAGTACGAGCGGATGGTGAGCGAAGGCGGGCTGGCAACGGTGCGCGGCATCGAACTCGGCGAAGAAGACCGGGCGCGCGCCTGGATCATCGAGCGGCTGATGTGCGACTTCGCGTTCTCGTGCGCCGAGGCGCTCGACCGTTTCGGCGAGGCCGCCGCGCCCGCGATCGTCGAGGCTGGATACCGCGCCGCGGCCGATCCGGACAAGCTGCTGGAGCGCCGGGGAGACCTTTTCGTGGTCAGCGAGGCGGGCAGGCCGCTGGTGCGCCTGGTTGCGGCGCAGTTCGACCAGTACCTGGCGAAGGGCAACGCCCGCCACTCGGTGGCCGTGTAGCGACGCCGCGCCACTGCAGAACGGACGCGGCGGCGGCCCGCCGCGCATCTATTCCTGGCAAGATTGTCGAGAAACGAATGGCGCGAGTGACGGGGCTCGAACCCGCGACCTCCGGCGTGACAGGCCGGCACTCTAACCGACTGAGCTACACCCGCGCATCGGACCGGCGACCGTCTCGGCCGCCCGTCGTGGCGCTGAATTACGCACTCCGTGGTTGGGTGTCAAGGGAATTGGAGGGAGCTGCGCGGCTTGTCGCAGCACCGGTCCGCAACCCGCCTGCAAAGGCGGTTTTCTCTTGCGGAGCCTGGGCGAACCGCTTAAACGGACGCCACTTGGCGGGCGATTAGCTCAGTTGGTAGAGCGCTTCGTTTACACCGAAGATGTCGGGAGTTCGAGTCTCTCATCGCCCACCAGTTTCCATCTCTCACGGGGGTTCGCTTCGCTCACGACCTTGTCAGGGCGGGCATCGGCCCCGATCGCGGCCTGCTGCGGTTCGAGGATCTCACCTCCACCATGCGCAACGGGCGGCAGCGCCAGTCCAGACCCGCACCCGGACATGATCGCGGCCGCCGCCGTGGCATGCAGGCCTTGACCGCGTCATCTTGAGCGAGCGGACCTGCGGCGCGGTCCCTGGGAGGCAGCACAGACCTGCTCCACCGTCGTGATCAGCGCTCCGGGCGTGAACGGCTTTCGCAGCACCGGTACGTCGGCGGGGCGGCCGGCGATCGCATCGGCATCGGCATAGCCGGTAATCATCACCGCAGGCCAATCGGCCCTGATGTTCCGGGCGAGCCGGATCACCTCCATTCCGGAGACGATCGGCATGGCGAAATCGGTGACGATGACGTCGAAGCGTTCCGGCTCGCGTTCCAGGAGGGCCAGCGCCTCGGCGCCGCCGCCGGCGTCCGTCACGTCAAATCCGTCTTCGCTCAAGGCGCGAGCGGTGAATTCACGGAGCTCGGCACTGTCGTCGACAAGCAGGATCGACGGCAGGGCTCCCCTGGCCTTCGGCCTCGGCGCGTCGACCTGCGCCGGCGTCTGCGCCGGCCGCTCCGGCTCGCGCGTCGAACGCGGCAGCCAAAGCTCGACGGCGGTGCCGTTGCCGACCTCGCTGTGGATGCGCAGGGCGCCACCCGACTGGCGGGCAAAGCCATAGACCGTGCTCAGGCCCAGACCGGTGCCGCGGCCGACATCCTTGGTCGTGAAGAAGGGCTCCATGACGCGGGAAAGCAGTTCGGGCGGGATGCCGTCGCCGGTGTCCTCCACCCGCAGGACGACGTAGTCGCCAGCGGGAAGGTCCGTTTCGGGCGAAGCCAGCGTCCGGTTCTCGCTACTGATGACGACAGTGCCGCCTTCCGGCATTGCGTCGCGGGCATTGATCACGAGGTTCATCACCGCCAGATCGAGCTGGCCGGGATCGACGTGCGCGCGCCATGAATCCTCCGGAACCTGCCAGCGCACCTGCACCAGCCCACCCAGAACCGGAGCGACCAGCGCGTCGAACGACGCCGCAAGCCGGCTCAGATGCAAGGTCGTGGGATTGAGCTGCTGCCGGCGCGAGAAGGCCAGCATGCGCTTGATGAGTTCGGCGCCCTGCTCGGCAGACTGCTGGGTCATGTCGAAGATGCGGCCGGCGTCTTCATCCATCGAGACCCGCCGCTTGAGCAGCGACAGCCCGCTCATGATCGAGGCCAGCAGATTGTTGAAGTCGTGCGCCACGCCGCCGGTCAGCTTGCCGATGGCATCAAGCTTCTGGGCATGCACCAGCTGATCCTCGAGCTGGCGCCGTTCGGTGATGTCGAGCAAGGTACCGATGATCTCTCGCGGCTCGCCATCCTCATCCGGCACGACGACACCCTGGTCGAGGAAATGGCGATAGGTGCCGTCCTCGCACAACCAGCGGAACTCGCAGGCATAGGAGCCGGTCGCGAGGGCTCCCTCCAGCGCCTGCTCGACGATCGGCCGGTCGTCCGCGTGGACGCGCGCCAGGCCAAAGGCAGGGTCTTCCGAGAAGCGTTCGGGCGGGAAGCCGAACAGCTGCTCGACAGCGCCCGACACGAAGGAGGCCCCGTAGGGAGGATGGATGCTGCGCGAATGGAGCGCGATCGGCAACGAGCGCAGGATCGCTTCCTGCCTCTCCTCCGACTGCCGCAACGCACGCTCGGCTTCGAGCTTGCTCGCGTTCACGCGGAGGTTTTCCTCCAGGAGACGCCGCTCGCGATCGGCCTTTTCCCTGATTTCGCGGGTTTTCTGGAAGAGGTCGACGAAGATGGCCACCTTGGAGCGCAGCATCACCGGGTCGAACGGCTTGAACAGGTAGTCGACCGCTCCAGCGTCGTATCCGCGCAGCATGTGCGCGTCTTCCTTGTTGATGGCGGTGAGGAAGATGATCGGCGTGCTCTTCGATGCCTCGCGCTGCCGAATGATGCCCGCAGTCTGGTAGCCGTCGAGGCCGGGCATCAGCACGTCGAGCAAGATGACGGCGTAGTCCTCCTTGAGGAGATAGCGCAACGCCTCCTCGCCCGATTGCACGCAATCGATCTCGGCGACCCCCTTGAGCACCTCGCTGATCGTCAGCAGGTTTCGCGCATCGTCGTCGACGACAAGCACGCGAGTGGCGGGAGCCGGCGCCGCTTCGGGATCGTCGCCCGCGACGCCTGCGAGTTTTTGAGCGGTGCCCAACTTGCCCATCGCCGTTCGACCTCAATGAAGAGCGACATTCTGCACGGATGCAGAATCGCTCAGCTTGCGCGCCCTGGACCGGGAAACCCAAACCCGCAGCAGCGCCAGCAGCAGGTCGAGGTCGACGGGCTTCGAGATATAGTCCGACGCTCCAGCCTCGATGCATTTCTGCCGGTCGCCCTTCATCGCCTTGGCGGTGACGGAGATGAGGGGAATGCGGGCGATCCCGGGCCGGTTCTTGATCTCCTGCATGGTCTGATAACCGTCCATCTCCGGCATCATGATGTCGATCAGCGCAACATCGATGTCGGGCATGTCTTCAAGGATCGCGATGCCGTCGGCGCCGCGCTCGGCGTGCAGCACCTCCATCTGCCAGCTCTCCAGAACGCTGGTCAGCGTGTAGATGTTGCGGATGTCGTCATCCACGATGAGCACCTTCGCGCCCGCGAGCTCGGTGGCGTCGGCGCGCTCCATGTCTGCAGGATCGGCGGTCCCGTGCGGCGCGAGAAGCGGAGGAATCTGCGCGAGACTCTCGACGATCGGCAATGCGGCGAGATCCGGCCGGCCCTTGATCCCGGCCCGCAGCGCCTCGGGGTTCGAACACCAGACGGTCAGCTTGGACTGGACGCCCTCCAGCGAAACGGCGCTCCGGAGCATCTTCACGTTGTCCTTGGCTGAGCCGCCCAGGCCGAGAACCACCGCGTCATACTGCGCGAGGTCCGATCCGTCGGCATTGGCCGGAAGGCTGCCTACCGCGGTAACCGTGGTGAGCCGGTCCCGCATCGCCTCGACAAGCGCTGCCCGGCGATTGGCGTCGGCATCGACGACCAGCACGCTGCGCTGCGGATGGATCTGCTCCTGCTGGATGGAATCGAATATCCGCCGCAGATCCTCGGGCGAGACCGGTTTGACGCCGACGCTCGCCGCCCCCTTCTGGCGCAGGGGTTCGAGATCGTCGGCGCCGGAGATCACGTGTATCGGTACCCCGCTCGTCTTGGGATCGTGCCGCAGGAGGTCGAAGAGCACCCAGCCGTCGATGTCCGACAGGCCCAGGTCCAGGGTGATCGCATCCGGAACCAGGCGGCGCGCCAGCGACAGCGTGCCCGAGCCGGCCGTGGACAGCACGGCCTTCAATCCCGCGGAGCGGGCCATGCCGACCAGAACCTTGCCGAAGGAAGAATCGTCCTCCACGATCAGGACGACCTTGTCTCCCGCAACGATGGAATCGCGGTCATCCTCCAGTTCCTGCGCGGTTTCGCGCGGCAGATTCATCTCGATCGCCGGGCGCCGCTGCGCGCGCGGGCCGTCCAGCGGCACGGTCAGCGTAAAGGTCGAGCCCTTGCCGAACTCGCTTTCCACCTTGAGCTCGCCGTCAAGCAGCCGGGCGATCTCTCGGCTGATCGAAAGGCCGAGCCCGGTGCCGCCATACTTGCGGCTGGTGGTTCCATCGGCCTGCTGGAACGCCTCGAAAATCAGCTTCTGCTTGTCCTGCGGGATGCCGATGCCGGTATCCGAGACGGAGATCGCGAGAGCGTCCCGGTTGCGGCTCCAGCCCTTGCGCGCGGGGATGCGATCGAGCCGGATGGTGACGTTGCCCGCGGCGGTGAACTTGAAGGCGTTCGACAGCAGGTTCAGCACGACCTGCTGCAGGCGCTTCTCGTCCGTCCGGATCGTTTCCGGCAGGTCGGGATCGACCTCGATGCGGAACTCCAGGCCCTTGTCCGTCGCGAGCTGCCGGAAGGTCCGCTCGACGTGCTGGCGCAGCTGGATCAGCGGCATCTCGCCAAGGTCGATCGAAACGGTGCCGGATTCGATCTTCGACAGGTCGAGGATGTCGTTGATCAGGTTGAGCAGGTCGGTGCCGGCGCCGTGGATAGTATGGGCAAACTCGATCTGCTTGTCGCTCAGATTGCCCTGCTGGTTGCTGGCAAGCAGCTTGGACAGGATCAGCAGCGAGTTGAGCGGCGTGCGCAGCTCGTGGCTCATGTTGGCCAGGAATTCGGACTTGTACTTGGAGGTGAGCGCGAGCTGCTCCGCCTTCTCCTCCAGCGCACGGCGCGCCATCTCGATCTCGAGGTTCTTGTTCTCGACCTGCTTCTTCTCGTTCTGCAGGAGCTGCGCCTTTTCCTGCAGCTCCTCGTTGGTGATGTGAAGCTCCTCCTGCTTCGTCGTGAGCTCCGCCTGGCGCGCCTGCAGTTCGGCCGTCAGCAGCTGCGACTGGCTGAGAAGGCCTTCGGTGCGCATCGTGGCGGCGATCGTGTTCAGCACGATGCCGATGGATTCCATCAGCTGGTTCAGGAAGGACTGGTGCGTGTCGCTGAACTGGCTGAACGAGGCGAGTTCGATGACCGCCTTGACCTCGTCCTCGAACAGGGCCGGCAGGATGATGACGTTGGAGGGCCCCGCCTGTCCGAGGCCGGACGATATCTGCACGAAGTCCGACGGCACGTCCTGGAGAAGGATGGTTCTCTTGTCCGCCGCGCTCTGCCCGATCAGGCCCTGGCGCAGCTCGACGCTGCGATTGATGCGATCCGACGGTTCGGCGCCGTAGCTCGCGACCAGTTCGAGGCGCGAATCCTCGCTGCCGGAGGCAATGTAGAAGACGCCGTACTGGGCGTTCACCAGCGGCGCCAGCTCCGACATGATGAGGCGCGACACCGTCGCCAGATCGCGTTCGCCCTGCAGCATGCGCGAGAAGCGGGCGAGATTGGTCTTCAGCCAGTCCTGCTCGGCGTTCTTCAGCGTCTGATCCTTCAGGTTGCGGATCATCTCGTTGATATTGTCCTTCAGAGAGGCCATCTCGCCCGAGGCCTCCACCGCGATGGAGCGCGACAGGTCGCCCTTGGTCACGGCGGTCGCGACCTCGGCGATCGATCGCACCTGGCCGGTCAGGTTGGCCGCCATGGCGTTCACGTTGTCGGTCAGGTCGCGCCACAGGCCGGCGGCGCCCGGCACGCGCGCCTGGCCGCCGAGCTTGCCTTCGACGCCCACCTCGCGGGCCATGTTGGTAACCTGGTCGGCGAAGGTGTCGAGGGTCTCGATCATGCCGTTGATGGTGTCGGCCAGTGCCGCGATCTCGCCCTTGGCGTCCACGCTCAGCTTGCGCTTGAGGTTGCCCTGAGCCACCGCGGTCACGACGTCGGCGATGCCGCGCACCTGGTTGGTCAGGTTGGTGGCCATCAGGTTCACGTTGTCGGTCAGATCCTTCCAGGTGCCCGCAACGCCTTCCACCCGCGCCTGGCCGCCGAGCTTGCCCTGGGTGCCGACCTCGCGGGCGACGCGGGTCACCTCGCCGGCGAAGGAGTTGAGCTGGTCCACCATCGTGTTGATGGTCGACTTCAGTTCCAGGATCTCGCCCTTCACGTCCACCGTGATCTTCTTCGACAGGTCGCCGCGGGCAACGGCGGTCGTCACCTCGGCGATGTTTCGCACCTGCCCGGTCAGGTTCTGCGCCATCGAATTGACGTTGTCGGTCAGGTCCTTCCAGGTGCCGGCGACGCCGCGCACCTGGGCCTGGCCGCCGAGCTTGCCTTCGGTGCCCACCTCGCGGGCGACGCGGGTGACCTCCGAGGCGAAGGAATTCAGGCGGTCCACCATCGTGTTGATGGTGTCCTTCAGCTCCAGGATCTCGCCCTTCACGTCCACCGTGATCTTCTTCGACAGGTCGCCCGAGGCCACCGCCGTCGTCACCTCGGCGATGTTGCGGACCTGGCCGGTGAGGTTGGCGGCCATCGCGTTGACGTTGTCGGTCAGGTCCTTCCAGGTGCCGGCCACTCCCGGAACCTGCGCCTGGCCGCCCAGCTTGCCGTCGGAGCCGACCTCGCGCGCCACGCGGGTCACTTCCGAGGCGAAGGAGTTCAGCTGGTCGACCATCGTGTTGATCACCTCCTTGATCTGCAGGATCTCGCCCTGCGCATCGACGGTGATCTTCTGGGTGAGGTCGCCGGTGGCGATGGAGGTCGCGACTTTGGAGACGTCGCGCAGCTGGACCGTAAGGTTGCCGGCCATGGCGTTGACGTTGTCGGTCAGGTCCTTCCAGGTGCCGGCCACGCCTTCCACGTGCGCCTGACCGCCGAGCTTGCCTTCCGACCCCACCTCTCGCGCCATGCGCGTCACTTCGGAAGCGAAGGAGTTGAGCTGGTCGACCATCGTGTTGACGGTGTTCTTCAGCTCGAGGATTTCGCCCTGCACGTCGACGGTGATCTTCTTCGACAGGTCGCCGCGCGCCACGGCGGTGGTCACCTCGGCGATGTTGCGCACCTGGCTGGTGAGGTTCTGCGCCATCGAGTTGACGTTGTCGGTCAGGTCCTTCCAGGTGCCGGCGACACCGCGCACCTGCGCCTGACCGCCGAGCTTGCCCTCGGTGCCCACCTCGCGCGCCACGCGCGTGACTTCCGAGGCGAACGAATTCAGCTGGTCCACCATCGTGTTAATGGTGTCCTTGAGCTCCAGCATCTCGCCCTGCACGGCCACCGTGATCTTCTTGGACAGGTCGCCCGAGGCCACCGCGGTGGTCACCTCCGCGATGTTGCGCACCTGTCCGGTCAGGTTCTGCGCCATCGAGTTGACGTTGTCGGTGAGGTCCTTCCAGGTGCCTGCCACGCCGCGCACCTGCGCCTGGCCGCCCAGCTTGCCCTCGGTGCCCACCTCGCGCGCCACGCGGGTCACCTCGCCGGCGAAGGAGTTGAGCTGGTCCACCATCGTGTTGACGGTGTTCTTGAGTTCGAGAATCTCGCCCTGCACGTCGACGGTGATCTTCTTCGACAGGTCGCCCGAAGCCACCGCGGTCGTCACCTCGGCGATGTTGCGGACCTGGCCGGTGAGGTTGGCGGCCATCAGGTTGACGTTGTCGGTAAGGTCCTTCCAGGTGCCGGCGACGCCGCGCACCTGCGCCTGGCCGCCAAGCTTGCCTTCGGTGCCGACCTCACGCGCCACGCGCGTCACTTCGGAGGCGAAGGAGTTGAGCTGGTCAACCATCGTATTGATGGTGTTCTTCAGTTCCAGGATCTCGCCCTTCACGTCCACCGTGATCTTCTTGGACAAGTCGCCCGAGGCCACGGCCGTCGTCACCTCGGCGATGTTGCGCACCTGGCTGGTCAGGTTGGTCGCCATGGCGTTGACGTTGTCGGTCAGGTCCTTCCAGGTGCCGGCGACGCCCTTCACGCGCGCCTGGCCGCC
>JAEYRU010000120.1 GCA_023435335.1 Pseudomonadota bacterium
CCCTTACCCTGCGCGAGCTCTGCGGGCTGACGACTGAGGAGATCGCCAGCGCCTTCCTGACCAGCGCACCCACGGTGGCGCAGCGCATCGTCCGCGCCAAGGCCAGAATCCGCGACGCGCAAATCCCCTACGAGGTGCCCGACCGGCCGGAACTGCCCGAGCGGCTCGATTCGGTGTTGCGGGTAATCTACCTCGTCTTCAACGAGGGCTATTCGGCGCATTTCGGCCAGGCGCTTACGCGGGCAGACCTGTCCGGCGAAGCGATCAGGCTCGGCCGGCTGATGGTGGAGCTGCTGCCCGATGCCGAGACCTTCGGTCTGCTCGGCCTGATGCTGATCAACGAATCCCGGCGCGAGGCGCGGCTTTCGCCGCGGGGCGACATCATCCTGCTGGAGGACCAGGACCGCGGCCGCTGGAACCGCGAGCTGATCGACGAGGGAACCGCGCTGGTGGACCGTGCCTTCGCCACCCGCCACATCGGCCCCTACACGCTGCAGGCGGCGATCGCCGCCCTGCATGCGCGGGCGGAAACGGCCGACGCGACCGACTGGAACGAAATCGTCGCGCTGTACGACGTGCTGATGCGGGCGGCGCCGTCGCCGGTCGTGGCGCTCAACCGCGCGGTCGCGGTAGGGATGGCGAGGGGGCCCGAGGCGGGGCTCGAGCTCGTGGAGGCGCTGCTCGAGGGCGGCGAGCTCGCCAACTATCACTTGGCGCATGCCGCGCAGGCCGACCTCCACCGGCGGGCCGGCCAGCGCTCTCTCGCCCGCGAAGCCTACGCCCGCGCGCTGGCGCTGTGCCGGCAGGAACCGGAACGGCGTTTCCTGGAGCGGCGGTTGGCGGAACTGGCGGACGAGGCGCCATAGGCGCATTGCTACGGTGGCGCCTTTCGCCTACATACGGCCCCGAATTTCCCAGCAACCTTTCGACAGGAAGAGCGCGCGTGGCACGCCAGTTCATTTATCACATGGCCGGTCTCAACAAGGCCTACGGCCCGAAGAAGATCCTCGAGAACATCCATCTCTCCTTCTATCCCGAGGCCAAGATCGGCATCCTCGGCCCCAACGGCGCGGGCAAGTCCACCGTGCTCAAGATCATGGCCGGGCTTGACAAGGAGTTCACAGGCGAGGCGTGGCTGGCCGACGGCGCGACCTGCGGGTACCTGGCGCAGGAGCCGGAGCTCGACCCGGCGCTCAACGTGCTCGGCAACGTGATGGAAGGCGTGGCCGCCAAGCAGGCGATCCTCGACCGCTACAACGAACTGATGATGGACTACAGCGACGAGACCGCCGACGAGGCGGCGAAGCTGCAGGACCAGATCGACAGCCAGAACCTGTGGGACCTCGATAGCCAGGTGGAGATGGCGATGGAGGCGCTGGGCTGCCCGCCGCCGGAGGCCGACGTCACCACGCTCTCGGGCGGCGAGAAGCGCCGCGTGGCACTGTGCAAGCTGCTCCTGCAGCAGCCGGACCTGCTGCTGCTCGACGAGCCGACCAACCATCTCGACGCCGAAACCACGGCATGGCTGGAAAAGCACCTGCGCGAATATCCGGGCGCGGTGATGATCATCACCCACGACCGCTACTTCCTCGACAACGTCACCGGCTGGATTCTCGAGCTCGACCGCGGCCGCGGCATTCCCTACGAGGGCAACTACACTGCATACCTCGCGGCCAAGGCCAAGCGCATGGCGCAGGAGGGGCGCGAGGAAGCCGCCCGCCAGAAGGCGCTGGAGCGCGAGCGCGAGTGGATCGCGGCCTCGCCCAAGGCGCGGCAGGCGAAGTCGAAGGCGCGCATCAGGGCCTATGACGAGCTGGTCAAGGCGGCCAACGACCGCCGTCCCGGCGATGCGCAGATCATCATCCCGGCCGGCGAGCGGCTGGGCCAGGTTGTGATCGAGGCCGAAGGGCTGTCGAAAGGCTACGGCGACCGGCTGCTGATCGACGACCTGGAGTTCAAGCTGCCGCCCGGCGGCATCGTTGGCGTGATCGGGCCGAACGGCGCCGGCAAGACGACGCTGTTCCGGATGATCACCGGGCAGGAAAAGCCGGACAACGGCACCATCCGCATCGGCGAGACCGTGCACCTGGGTTATGTCGACCAGAGCCGCGACCATCTCGATCCCAACAAGACGGTGTGGGAGGAAATCTCCGGCGGCAACGACATCATCAAGCTCGGCAAGCACGAGATGAACAGCCGCGCCTATTGCGGGGCGTTCAATTTCAAGGGCGGCGACCAGCAGCAGAAGGTCGGCAACCTCTCCGGCGGCCAGCGCAACCGGGTGCACCTCGCCAAGATGCTGAAGAGCGGCGGCAACGTGCTGCTGCTCGACGAGCCGACCAACGACCTCGACACCGAGACGCTGTCGGCGCTCGAGGACGCGCTGGAGAACTACGCCGGCTGCGCGGTCATCATCAGCCACGACCGGATGTTCCTCGACCGGCTGGCCACCCACATCCTCGCCTTCGAAGGTGACAGCCACGTCGAGTGGTTCGAGGGCAACTTCGAGGAATACGAGGCCGACAAGGTGCGCAGGCTCGGCCCCGAAAGCGTCAACCCGAAGCGGGTGACGTACAAGCGGCTGACGCGGTAGGCGGGAACGAAAGGCCGCCTGCGGCGTTCATGCGCTCAGGGCGAACTGGTTTGGGGTTTCATGCCACCTGATTTCGAGCGTCTCTTCGAGGCGCTTCCCGGCGCACACATGGTCATTGACCGCACGTTCTCCTACGTCGCGGTCAATCGGGCCTACGAGGCCGTGCTCAACACGCCGCGCAGCTCGATGATCGGCCGGAACCTCTTCGAGGTGTTCCCGAACGACGGCGAGAGCGGCGAGCTTTTGCGGGCGTCCTTCCGCCGCGTCTTCGAAACCGGATTGCCGGATACCGTGGCCTACATTCCATACGACATCCCCCGGCCGGCCGAGCAGGGTGGCGGCATGGAGCAGCGGTTCTGGACGGCGGTCCATCAGCCGCTGACCGACGAAACCGGCGCGGTCGCCTACCTTATCCAGAACACGACCGAGGTGACCGAGATCGTGCGTCTGCGCGAGGCGGCGTCGCTGCCGTTCAGGTCGGGCGCGACCCAGCTGCTGGAGCGTGCGCGCGAAGCCGAGCAGCAGCATCGCGCGCTGCTTGCGGAGAGCGAGGAGTTCCGCAGGCTGTTCCAGCAGGCTCCCGGCTTCTTCGCGATAGTCTCCGGACCGGACCACGTATTCACTTTCGCCAACGATGCCTATCTGCGCCTGATCGGTGGACGAAACGTCATCGGCATGCCGGTGGCGAGTGCTCTGCCGGAGGTCGTCGAGCAGGGGTTCGTCACGATGCTGGATGAGGTCTATTCCAGCGGCAAGCCGGAAGGCGGCGAGGCGATGCTCGTGCGGCTGCAGCGCAAGCCGGACGGTGCGATCGAGGATATGTATCTCGACTTCTCCTACGATGCGATCCGCGACAGCGACGGCACGGTGACCGGAGTCTTCGTACAGGGGATGGACCGCACGGAAGCCGTGCGCACGCAGCAGCGCCAGAAACTGCTCCTGGACGAGTTGAACCATCGCGTGAAGAACACGCTCGCCAGCGTACAGTCGATCGCATCGCAGACGCTGCGCTCGGCGCGCGATCTCGCCTCCGGGCGGGCCGATTTCGAGTCGCGCATCGTGGCGCTCTCCAAAGCGCACAATCTGCTGAGCGCGCGCGAATGGGCCAGCGCTCCGCTGGGCGAGATCGTGAACCAGGAACTGGCGGTCTACGACCCGGGCAAGGTCGATGCGGACGGGCCGGACGTGACGCTGTCGTCGAAGGCTTCCATCGCACTGGCGCTGGTCATCCACGAGCTTTCGACCAACGCGGCGAAATACGGTGCGCTGTCGACGCCGCAGGGCGTCGTCACCGTCCGCTGGCTCACCGAACTGGAGCACGGCCGGCTTGTCATCGACTGGAGCGAGCGCGGCGGCCCGCCGGTGCAGCCGCCGCAGCGTCAGGGCTTCGGCTCGCGGATGATCCGCAGCGTCGTCGTGGGAGAGCTTGGCGGCGAGTTCTCTTCGGCGTACGAGACCGAGGGCTTTTCCTGTCGCGTCATCGTGCCTTGCGACGCGATCGTACCCACGGCGGAACGGACATGAATGACACCAAATTGCCGGCGAGCCTCGCAGTCTTCGTCGTGGAAGACGAGGCTCTGGTCGCGCTCAACCTCGAAGCGATGCTCGAGGATATCGGCTGCAGGGTGATCGGGCCCGCGATGCGTTTCGGCCAGGCAGAGCAGATGATCTCCGATGGCGTGCCGGCCGACGTGGCGATCCTGGACGTCAATATCGGCGGGCGGCACGTCTTCGAACTCGCCCATGGCCTGCTGCGGCAGGGCATCCCGATCGTCTTCGCAACGGGCTACGGCCGCGAGGGCCTCCCCGGGGAATGGCTCAGCCAGCCGATCCTGCAGAAGCCATATGTCGAGCGAGAGGTCCGCGAGGCGCTGCACGAAGCGATTTCCGCGCGACGGACGTGATATGGGAGGCCGTCAATATGCGTGTTGTTATGATAACCGCCGGCGCGTTGCTCCTTGTCTCGACAGCCGCCCTCGCCAAGCCGGCGAAGTGCTTCACCACCGACGACGGCGAGTATCCTTGCGAGTTCAAGGCGCTGGACAGGGCCGGCAGCTTCACCATCTCGGCGCCGGGCAAACCGACCTTCACGCTGGAGGTCGACGGTCCTGGCGTGGCGTTCGGGTTCGGCGACTTCGGCACCGGGCGGAACGTAGCGCTGCCCGGCCGGTTCAAGCGCATCGGCGACGACCCCGCCTGCTGGGTCAATTCCGACACCGACACGAAGATCTGCGCCTGGTAGCGCGTCCCGGCCCGGCCGGCGAAACCCCCGCAGCTGGGCGGCTGCGAAGCGGCCGTGGAGGGAGATCGGGCACGCGGATAGCGTCGCCGTTGTTAACCGCGGTCGCGGTTTGTTTCGGCAGAAACGCGCAAGTTGTCTTTGCATATCGGGCCGGCTGACGTAAACCGCACGGGGTGCGGTCGGCGGAGGAGGGCCGCGCGGCGGCGAAATTCGACCGGGACGGACGGGGCAGACAGGCAATGAAACGCGTGGCAATCAGCGGCATCGGGGTGGAAATCCCGCCGGCCGTGATCACCAATGAAGAGCTGGTCGAGAGCTTCAACGCCTGGGTGGAGCGCGAGAATGCGCGCCTCTTCTGCACCGGGGCGCAGCCGCTGCAGGCGTCGGACGTCGCCTTCATCGAATATGCCTCGGGCGTCAAGGAACGCCACGTGCTGCAGCCGGACGGCATCCTCGATCCGGAGCGCATGGCGCCGCGCATACCCGCGCGTTCCGACGACGAGATATCGGTGATGGCCGAGTTCGGCGTTGCTTCCGCGCGCAAGGCGCTGGAGGACGCGGGGCTCGAGGCGGCCGACATCGACATGGTGATCTGCTCGGCCTCTCACCAGCAGCGGCCCTATCCGGCGATGGCGATCGAGATCCAGCAGGCGCTGGGTACGTCCGGCGCGGCCTTCGACATGAATCTCGGCTGCTCGTCCGCCGCGGCGGGGCTGCACGTGGCGTCCGGCCTGGTCCGCAGCGGCGCGCAGAAGCGGGTGCTCGTGGTGACGCCGGAGATCATCACCGGCCATCTCAACTTCCGCGACCGGCAGACGCATTTCATCTTCGGCGACGCCTCGGTTGCCATGGTGGTCGAGGCGCTTGAGGAAGGCGAGGAGCGGCCGGGCCGCTTCGAGGTGGTGGACACGCGCACCTGGACGCAGTTCTCCAACGCCATCCGCAGCAATTTCGGCTTCCTCAACCGCGCCTCCCAGGACGACACCTCGTTCGTCGCCATGGAAGGCAACATGATCAAGCAGATCGGCAACAAGGTGTTCAAGGAAGTGACGGTGGCGGGCCACAAGTTCATCGTCGACTTCCTCGCCGAGCACGGCCACACGCCGCAGGACATCCGCCGGTTCTGGCTGCACCAAGCCAATGCGCGCATGAACGCGATGATCCTCAAGCTCTCCTTCGGCCACGAGGTCGACCACGACCGCGCGCCGATGGTACTCGACCGGCTGGGCAATACCGCCGCCGCCGGAGCGATCATCGCGCTTTCGGAAAACCACAAGGACATGAAGGCGGGCGAGCACGGGCTGCTGTGCGCCTTCGGCGCCGGCTACTCGATCGGCGGCGCGCTGCTTCGGATGATGTAACGCATCAGCCGTATAGATCGCTCGCGTCAGGCATTTTCACTGGACCTCCCGCATCCGCGTGGCAATGTGCGACTTTCGACCGGAGCCGCCATATGCTCGAACTTTTCGAACGCCGCGCCGACGAACCGGAGATCGTGCCTGCGAAGAAGCTTGGCGGTCGCGTCGCCGGAATCTTCGCGGCGCGCTCCGGTCATTTCGTGACGCGGGCGACGAAGGGTCTTCACCTTACTTTCGATGGCATCGAAGGCGATTTCCACGCAGGCGCGACGCGTCGCTCGGGCGGGCGCGAACCCTGGTATCCGCGCGGCACCGAGATCCGTAACGAACGGCAGCTTTCGATCGTCGCGCCGGACGAACTGGCGCGGATCGCCAGCATGATGGGGATCGCCGCGGTGAAGCCCGAGTGGATGGGCGCTAACCTGCTGCTCGAGGGCGTACCGGCGCTGTCCATGCTGCCGGCGGGGACCATGCTGTTCTTCCAGGGTGGCGTGACGCTCAAGGTCGACGGCCAGAACCGGCCCTGCAGGGTGGCGGGCGCGGCGGTTGCCGAGGGCGCCGGCATGTCGGATCGCGAGGCGGGCTCGCTGCTCTTCGCGAAACTGGCGAAGCGCCTGCGCGGCCTCGTCGCCTGGGTGGAGAAGCCGGGCATCATCGAGGCCGGCGAACTGGTCTCCGTGCGGGTGCCGGAGCAGTGGATCTACGGCGGGTGAACAAGAGCCTGGAGGCGCGGATGAAACTGCCTGCAGTCGTTGAGCGATACATCGCGGCCTACAACGCCAGGGACGTCGATGCCATGCTGGCGTGTCTGACGCCCGACGTGCACTTCCAGAACATATCGGGCGGCGAGACGAACGCCGAGACGCATGGCAAGGCGCAGTTCGCGGAGCTTGCCCGCCTGGGTGCGTCTGCCTTCAGCTCCCGGCGGCAGACCGTCGTCCACTGCATCAACGTCGTGGAACGGACTATGGCGGAGGTGGATTTCGAAGCGGTCGTGGCCGCCGACCTGCCCAACGGCTGGAAAGCCGGGCAAAAGCTCGCCTTCACCGGCGCCAGCTATTTCGAAATGCGGGACGGCGCGATCGCCAGGATCGTCGACGAAAGCTGAACGCAGTTCATCCGCTATTCGTCGTCCGCCTCATCGGCTTCCAGAAGCCGGGTGGCGCGCCAGCGGGTGAGAGCCTCGTTGATCTCGTCGACCACGAAATGGCGGGCGGAGTCGCGGTCGTAGCCCTCGGCCAGCAGCGCGTCATATTGGGTGTGTTCGTGGCGCACGTGCGCGATCGTTGCGATCCAGACCGCGATGGAAGGCGGCAGTTCGCGCAGCTTGCGGGCGAGGGCCGCCTCGCGGATCGCCTCGATGTCGGAATAGGGCGCCATCGGCAGAAGCGCCGTCAGCGCCTTGCCTATCGCACGCTGGCGTCCGGTCGTGGCCCTCATGCCTTTTCGGATGCGTGGCCGTCCACTGCGTCGGGGACGGCGTCGTTGGAGGCGAAGTAGGGTTTCAGGTCGAGCACCGGCGTCAGGTCGAGCACGTCGATGCCGTCGATGTCGACGGCTCCGCTTTCGGCGTCGATGCCGAGGATGCGCACGACATGCAGGCCGATCGGGTTGGGGCGCACCGGCGAGCGCAAGGCGAACACGCCGCGCGCTGTCTCGGCGTGGCGCGGCTTCTGCACGATCAGGTCGCGCGAGGCCCTGTCGAGCCAGGTGAGCAGCACGGCATGGCTGAAGCGGGAAAGCCCTTCCAGGCCGCGCCGGTAGGCCGGGTCGATCTCGACACGGGCGGGCCGGCCCGCCGCGCGCGCGGCCGCCATGTTCCTGGGGCAGTCGCCGCGCTCGGTCCAGGGCGAACGCACGCGACCGATGAAGACGAGGCTGGCGTCCGCGGTGCTGTCAGCCGGGTCGAATTCAAGGGCGATCTCGCCTTCGCGTGGCGGTTCCATGCAGGTACTCCTCGGCGCCGTGGCGCGCTTCCCGCAAACGGGTTGCGGAATGATCGCAATTCATATAAAGATATGTTTATGTCTTTTCGGAGCTTACCATGCTGAGCCGGTCGTCGATCACTCTCGATACAATGGTAGATACATTGAAGGCGGCTGCCGAATCCAGCCGGCTACGCATATTGCTCCTGCTGGCGCATGGCGACCTCACCGTCTCCGACGTCACTGAAATCCTCGGCCAGTCGCAGCCGCGCGTCTCGCGCCACCTGAAGCTGTTGCTCGATGCGGAACTGATCGAACGCTATCAGGAGGGCTCGTGGGCCTTCTTCCGCCTGTCGGATTCCGAGGCCGCGCGCGAATTCGTACACGGCGTGACATCGCGTGTCGACCTTTCGGACGCGGTTGTCGCGCGCGACCGGGAGCGGCTGGAGACGGTCAAGAAGCGCCGCCAGCAGCGGGCGACCGAATATTTCTCCGCCAACGCCGACCGTTGGGACCGCATCCGCTCGCTGCACGTGCCGGACGCCGCAGTCGAAACTGCCATGCTGAAGGCCGTGGGCGAGCGGCCGTTCCAGGCGATGGCGGATCTCGGCACCGGCACCGGTCGCCTGCTGGAACTGTTCGCTCCGCTCTACCGCCGCGGCGTGGGCATCGACCTGTCGCGCGAGATGCTGGCGGTCGCGCGGGCCAACCTCGACCAGGCCGGCGTCTCCCATGCGCAGGTGCGGCAGGGCGACCTGTATGCGCCTCCGATCGAGCGCGACGCCTTCGACCTCGTGACCATGCACCAGGTGCTGCACTACCTGGAGGATCCCGCGCTCGCGGTGCGCGAGGCGGCCAGGCTGCTGCGCCCGGCCGGACGCCTGCTGATCGTCGACTTCGCGCCGCACGGGCTGGAGTTCCTGCGGGAAGAACACGCGCATCTGCGGCTGGGCTTCTCCGACCGGCAGATCGAGGACTGGCTGGCCGAAGCCGGGCTGGAACTCGTGCTGAAACGGGATTTCGACCGCCGGGCGGCCGCCGCACCCGGGCTCACGGTGAAGCTCTGGCTCGGCCAGGACCGCCGCCTGCTCATCGCCGACAACACCAACACGGAGAGCGCATGATGTCCCAGTTCCGCCTTTCGCGCCGCCCCGACATCGGCGAGAGGATCAGGGTTTCGTTCGAGTTCTTCCCGCCCAAGTCGGAGGAGACGGCTGCGCGGCTGTGGGAAACGGTGAAGCGGCTGGAACCGCTGGCGCCCAAGTTCGTCTCCGTCACCTACGGCGCCGGAGGCTCAACGCGCGAACGGACCGCGCATACGCTCAAGCGCATCCTCGGCGAGTCGCGGCTGACGCCGGCCGCGCACCTGACCTGCGTCGACGCCAGCCGGGACGAGGTCGACGCGACGATCGCCGACTTCGCGGCCATGGGAATCCGCAACTTCGTGGCGCTGCGCGGCGACCCGTCCGAAGGAGTGGGCGCGCGCTACCGCCCGCATCCGGAAGGATACGCCAACGGCGCGGAACTGGTCGCCGCGCTGGCACGTGCGGGGGACTTTGACATCTCCGTTTCCGCCTACCCTGAAAAGCACCCCGAGAGCCCCGACTTCGCGACCGACATCGACATGCTCAAGCGCAAGGTCGACAACGGCGCGACGCGGGCGATTACCCAGTTCTTCTTCGACAACGACACCTACGAGCGCTACGTCGAGCGGGCGCGGCGGGCCGGTATCTTCGTGCCGATCGTGCCGGGCATCCTGCCGGTGCACAATTTCGCGCAGGTGGCGAGTTTCGCGTCCCGCTGCGGGGCGCATATCCCGGCTTGGCTGGCCGAGCGTTTCGAGGGGCTGGAGAACGAGCCGCAGACGCACATGCTCGTCGCGGCGGCCGTGGCGGCCGAGCAGGTGCTCGACCTGATCGAGCGCGGGGTGGCGGATTTCCACTTCTACACGATGAACCGGGCGGACCTGGCGATCGCGATCTGCCACATGATCGGCATCCGCGCCCCGGCCGAGGAGCGGGCGACGGCCGCTGCGGCGTGATCCCAATGTCTCCGAAACTGAAAAAGGCCGGTGGAGCCGGCCTTTTTCTTTTCGTCGCCAAAGAGGCGAGGTTACCTTCGACTTAGATCCGCTATCAGGGCAGAACGCCCACGACCGCGGCCCCGATGAATGCAAACACTGCGCAAAATACGAGTGCGTTGATTGGCCGGGAAAGTCCCATGGCATAGCCTCCTCTGCAGACTATGCCCTGAATCTAAGCGCGGCGGAGCGAACAGCAAGAGGATTTTGTGCTGCATTGCGGCAGCCATGTGCAAAAGCTTACCCGCATCTTCGGCTAAGTCGCGGGTTTCAAAAGCCTCTCTTCACAGTCAAGCCCTGTTGAAAAATATTTCGCGAGCACGCCCGGTTTGAATAGCCGGCTAGCGCCGCAGCAGCCTGCCGTCGATGACGACCAATCCCACGCCGATAAGGACCATTCCGGCGATCTCGAACAGTTCCACCCGCTCACCCAGGAACACGGCGCCGAGCAATATCGCGCTCACCGGCACGATCAGCGTGACAAGGGAAGCGTTGCTGGGGCCGGCGGAGGACAACACGCTGAAGAAGAGGATGTAGGCGAAGGCGGTGGCAAGCAGGGCCAAGGCCAGCACGGCGGCCCACACGCCGGCGCTGGCAGAGAACATGGTGGCCGGGTCGTAGAGGAGGAGCGTGACCGGGATCATGACGACTGTCGATGCCGTCAGCTGACCCGTCGCGATCAGTTCCGGCGGCAGCGCGCGGAAACGCCTCGCGAATATTGCAGCGCAGGCATAGGAGAGGGCGGTGCCCAGAAGGGCGAGCTTCGCCCAGACCGGCCCGCCCAGATTGGCGAGCAAGCCGGGTCCCACCATCACCGCGGTTCCGGCAATGCCGAGAAGAACGCCCAGCGTGCGGGCCGGCGTCAGCCTTTCGTCGGCGAGCAGCGCATTGGCGAGCAGCATGGTCCAGAACGGGGTGGTGGCGTTCAGGACCGAGGCGAGGCCGGCGCCGATGGCGGTCTGGCCGGTGAACATCAGCGTGAAGGGAATGATGTTGTTGAGGAGGGCAAGTCCGAAGAAGGCCGACACGAACGGAATGGCGGGGGCGACTGGTATGCGTCTCGCCGCGATGTAGACCCATAGCGCGGCGGACGCGATGGCCACCCGGAACAGGACGAGCACAAGAGGCGGGATCTCGGTGACGGCGATGCTGGCGAAAAAGAACGAACCGCCCCAGATGGCGCCCAGGAGCAGGAGCATGACCCAGTTCCGGGTGCTCATCGATTGTGCCGCTGCGGCCCGGGCTATCATTCCTGTGGCTCCGGTTGGACGAGCGCAGGGCTAATCCCGCAGCGTTTTGCGCGCCACCCGGAACAGGCCTTGGACCACAGGCTCGACGATGCTGGCCAAACGGCCCCGCGGGTCTATTTCCGCAGCCGGGCCGCTGCTAGGGTCCGGCACCGAGGAGCGCCAATGCAGAGATTCGAGAATGCCAGCGAAGCCGCGCTGACCCTGAGGCCGGACGAGTCGATCTATTGCTTCCGGCCAGACGTGCTCAAGGCCGACGCCCGACAGTTCATGCAGATGTTTCCCGGAAAGACTGCCTATGCGGTCAAGACCAACGGGGAGCCGATGGTGCTCAAGGCGCTGGCGGAGGCTGGCGTCACCGCCTTCGACGTCGCATCGCCCGGCGAATTCGAGGCTGTCCGCGCGGTCGCCCCGCAGGCGGAGATGCTCTACATGCATCCGGTGAAGGCGCAATCCGACATAAGGCTGGCGCTGGAGAAGTATGGCATCCGGGCCATCGCCGTCGACCACGAAGACGAGATCACGAAGCTGACGCGGGTCGTGCGCGCGCTGGACATCGATCCCGGTTCGCTCACCGTCTTCGTGCGCATACAGACAAAGGGGCAGGCGGCCTACGAGCTGTCGAAGAAGTTCGGCGCGGGGCCGGCGGCGGCGGTCGAGTTGATGCAACGCCTGCATCGGACGGGATACAAGGTCGGCATCTGCTTCCATGTCGGCAGTCAGATCGAGGATCCCGACACCTACGAGCGGGCTCTCGCCTCGGCCGACTGGGTTCGCAATCGCGCCGGCGTGCCGATCGCCGCACTGGATGTGGGCGGCGGCTTCCCGGCCGAGTACGGTCATGACCCGAACCGGAAAAAGCCGGAGATGCCGAAGCTCGAAGAGCTGATGGCACGGCTGAGGGCCGACATCGAGGAGTGGGGTTTCGACACTACGCCCCTGGTGGCCGAGCCCGGACGGGTGATCGTCGCGCGTGCCTTCTCGCTGATTGTGCGCGTGCTGCTCAGGAAGGGCCGGCGGCTCTACATCAATGACGGGATCTGGGCGTCGCTCTCGGATTCATGGACAGGCAAGATAACGTTGCCCGCGCGCTTCATCCCGGATCCTGCCATTCGCACACGCAACGGCTCGGAGGCGAACATCGTTCCGTTCAAGGTATGCGGCGCGACCTGCGATTCGGTCGACATCCTGTCGCGCCCGTTCTGGCTGCCGGAGACCGTCGACACCGGGGACTGGATCGAGATCGGGCATATCGGCGCCTATTCCATGGCCCTCAGGACCCGCTTCAACGGTTTTTACCCGGACACCTTCGTGGAAGTGACGACGCCGTTCGAGGAGGGCGAGGCGCCGCAGGGCATGGCAAGCCTGGAGACGATGGCAGACTAGGAGCACCACCATGAAAGTGCTTAGGATCGTGCCTAACATAGCGACCGAAAACCTCGAGGCGGCGCGCCGGTTCTACGGGGACTTGCTGGGTCTCGACTTGCTGATGGACATGGGGTGGATCGCCACTTACGGCTCCAACGATCTGATGAAGCTGCAGGTCAGCGTCATGTCGGAAGGCGGTTCCGGCACGCCAGTGCCGGACATATCCATCGAAGTGGACGACCTGGACGAGGCGCTGAGACGGGCACGCGACGCCGGCATAGCGCTTGAGTATGGGCCCGCCAACGAGCCATGGGGCGTGAAGCGCTTTTTCGTGCGCGATCCTTTCGGCAAGCTGGTGAACATCCTGGCGCATGTCTGAACCGTGACCAGCCTTTCACCCCGCCTGAGGGACATCGTCGACGCCCTCCCTCTTGAGGACGGCATGCGCGTGCTGGAGATCGGTTGCGGTCCCGGGGCCGCCGCGCGGGAAGTGGCGCGCCGCGTTAAGCAGGGACATGTCCTTGCTATCGACCGCTCTGCGAAGGCGATCGCCCAGGCAGGAGCTGCGTGCGCCGCCGAGATCGCGTCGGGGCGGCTCTCGCTGCGCTGCGTGGCGGCGGAGGATTTTGCGCTCGGGCCAGGCGAGGCGCCCTACGATCTCGCATTCGCTGTCCGCGTAGGGGCGTTCGACGGCCGTTACCCCGAGACGGGAAAGCGGGCGCTGGCTCGCATCGCGGCGGCATTGAAGCCAGGCGCACGGCTGTTCATCGACGGTGGCGATCCGCTGCGGGAACTGCCGCTCCCCGATTGACCGCGTGGAGCTGCGCTGCGGCGCTTTTAGCGCTGCGAGCCTGGAAGCATCCGCTGACCGCTACTTCTTCGACGCGGCTGGGGATTTCTTCGTCGAAGCGGGCTTGGCGGATTTCTTCGCGGGTGCCGACTTTCCTGCCGGCGACGAAGCCTTCGCCGCCTTCTTGGAACTGCTGGAGGTCGCCACCTTGGCGCGGGAGGCGCCGGAGGCGGACTTCGAGGAGGCACGCTGGGGAGTACTTGGGGATGCAGCGCCCGCGGCGGGCATGGCCACCTTGGCGTGGTCGCCAACCTTCGGCTTCGTGCCCATGATGGCGGCGGAGAACATGAGCACGGTCGACACCAGCAGGTTCGGGCTATCCCAGATCTCCGCCTCCGAGGGCCGGAACATGACCACGCGGATATCGGGGTCGTCAGGCGAGTCCCACCAGGCCTTATTCGAGGAACTCCACAGATCGTGGATCAGGGCCCGGTCATTCGATATGGAGGCCTCGCCCGACATGGTCACGAACTTGAAGCCGCTCGTGTCGGCGTAGCTCAGCGTGACGACCGGGAACTTCCTGATCTGGCTGACCTTTTTGCCGGCCTTGTCGGTGAGGAAGTAGATGACCCCCGCATCCTTGCGGACCGTCGAGTCCATGGCGCGCGCGGCCTGCTTCTTTCCGTCCCACGTCACCAGCATGCAGTAGCGGATCTTCTCCGCCAGCTCCCACGCGCGCTCGCGGTGTTCCTGCTGGGACTTTCCGGTATCTTCCTCGCGCGCCATCGCCTGCTGCTCCATTGTCGGTGAGCGCGAGAAACAGAATCGGCGAGTTTTCGTTCCCGGCCTAGAGGTTGGCGAGCAGGGCGGGGGTCGGCCAGCCATCCGCCGGGAGGCCGAGCCGCGACTGCTCCTTGCGAACAGCCTCGCGGGTCATGGCGCCAAGGATGCCGTCCACCGTCCCGACATCGTGGCCCCGAGCCTCAAGCTTCCGCTGCAGCAACTTCATGCTCTCGCCGGAAAGTCCTTCCTCCGCGCTGCGTGGGTCGAACTTCGGCTCCCCGGCAAGACGCATAGCCAGATTCGCGGCCGTCAGAGTGTAGACGAAGGACTGGTTCCACTCGAGATAGACGTCGAAATTCGGGAAGACGAGGAAGGCCGGCCCCTTGTGGCCCATCGGCAGCGCGAGGCCGGCTTCGGGACCCGTGCCGAGCGGACTTCCGTCGCGGCGGGTGACGCCCCAGGCTTCCCACTGCGACAGCGGCAGGCGATTGACGCGTCCGGTCTGCTCCCAAGGCAGCGAGGCGGGAAGCCTGACCTCCATCATCCAGGGCTCGCCGGGACGCCAGCCGCGCGACAGGATCTTGTTGGCGGTGGTGAGGATGGCATCGGGCGCGCTGCGGCGCACGTCGACATGGCCGTCACCGTCGCCGTCGATTCCCTTTGTGAGGATGTCGGAAGGCAGCATCTGCGTCTGGCCGATCTCGCCGGCCCAGGCGCCCTGCACGTCGGCGGGAAGGTCGCCGCGATCGATCAGCTGCAACAGCGGCACCACCTGCGGCCTGAAGATTTCGGGACGGCGGCAGTCATGCGCCAGCGTGACCAGCGCGTTGAGCGTGTTGAAATCGCCTTGCACCGCGCCGAAATCCGTTTCCAGCGCCCAGAAGGCGGCGATCACCGGGCCGGGCACGCCGAATTCGCGCTCCGCGCGCTCGAAGACTGAGGCATGTTTCTTCAGGTTGGCTGCGCCGTTCTGAAGCCGGTAGGAATTGATCATCCGTCCCGAGAACTCGACGAAGGTCTGGTTGAAGACGCCCTGCGCGCGGTCGCGCTGCAGCACGCGCTGATCGACTCGCGCATTTGCCAGGGCGGCCATACCGGCGGAGCCAACACCTGCCTGCCGGGCTTCCTGCTGGATGCCGGCCTTCCAGGCGGAAAAATCGCCCCCGCATTCCTGCGCGATGGCCGGCGAGGCCAACAGAGCCGCCGAGATCATCATGGACGCCGTCAGTTTCAGCATGCCGTCTGCCTCCTTCGCCTGTTCATCGTTGCCGATCATGGCCCGAAGAGGGCGGATCGACGCATGAAATTTGCGTTATCGGGTGTTGGACTTCAGCCAGTCTGCCCACTGGGAGGCACTGCCATAGAACACGTTCAGATCGGCGTCACCCGTGACGCCGGGCAGGATGCCGGTGCCGGTGTACTGCCAGAACAGGAATGGGCGCCGGTCGTAGCGGTCGTGCGGATGCGCTGAAACCGAGCGCAGCCACCAATGGTAGCCGTGGAAATCGGCAAGGCGGTTATCCTCGTAGAAATCAACCGACGTGTAGATGATCGGCCGCTTGCCGTAGTGGCGTGTCAGGATGTCGAGGAAGACACGCATCTCGGCCTGTACGGTCGCGGCCGGCGGCCGCAGCTTGCAGGTTGGCGAGAGATGGTTCCACTCCATGTCCAGCACCGGCGGGAGCGCCGAAGGATCCCTGGGGACGTGGCTTATGAACCAGCGCGCCTGCTCCTGTGCCGGTCGGCAAAAGTAGTAGAAGTGGTAGGCGCCCCTGGGTATGCCGACCGCCTTTGCGGCGTTCCAGTTCTCCACGAAACGGTCGTCGACGCGATCGCCGCCCTCGGTTGCCTTGATGAAGGCGAAGGAGATGCCGCTAGCCCTGACGGTGGGCCAGTCGATCCTGCCCTGGTACTTCGACACGTCGGTCCCGTGCACCGGATATGTCCACGGCGCACGGCCGTCCCAGTCATGGGGCTTGCGGTCATCGAAGCGAGGCCCCCGCGCAATGCCGTCGCCTGTTGCGACAGGCGCGCGTGTGGGGCGGACGTCGGAAAAATCATAGCTGGTCGAGGTGCAGGCGCTCGTCAGCGCTGCCAACAGCAGGACCGTCCATCGCCGCATCCGCGCTCTCCTGCCCGCATCAGGAGCGGGTCCGGACGAATCGGCGGCCCCGCTGGTTTCAAGCGTTAGGCGATCATGGCCGAGACGTCACCCGGAGTCACCCGCGGCCGGGAGTGGGCCAGTGAATGGGCATTGATTTTCGCCTCCGCGCCGCCCAAAGCTTGCACCACCGCCTGGGGATGGCGGCATTTCAAATGCGGGGCAATCATGCGTTTTCTGGCTGCGTTGGCGAAATGGCTGCTCGTGGCAGTCGTGGTGACGGTCATCGGAATTGCCGCCTGGCTCTATTTCGCGCCGCCGGCGATGATCCGCGTGGCCACCGGGTATTCCGCGAAGATCGTCTGCTCCAACGTTTTCGTAGCAAATCGGGACGCGGACGAGGTGCTGGAGGTCGATGTCCAAGCGCCCGGTCACCCGATCCTCACGCTGGTGAGCGTGGATGTCGACCGCAGCGCCCGCACCGTAACCGCCGGCTTGCTGGGGCTTTTCGGCAGGAGCACCGCCGTGGCCCGTGATGGGCTCGGCTGCGCCTCCGTTCCCGACGGAGGGGTGGACGCCGCCGCCGCAATCTCGCTGCCGGACCAACCCGACGAGGCTCGGGCGGATGCGCCGTGGCCGGCCGGGGAACGGGTGGAGCCGTCGGCCGCGCCCGCCATCGACGCAATCCTCGACAATCCGGAGATGACCGGGCCGGGCATGCGCGCCGTCGTGGTGGTGCACGACGGGCGCATCATCGGCGAGCGTTACGGGCCCGGCTTCTCGGCGGAAACGCCGCTGCTCGGCTGGTCGATGACCAAGACGGTGACCAGCGCCATAGTCGGCACGCTGGTCCGGGAAGGCAAGCTCCGGGTCGAGCAGACGAGCCTGTTCGAGGAATGGAGCGTAGATCGTCGCGACGAAATCAGCCTCGCGGATCTCATGTCCATGTCGAGCGGGCTGGAGTTCAACGAGGACTATGGGGATGTAACCGATGTCACGCGGATGCTGTACCTGGAGCCCGACATGGCGGGCTTCGCAGCTTCGAAACCCCTGGTTCACGGGATAGGCGACGTCTTTTCCTATTCGAGCGGCACGTCGGTGATGGTGGCGCGGATATGGCAGAACGCCTTCGACGACGCGGCTGCGCTCGACTGGCCGCGCAGGGCGCTGTTCCAGCCTCTCGGCATGCTGAGCGCGGTGATGGAAGCCGACGCGCGGGGTACATTCGTCGGCTCGTCCTACGTATATGCCACTGCGCGCGACTGGGCGCGCTTCGGCCAGTTCCTGCTGCAGGACGGCGTGTGGAACGGACAGCCGCTGCTACCCGAAGGCTATGTCGCATGGATGCGCGACGCGGCGCCTGCGGCGGCTGGCGAATATGGCCGCGGGCAACTCTGGCTGCACGGACCGACCGCGGGAACGCCGCGCGGCGAGGATCCCGACGCCGGCTTCGACCTGCCCGCCGATGCCTTCTGGATGCTCGGCCATGACGGACAGACGATCGTGGTGGTCCCGTCGAAGGACCTGGTCGTGGTCCGGCTTGGCCTTACCCCGTCGCGGCTGCGCTACAAGCCTCAGGCGATGGCGGCGGCATTGGCGGCCGCTGTGGAATAGCTGGCCGCCCGAGCGCTCGTTCCGCGCCGCAGTACGGCGTGCCAGGCGTAGCCGCGATGAAGCGGCGTGAATTCCACCCGGCCTCCAAGGCGTTCAGCCTGGGAGGCGAGCTCGGCTGCCAGCAGCGCGCGGGGCTCGACGTGAAATCGTCGCAGCCAGGCCCGCAGCGCCGCGCGGAACCAGCGCGGCAGCTTCTCCTGCGCGCCGAAGTCGACGATGTGCAGCGACCCGCCGATCGCGATGCAGTCCACGGCCATGGACAGCGCCTTCTCCCAATCCGGGATCATCGACAAGGCGTAGGAGAAGTAGACGCGGTCGAACTTCGCGCGCCCGAAAAGCTGCTCCGCGTCGAATGAGGTCGCGTCGCCGGCGGCGAGGACAACACGTTCCTCCCGCAGTTCGGAGCGGAGATTTTGCCGGGCTGTTTCGAGCATCGCTTCCGAGATGTCCAACCCGTAAAGTCTGGCCTGCGGAAAGCGGCGCGCGGCAAACAACAGGTTGCGCCCGGTGCCGCAGCCGAGTTCAAGCACCGCCCCGCCGGGCGGTACGTCAAGTCCCGCCACGAGCCGGTCGCGTCCAAGCAGGTAGTACTTGCGGGTTGCGTCATAGACATGCCGCTGGCGACGGTAGATGCCGTCCATCAGTTGGGCGTGTCCGAGGGCGTTCATGCGTCCCGCTTCACGTAGAGGTGGAAGCCGCCGTAGATCGCCGAGCGGTCCTGTGCGGTGAACTCGGCCGATTGCCCGGCCTCATAGCGCCATGCGTCGAGGAGAGGCGAGGCAACGCGGCCAGGCAGCAGGCTCGGCTCGTCGGCGGTGCGGAAGATGACGCGGGCGCCCGGCGCCGCGGTGCGCGTGATCTCGGCCCACAGCGCATTGAGCTGACTGTCGCTCATCCAGTCCTGCGCGTCGAGCAGGACGAAGCGGTCGACGCTGCCGGCGGGCCTGGCCGCCAGCAGTTCGGTCAGACTGGTGTGGTGGATTTCCACGCGGCCGGCATTCTGCCGGAGCAGATCGTGATTTTCAGCTTCCAGTGCCAGCGGAAGCGCACCCTCCGCAGGCGTGGGGTAGCGTCTCGCGAAGGCCTGCCAGGCGAAGTAGTTCTTCCGTAGCGGGAAGTCGCAGGCCAGCTTCTCAAGCCGGCGGCAGAGAACCTGCGCCATCGCCGCGCGATCGCCGGAGCCCAGCGCATCGTATTGCGCAGGGGGAATCCCAAGCCCGAACAGGGAGGCCTTGCTGCGCGTGGCGAGGCGCACCAGGGGCCGGTTGAAGAGCGGGCGCAGCCTGTCCTCGAAGAAGTGCCGCTGATCGCGCAGGGTCTTTGCGTCCATGATCTCGGCAGGGTTCACGCCGTGACTGCGTGCGACCGCATGCCCGAGCGCGATGAAGAGCCCAAGCAGGCCCGAGCGATGGAAATTTCCCTTAAATGCCTCGATGCGGCGCCGGCCGTTCCAGCGCCGAGCCTCCCAATAGGAACGCGAACCGGCATCGAGGTGAGGGGCTACAAAGAGATCGTAGCGTGCGGCGTTCTCAGGATCCCCGTGTCCCGAGAAGAAGCGGAAGTAGCATTCCTGCGACGGCAGGTGCGCCAGCGCGGCCAGTCGCAGGCGGTTGAGCGCGACATGGGCCGGGTTGAGGTCGACCGCGTCGATGGAAGCAGGCAGCCGCGTCAGATATGCCAAGACGTTGCAGCCGCCGGAGGCGATGGTGACTATCCTGTGTCCCTCAGCGAGCCCCATCGCCCGCATGTCCACGTCCGGGTCCTCCCATATCTGCGGGTAAACGAGGCCGGAGAACAATAAGGCGAACAGGCGTTCCGACATGCCCTCCCGTGATAGAGGCGGATGGCGGTAAAGCGCCTGTCCCAGCCGACGATTGGTGCGCAAGCCTATCCCGGCCGTGACGTCGGTCATGGCGAATCTCTCCATCGGAAGTCGCAAGGATGGCTAGCGCCGCGGCATGACACGCCGGTGACAGGGACCGGCGCATGGGCGAGCGCCGGGTTCCCAGCAACTTGCCCTTGACCATAACCAACCTGTTATATAATGCTTACGTTATATAGGTGCGAATGATGCGAAACCTGGACACGACTTTTGCGGCTCTGGCCGATCCGACGCGGCGGGCCATTGTCGCGAGGCTGGCGCTCGGCGAGGCGACGGTCATGGAACTGGCCAAGCCCTTCGAGATGTCGCAGCCGGCGGTTTCGCGGCATCTGAAGGTGCTTGAAGGCGCGGGCCTGATCGTCCGGCGGGTGGAAGGTACGAAAAGGCCATGCCGGCTCGCCCCGCACGCCGTCTCTGAGCTCGAGCAATGGCTCTATCAACTGCGCCAGTCGATGGCGTGTAACTACGAACGGCTGGACGCGGTGCTGGCCGAAATGGACGACAAAGAGGAGACGACAGAATGAGCAAGCTCACACTGACCATGGAAGGCGATACGCATGTTGTCGTCACCCGCCGCTTCGCCGCCCCGCCGGAGAAGGTCTTCCGGGCTCACACCGAGCCCCAGCTGATGCAGAAATGGCTGCTGGGGCCGGAGGGCTGGACGATGCCCGTGTGCATCAACGAAGCGAGGCCGGGCGGACACATCCGCTGCGAATGGACCGACGGCAAGGGAGGGGACTTCTACCTGACCGGCGAGTACATCGCCGTCGAGCCCTATTCGCGCACTGTCCATGTCGAACGTATGCACCTGCCGGACCCGACACCGGACAATCACGTCGAGACGCTGTTCGAGCCGGATGGCGACGGGACGCTGCTGACGGTGCGCATGACCCTGCCAGATGCCGAGACCCGCGCGGCCATGCTGGCGACCGGCATGGAAGAGGGCATGGAGGCGAGCTATGCCCGCCTGGAATCGATGATGGCAAATGGCAAACTGGTCGCCTGAGGCTGCCGTCATGCCTCATGCCGGCTTTCGGGGTCGGGCGTTCATGCCCGCCCCGCCTGCCATCGCGGCATTCCGGCCGCTGGCCCAACTCACGCAGGCTCCATAGCTCCTATCCTGAGGTTAGAAAAAGCCCGCCCTGGTTTTATGGAGATCTGCATGGCCAGACACGATTTCGATCCTGCATCCGTTAGCCCCGACGGCCGGCCGCCGGCCAAGTCCCGGCTCTTCGACGGCACTCACGGCGGTCCGCATCGCGGCTCCATAAACGGGGAAAACCTAGGGACGCAGATCACCGTCCTTGCCTATGGCAACGACGAACCCGGGCTTGGTCCCAAGCTGCACGTTCATCCCTACGACGAGGTGTTCGTCATCCAGCAGGGCAGGGCGCGGTTCTTCGTAGGCGATCAGGTGATAGATGCCGAGGCGGGCGAGACCGTCTTCGGTCCTGCCGGTTTACCTCACAAGTTCGTCAATCTCGGTCCCGGGCGGCTGCAGACGCTCGACATCCACCTGTCGCCACGGTGGATCCAGGCCGACCTGGAATAGTCGCTTCACCAGCCACTACGGCGCGTCCACCTGGGAGATGCCTCCATCGACCGGGAGGTCGACGCCAGTGGTGAAAGTTGCGTCGAAGGCGAGGAAGAGTGCGGCGCGCGCGATCTCCTCGGGCGTTCCGTGGCGTCTCATGGGAGTGACGCTGTCGCCGATTGCCATGAATTCCCGCCGCTTTTCTGCCGAGAGACCCGCAATTCCCAGCGTCGGGGTGTCGATGAAGCCCGGCGCCACGGTATTCACGCGGATGCGCCGGTCCAGCAACTCCGCCGCCATCCCGCCAGCGAAGGCGCGAACGGCCGCTTTCGTCGCCAGATAGACGGCCATCGTGGGCGAGGCGTTCGAAGGCGTAACCGTCGTCATGGTGATCGACCCGCCATCGTCGATGAGGGGTGCGATCCGCTGGGCGGTGAAGAATGCGCCCTTCGTGTTTACCGCGAACTGCCGATCGTAGCTTTCCTCGGTCACCGCATCGAAGGGGGCAAGCTCGGCGACGCCCGCGAAGATGAAGAGCGCGTCGATACGACCGAACCGTGCCTCGACCATCCTTGCCATGGCATCGACGTCATCCATGCGCGTCACGTCGGAGCGCAGGACGTCCGCGCTTTTTAGCTCGGACTGGGTGGCTCGGATGTTGTCTGCATTGCGCCCGGTTACCAGCACGCGCGCGCCGCGATCGAGCAGCAGCTTCGCCGTGGCCAGCCCCATGCCGTGCGTTCCGCCTATGACGAGGGCGGTCCTTTCCCTGAGATCATTCATGCATTTGTCCTCGCGGTCCCTGATGGCCGTGGCGGATAAATGCAGGCGTGGACGACAAACCGAAAGATGGCATAATGTGGACCTATCGTTTCTATCCGTGGACGCCAAACTGTTAAACCTCAATGACCTGCAACTGTTCGCCCGCGTGGTCGAACATCGAGGCTTCGCCCCGGCGGCACGGGCCCTCGGCCTCCCCAAATCGACGCTAAGCAAGCGTGTAGCAGCGTTGGAAACGGCGCTTGGCGCGCGGCTCATCCAGCGCACCTCGCGCAGCTTTGCCGTCACAGAAGCGGGGGAGGACTGCTACCGCCATGCCTCGGCCATGCTGATCGAGGCGGAGGGCGCCGAGAGTGCGGTGAAGGGACGCTTGGCGGAGCCGATGGGCGTTGTGCGGATCACCGCCTCAGTGCCCACCGCCCAGTTGATGCTGGCGCCGCTGCTTCCCGAACTGGCGCTCGCCTGGCCGAAGCTGCGCATCATGGTGCACGCCAGCGACCGGTTTGTCGACATCGTGCAGGAGGGGTTCGACATCGCATTGCGTAGCCATTTCACCCCGTTGCCGGACTCCGAACTGCTGCAACGGCGGCTCGGTCACGACGCGGGCTTGCTGGTCGCCTCACCCAGTTATCTGGCGCGAGCGGGCACCCCGGTGGAGCCGCAAGAGCTGATGACCCACGAAGGTCTGATGACATCGCTCACCGAGACCACCTGGCGGCTCTCCAGCGAGGCAGGGGAAACGGTGGAGGTCGCGCCCAACCCGCGTTTCCATTCGGACGAAGCGGTTGTGCTACTCGAAGCCGCCGCGGCAGGACTGGGGATCACGCGCCTGCCCGGGAACTTGTGCCGCGCGGCGCTTGCCCGTGGCGATCTCGTTCACATCCTGCCGGCCTGGGCGGCGGCTGGCGTGACAACTACATTGCTGATGCCGCACCGGCGCGGGCAGCTTCCCTCGGTGCGTACGGTGGCCGACTTCCTTGTGGCGCGCCTATCCGGATAGGAGAGGCGAATGTCGGTAGGGATCACCGGGCGCGGCCGAATCCTCCCGCCGTAGGGGTAATCACAGTCACCGTCTCGCCGGGCTCAAGTACGGTCTGGTCGCAGGCCTTCAACTGCTCGATCGCGCCGCTGCGGCGCCGGACCTCCGTCCGGCCGGGCAGGCCGTCGCCGCCGCCGTCGAGGCCGCGGGGAGGATGGCTGCGGTGCGACGAAAGGATTGCGCACTCCATCCGTTCGAGAAAGCGGATTGTGCGGCTGGTGCCGTCGCCGGCAATCCAGCGACCATTACCGCCGGACCCCTCGCGGATATGGAAATCCTCCAGAACGACCGGGAAGCGCAGTTCGAGGATCTCGGGGTCGGTGAGGCGCGAATTGGTCATGTGCGTGTGCACGGCAGAAGTGCCGTGGAAACCGCGTCCGTCGTTCATGCGGCCCGGCGGCGAGCCGGAGCAGATCGTCTCGTAATACTGGTACTTCTCATTGCCGAAGGTGAGGTTGTTCATCGTGCCCTGGGCGTTGGCGAGGGCGCCCATCGCGCCGAATATTGCGTTGGTGACGTGCTGCGAGGTCTCGACGTTTCCGGCGACGACGGCCGCGGGGTAGGCCGGCTTGAGCATGCTGCCGTCGGGAATGATGATGTCGATGGGGCGCAGGCAGCCGGCGTTCATCGGGATCGAACCTTCCACCATGACGCGGAAGGCATAAAGGACCGCCGCGCGCGTAACCGGCTCCGGCGCATTGAAGTTGTTCTTCATGGCCGGGGACGTTCCGGTGAAGTTGACAGTCGCCTGGCGCGCTTGCCGATCGACCGTAATCCTCACCTTGATGACCTGCCCGGTATCGGTCGGGTATTCGTATTCCGAGGCGTCCGGAAGCCTTTCCAGCACGCGGCGCACGCTCTCCGCGGCGTTGTCCTGGACATGCCCCATGTAAGCCTCGACCACTTCGAGCCCGAACTGCGCGATCATCCGGCGCAGTTCCGACACACCCTTTTCGTTGGCGGCGATCTGCGCCTTAAGGTCGGCAATGTTCTGCTGCGGGTTGCGCGCGGGGTAGGGATGGTCGGTGAGGAGCTGCAGAAGTTCCTTCTCGCGGAAGCGGCCGCGCTCGACGAGGCGGAAGTTGTCGAACAGCACGCCCTCCTCGTCCACTGTCGTGGCGAGCGGCGTCATTGAGCCCGGCGCCGTGCCGCCGATGTCGGCATGGTGGCCGCGTGAGGCGACCCAGAAGAGAATGCCGCTCTGCGCATCGTCGAAGACCGGGGTCACCACCGTGATGTCTGGCAGATGCGTGCCGCCATTGTAGGGCGCGTTGAGCGCGAAGACGTCACCCGGTCGGATGTCGCCCTGGTTGAGCCGTATGACCGTTTCCACCGAGCGGTCCATGGAGCCGAGATGCACGGGCATGTGCGGCGCATTGGCCACCAGTGCGCCGGTGCGGTCGAAGACGGCGCAGGAGAAGTCCAGCCGCTCCTTGATGTTGACCGAGTAGGCCGTGTTCTGCAGCGTCACGCCCATCTGCTCGGCGATCGACATGAACAGGTTGTTGAAAACCTCCAGCAGCACGGGATCGGCGCCCTCCCTGCCGGCAAGGCCCGTGCCGAGCGCGGCCTTTCGCTGCTTGGCCTGCGAGCGGCGCATTAGCACGTGATCGAGCGCCGTAATCCCGGCCTGCCAGCCGGGCTCCACTACTATGGTCTGGTTCGGTTCGATGATGAGCGCGGGGCCGGGGATGCTGTGCCCGGGCCTCAGATCCTTGCGCAGAAACAGGCTGGCCTCGCGCCACGCTCCCTCGGTGAAGATTCGCGTGGCTTTCGAAGTAGATGGCGCGCCTTCCTGCAGATCCGATTCAATTTCGTGGCCGACATGTTCGCGCGTATCGGCACCCTCTACGCTCACGGCTTCCACTACCAGCGGCTTGTCGTCGTAGATGAATCCGAACTGCGCCTTGTGGGCACGTTCGAACTGTACCCGGGCAGTCTCGAGCGAAAGGCTTTCGAAGTCCACCGGGATCGAGGTGTCGGTTCCCTCGTAGCGGACATGAAGGAAAGGGCGCCAGGCTACGTCGCTGCCGTGGAGGCCCTGGGCCGCGAGTTCCTCGAAGACAGTGGCGCGCAGCGTTGCCACGATGCGCAGGATTTCTTCGCGGGAGTCGGGGGCGAGCGGCTGCACGAGCGCTTGTTGCCGGGAGGCATAGATGCCGGAAAGGCCGATGCCGTAGGCCGACAGCAGCCCGGAGAAGGGATGGATGAGCACCGTCTCCATGCCGAGTGCGTCTGCTACCAGGCAGGCGTGCTGGCCGCCCGCGCCGCCGAAGCAGTTGAGAAGGTAGCGTGTGACGTCGTGGCCGCGCTGAACCGAGATCTTCTTGATGGCGTTGGCCATGTTTTCGACCGCGATCGTGACGAAGCCTTCGGCTACCGCTTCCGCACTGCGGCCATCGCCGATGTCGCGGGCAAGCGCCGCGAAGCGGGCGCGCACGCCTTGGGCATCGATCGGCTGGTTCTGATCGGGTCCGAAGATCGCCGGGAAGAAATCCGGATGCAGCTTGCCGAGCATCACATTGGCGTCGGTGACGGCGAGCGGACCTCCGCGGCGATAGCAGGCGGGTCCGGGGTCGGCCCCGGCAGAATCCGGTCCGACCTGGAAGCGGCCCGCCTCGTAGTGCAGGATCGAGCCGCCGCCGGCGGCGACGGTATGGATTCGCATCATCGGAGCCCGGATGCGCACCCCGGCGACCTCGGTATCGAACGCGCGCTCGTACTCGCCATCGTAGTGGGCGACGTCAGTCGACGTGCCGCCCATGTCGAAGCCGATCACCCGGTCGAAGCCTGCCAGCCTTGCCGTCTCGACCATGCCCACCACGCCGCCAGCGGGCCCCGACAGAATCGCGTCCTTGCCCTGGAACCTGTCGGCGGCGGTGAGGCCGCCCGACGACATCATGAACATCAGGCGCGGACTCTCGGTGCCGCCTGAGGTGCGTGCGGCAGTGCTGCCTCCCGAGGGCATGCCCTCCAGCGCCTTCGCGGCCATCTCCCCCTCAAGGGGGGAGGAAACGCCCAGTTCCCCGGCTACGCGTTTCACGTAGCGCGACAGGATCGGCGAGAGATACGCATCGACCACCGTCGTGTCCCCGCGGCCGACCAGCTTGATCAGCGGGGAGACCTTGTGGCTCACCGATATCTGCGTGAAGCCGGCCTGCTGGCACGCCTGCTCAAGCAGGAGTTCGTGCCCGGGATGGCGCCAGGCGTGCATCAGCAGGATGGCCACGGAATCGATGCCGTCCGCGCGCGCCTGGTCGAGATCGGGGATCAGCTCATGGATATCAGGCGCGCTTTCGACAGTGCCGTCTACCAGCACGCGCTCGGCAACCTCGATCACGCGCTCGTAGAGTTGCTCGGGCAGGACAATCTCCTTGGCGAAGATGTCCGGCCGAGCCTGATAGGCGATCTTCAAGGCATCCCGGAAGCCACGGGTGATCAGGAGCAGCGTGCGGTCGCCCTTGCGTTCCAGCAGCGCGTTTGTCGCAACGGTGGTGCCCATCTTGATCTCGCCGATCCTATGCGCCGGAACCGGCTCATGAACGGTAACTCCGAGCAGGTCGCGGATGCCTTGGATCGCCGCGTCGCGATAGGCCTCGGAGTTCTCGGAAAGCAGCTTGCGCGGATGCATATTGCCGTCGGGATCGCGCCCGATGACATCGGTGAATGTGCCACCGCGGTCGATCCAGAAATCCCATTTGCCGCTCATCTGTCTCTCCCTGGGCATTCACCGCGTTTACGCGTGGCGGGGTCCACGGACAATCCCTCAACCCCGCTCCTCAGTCCCGCAGTGTCTCAAGTGGAAACCCTTTGTGACGAAACCCCATCAAGCCGGACGCATTGAGTTGTTGCCCGACAATTGGGCTTCATCGATCGATCCCCCTCAAGGAGAGAAGAAATGAAGGGACTCATTGTTGCAGCCGCTTCGGCTGTCGCCATCATTGGCCTGTCCGCCTGCAGCGACACGGACGAGACCACGACGCAGGGTGTCCCGCCCGAGGAGCAGCAGCTGCAACAACAGGAACCGGCGGTCGTGCCACCTGTCAACGAGCAGCCGCAGGCACCGGCGAACTGATCGCGGATTCGCAAGGAACGGGGGCGGTATGGTCCGCCCCCTTTCCGGGACGGGACATCATGGCTGAGATCAACGTGCGACCGCGCTGCACTCGCCACCAGGCATTTTTCCTTCTAGATAGGCCCGATGTCGATCTGGGCCCGTATTGGCGAGTTAGTTTCAAGGTATTCGGCGACTGCCTTCGCGCAGGTTGTCGAGGGCGTGCGCACGTTGTACGCCGGGGACCCCGAATTGCGTCGACAGGTGGCGTTCTCCGTCGCGATGATCGCGCTCTCGGCCAAGATGGCGAAAGCCGACGGCGTCGTTACCGAAGACGAGGTTCAGGCCTTCCGCGAGATATTCTCGATCCCCGAAAAGGAAGCGCGCAACGTCGCGCGGCTTTACAACCTCGCCAAGCGTGACGTGGCCGGCTTCGAGGCATATGCCCGACAGATGGCCTCGCTGTGCGGCACCGGCCATGCGAACTGCCGCCTGCTGGAAGATGTCGTCGATGGGCTGTTCCATATCGCCAAGGCCGACGGTGCGATCCACCGGGCCGAGCTTCAGTATCTCGGACAGGTGGCCGAGATATTCAGGATCGACGAGGCACATTTCGCAACCATCGTGGCGCGCCATGCGGTCCTGGGTGAGCACGACCCCTACGCCATCCTCGGGGTTTCACCGAAAACGCCATACCGCGAAATCCGCAGGCGTTATCGGACCCTGGTTGCCGCAAACCATCCCGACAAGATGATCGCGCGCGGCCTGCCGGCTGAGTTCATCGCCATCGCCAATCGCCGGATGGCAGCTATCAACGATGCCTTTTCGATGATCGAACGAAGCCTGAAGCCGGCATGAGCGGCTTCGTAAGCGAACACGACCGCGCAGACGTCAGGGTATCGCCCAATTTCGGGCCACGTCGGGATGGGGTCGCTCCCGACATGATCATCCTGCACTATACCGGGATGCAAAGCGCCGAGGCGGCGGAACTCTGGCTCTGCGACCCGGCGAGCGAGGTTTCTTCCCACTATCTCGTCCACGAGGACGGACGGATCGTGCAGATGGTGCGAGAGGCCGATCGCGCATGGCACGCGGGCAAGGGGTCCTGGCTCGGCCGGGCTGATGTCAATTCGTGCTCGATAGGGATAGAAATCGCCAATCCCGGGCACGCGTTCGGCTATCCCAACTTTCCGGACCGACAGATCGATGCGGTGATTGTACTATGCCGCGGAATCTGCGCCCGGCACGGAATCGCGCCGGCACGCGTACTCGCGCATTCCGACGTGGCGCCCGGGCGCAAGATCGATCCGGGCGAGAAGTTCCCGTGGCGGCGACTTTGGCAGGAGGATGTGGGCCACTGGGTCGAGCCGTCACCGATCCAGGGCGGCCGGTTCCTTTCGGCCGGGGAGGGCGGCGAGCCCGTAGAGGCGCTGCAGTCGATGCTTGCGCTCTACGGCTACGGGGTCGAAATCACGGGCCATTTCGATGCCGGCACGCGCGCCGTGGTCGAGGCGTTTCAGCGTCATTTCAGGCCGGAACTGGTCGATGGAGTCGCGGATCGATCGACCATTGAGACGCTGCACCGGCTCCTGGCCGCCCTGCCGGACGAAGCAGTCTGAAACACGGCATTCTGCGGAGCCTGTAATATTTCGACACGCTAATTGACCGTTTGCGCCCTTTTTGGCGCCCATTTCACCATCAAACGACGCCCCTCCCGTTCCGGAGCCGCAGTTTTGCGGTCCGGCCATTCCAACTGCCTTCACCTTGGGGCCAATCAAAAGACGGAAATTGATGAAGAGACTTACGTTCGCAGCGGTGGCTTTCGTCGCCGGGGTATCCGGCCTTGCGGCCAACGCATCGGAAAAGGAAGCTACGATCCAGAGGATGGCCAAAGCAGAAAGCCAAGGCGACGAAACGACAACGAGTTCGGTGACGGCCAAGGCTCGGGGCGCGATCGGCGAAGCCAAGGCCGGCAAGGGCTCCAAGGGCGGCCCCTATGCCGAACTCATCGCGACCCACGCCAAGGCCAACGGCGTGCCGGTGAACCTTGCGCGCGCCATCGTGCGCATCGAGAGCAATTTTCGCGCAAATGCGCGGGGCCGCGCAGGCGAGGTGGGGCTGATGCAGATCAAGCCGGCCACCGCGCGGGCGATGGGCTACAGCGGGTCCACCAAGGGCCTGTATCACCCCGAAACGAATATCAAATACGGTATGAAGTATCTCGGGCTTGCTCACAAGTTGGGCGGCGGCACGGTCTGCGGCACGGTTCTGAAGTACAATGCCGGGCATGGGGCAAAGCGCATGAACCCGATATCCCAGGCCTACTGCTCCAAGCTTAAGCGGCATATTGCGAGCTAGGCGAGGGTTCGCCGCGCGCCTTCCAGGGGCGCGCGGCTTGCTTTTTGGAGCGTTAGTCCCTTTATACGCAGTGCCAGTCGGCTGGGCGGCCGCACGTGCAAGCGCCGAAAGGCCGCGCGTGAGGAAAGTCCGGGCTCCACGGAAATACGGTGCCGGATAAGCTCCGGCGAGGGCGACCTCAGGGAAAGTGCAACAGAAAGGAAACCGCCCCGCCTCTGGATCGGCTTGCGCACTTGAGCCGATCCACGGGCGGGGTAAGGGTGAAAGGGTGGGGTAAGAGCCCACCGCGCTGCCGGCAACGGGAGCGGCATTGCAAACCCCACCGGGAGCAAGACCGAATAGGGACGGCGCGGAGGGCAACCTTCAGGCTATTTCCGGCCGAGCCGTCCGGGTAGGTTGCACGAGGCGGGCGGCGACGTCCGCCCAAGAGGAATGGCCGCCACGTTCCGGCGCTTTCGGGCGCCGGGGCCATACAGAACCCGGCTTACAGGCCGACTGGCATT
>JAEYRU010000182.1 GCA_023435335.1 Pseudomonadota bacterium
AAAGCGGCGCGCAGCCTCCGTCTCGGCGGGCCTGATCTCGTGTCCACCCTCGTGCCACACAAGCGTGACATCCGCGCCCGCCGCCCGCAAGTGCGCCTCGAGCTGCGAGGTGAGCGCCGGCGGACAGATCGGATCATTGCGCCCGGCCGTGATCAGCACGCGGCGCCTCGACAAGTCTCCCGCGATATCCGGCTCGAAAGGGATCAGCGGGTGCATCAGCACCACCGCATCGAACAGGGCCGGTTCGGCGAAAAGGACCGAGGCGAGGATGTTGGCGCCGTTGGAATAGCCCAGGCCAAACACCGCAGACGACTGATTCTCGCCGGCATGCGCCCTTACGAAGCCGGCCATCTTGCCGGTAGCGCGGGCGAGGTCGTGCATGTCGTAAACACCCTCCCCCGTGCGCCGAAAGAACCGGGCAGAGCCGAATTCCGAGACATCTCCGCGCGGCGATATCAATCCCGCCTCAGGCAGAAGTTCGCGGCCGAATTGAAGCAACTGGTGTTCGTCGCCGCCCGTGCCGTGGAAAAGGAACAGGAGGGGCTGCCCCGTCCCTCCTGCGATGGTCTCGTGAAAGTAGGCATCCGTCGCCATGATCTTCCTCTAATTTCCCAGCGGTTGCAGCGTCTTTTCCAGGTATGGGCGCAGATGCGCGTGCTGCGTCGGCAGCTTGAGCACCTCGCCCAGATGCGCGGCATCCTCGTCGCGGTCGAAGCCGGGCTCGTTTGTTGCAACTTCGAACAGAACGCCGCCCGGCGTGCGGAAATAGATGGCCCAGAAATAGTCGCGGTCGATCACCGGCGTGACCTGAAAACCGGTGTCCAGCAGCGCCTTGCGCACCTCCAGTTGCCTTGCCCGGTTCTCCACGGCAAAGGCGACGTGGTGGACGGATCCCGCACCTTGGCGGGCATGGTTTACCATCGGAAGGGACTCGATATCGACCGTGTTCGCTCCGTTGCCGTTGGCCAGAGTGAAGCGGCGGATATTGCCCGTCCGCTCGGCCTCCTCGTAGCCCATGAATCTCAGAAGCTCGGCGGTCGCGCCGGCGTCCTGAAGGCGCATGGCGACGGAATGAAAGCCGCGAATGCCCGCTTCAGCCGGCACTTCGCTGCCCAGCCAGGCAGGTCGGCCATCGTTTTCAGTTTCCACGAGAGCGAAGCCGTCGCCATCGGGGCCACGGAAAGACAGCCGCCGTTCGCCGAATTTCTCATGCCGTTCGAGACCTTCCACGCCTTCTTCGGCAAGGCGCGTCTCCCAGTAACCAAGAGAGCCGGGAGGAACGGAAAAAGCGGTCGTGCCGACTTCCCCGGTGCCGGGTCGGCCGCGCGCGATGTTGGGAAAAGGGAAGTAGGTCATCACCGAACCCGGAGTGCCGAACTCGTCCGCATAATAGAGGTGATAGACGTCGGGCGCGTCGAAGTTCACCGTCTTCTTGACGCGGCGCAACCCCAAGGTCCGGGTGAAGAAATTGTTGTTCTCGGCCGCGTCTCGCGCCATCGAGGTGACGTGATGCAGGCCCCTGATCTGGTTGAGCATGGCTCGCTCCTTCATTGTCGGGCATGTGGCGCCCGGGTTGCAGACAATGTGGAGGGAAACCCGGCCCACCGGAATAGACGCAATTCAGGATACACCGTTCTCGATAAGAGAACGCTGCTCTCGGTATTGTTCACTCATGAGAGGCCAATTTTTCTGCAAAAAGAAAACCCGCGCCCGAAGGCGCGGGTTCGAAACGTTCCGGTGACGACTGCTTACTGCATCGCCGGCACGTTCATCCGCATGTTGTCGCGGTTCTCGGCGTAGCCGGCTTCGTCATACTCGGGCTGCGCCTCGACCTGCTCCTTGGTCAGGTTCGTGTAGAGATAGAGGTCGCCATCCTCGTCCGACATGAACTGGAGGTTGTCCATGCCGAGCGCGACTTCCTTCTCACCGATTCCGAGCCAACCGCCGACATCGACCAGCACGGCGTCGACCTGGCCGTCCTGCGAGAGCACGACGTCGCCGATCTCGCCGACGCGCTCTTCATTAGCACCGTAGACGGTGGTGCCGACGAAGTCCTCGGCGCGAATCTGGTCGAGCGCACGCTCCTGCAGAGTGGAACGATCGATCGCGCCGGTTTCGACCATGTCGGTATCCGCCTGATCGGCCGGAGCGGCAGCAGTCTCCTGCTCGGTGGTGGCTGCAGCATCGCCGTCAGCCGGAGCGGCCGCGGTTTCCTGCTCGGCGGTCGCTGCAGCGTCGCCGTCAGCCGGGGCGGCCGCGGTGTCCTGCTCGTCGGTCACGACGGCATCACCGTCTGCCGGAGCGGCAGCCATATCTTCGGCCGGCTCCTCGTCGGTCGCCGCCGGCGCCGCAGCAAGATCCTCGGCGGTAGCCGGGCGCGGCTCGCGGACATCGGCATCAGCTGGCATCGGGCGGAACGCGGCTTCGTCGAATTCCTCCTGCGCTTCGAGAGCCTCGCGCGTTGTTTCCACGACCAGATACTGATCGTTGTCTCGCTGCTCCCAACGCACAAGGTCATACTCGATGGCAACATCTTTCCGGCCGATGCCCAGGAAACCACCCACGCCGATGATCACGGCCTGTACGCTGCCGTCGGGGTTGATCACCAGGTCACTGACGCTACCGATGCTCTCGGCGTCGTCGCTGGTTCCGTTGTAGACCCTCTCGCCAATGATGTTCGAGGCGAGGTTACCCTCCGCCTTGACAACCATCGGTGTCTCGGGCGCCATAGTGGCGCCGCCGGCCGGCGGATTTGCAGGGGCGGTCGGCGTCGTCG
>JAEYRU010000244.1 GCA_023435335.1 Pseudomonadota bacterium
CTATTTCCAGATCGCGCCCTGCTTCCGCGACGAGGATCCGCGCGCCGATCGCCTGCCCGGCGAGTTCTACCAGCTCGACGTGGAAATGAGCTTCGTCGAGCAGGAGGACGTCCTGGGCACGATGGAGCCCGTGATGCGCGGCGTCTTCGAGACCTTTGCCGGGGGCAAGCCGGTTACCAGGGAGTTCCCGCGCATTCCCTACGACACCGCGATGCGCAAATATGGCTCGGACAAACCCGACCTCAGGAACCCGATCGAGATGCAGGAGGTGTCCGACCACTTCCGCGGCTCGGGCTTCAAGGTCTTTGCCAATATCCTGGCCAACGACGCCAAGGCCGAAGTCTGGGCGATTCCGGCCAAGACCGGCGGTTCCCGTGCCTTCTGCGACCGCATGATCTCGTGGGCGCAGGGCGAGGGCCAGCCGGGCCTCGGCTATATCTTCTGGCGCAAGGAGGGCGACAATCTCGAAGGCGCCGGCCCGATCGCCAAGAACATCGGCGAGGAGCGCACCGAGGCGCTGCGCCGGCAGATGGGCCTGAAGCCGGGCGACGCCTGTTTCTTCGCCGCCGGCGATCCGAAGAAGTTCTATGCCTTTGCGGGCGCCGCGCGCACCCGTGCCGGCGAGGAACTGAACCTCGTCGACCGTGACCGTTTCGCGCTCTGCTGGATCGTCGACTTCCCGTTCTTCGAGTGGAACGAGGACGAGAAGCGCGTCGATTTCGGCCATAACCCCTTCACCATGCCGCGCGGCGGCCTGGGCGCACTGGAGAAGGAGGAGCCGCTGTCGATCAAGGCGTTCCAGTACGACCTGGTCTGCAACGGCTTTGAGATCGCGTCTGGCGGCATCCGCAACCATCTGCCGGAGGTGATGGTCAAGGCGTTCGGCATCGTCGGCTTCGAGCCGTCGGTGGTCGAGGAGCGTTTCGGCGGCCTCTACCGCGCCTTCCAGTACGGCGCGCCGCCGCATGGCGGCATGGCGGCCGGCATCGACCGCATCGTGATGCTCCTGTGCGGGGCGAAGAACCTGCGCGAGATCACCATGTTCCCGATGAACCAGCAGGCGCAGGACCTGCTGATGGGCGCGCCGTCGGAGGCCACGCCGCAGCAGCTGCGCGAACTGCACCTGCGCCTCGCGCCGACGAAGAAGGACTGAGCCAGGGACTTACGCCGACGCCCACGCGGGAACCGCGTGGGGGCAGGCGCCATGGAGTTCCGCCCGTCATGCAGCCGCGGCTTGCCGTCTGGGCCAGGCGCTCAGGATGATCGCCATGATCAGCATCTTGCCCAGCCAGTCGCCGGCGTGGACCGCCCCGAGGGCAGGAGACATGCCGTCGAAGATCACCGCGCCCGCGAGTTGGACCACATAGAACGCGGCCCAGAGAAGCGCGCCAACGCCGGCCGCGGCCTTCCAGTCGGCAATGCCGAGGCGGCCGATCAGCCAGGCGAGAAACCAGGCCGTGAACAGTTCGCGCAGGGGCGCCACGAAGAACTTCCATGTCGCCATTTCGGTCGCCTCCGCACCCTGCGTTTCCGTCCAGACGCCGCCGAACAGGAACGGGCTGTACCAGACCAGGCTGAATGCGAATGCCGTCACTGCCGCAACGACGACGGCAGCGGGATTGATCCTCGATACGGTCATTTGGTTTCTCCATCGGCTGGAATTCGCCCCTCATCCTGCCGTCCGCGCATGTAAAGCAGCGACCCGGGCGTGGTGAGCAGCTCCCCCGTTTCCAGCAGGGTCTTGAGGCCGGAAAGCACCATCGGCCAGCCGCCATAGAGCTCGGGTTGTGCGTCCTTGGGCAGCCGATCGTGGATGACGGTGAGGCGGCAGGAATCGCCCACGGGCATGATCTCCCAGGTCACGCGGGAGAAGCCGGCGGCTTTCACGTCGTCGCTCCACAGGGCACGGAAACTCTGCACGAGCCGCCGGGGGCGATCGATCTCCAGGTTCTCGCCTTCGGTGATCTGCAGTTCCGGGTGGTCGGGACCAGCGGGAACGGAGGTTGCGTAACGCGAGCCCTGCGTCCATTCCGAGTGAATCTCGACCCCGAAGCTGTAGCGCGCCCGCATCCTCGGATCGGTGATCGCCTGCCAGAGGCGTTCGGGCGTCGTCTTGATGTAGATTTCAAACACCGCCATCGCGCTCTTGCCGTCCGGAGAGGGGACCAGCGGCACCTGGTGCGGGACGTGGATGGGTTCCATCATTTGCTCCTCGAGTTGTCGCTTCAGGTCCGTGAGTGTCACGGTCCAGCGCTCGGTGTATTTGTTCACCCAGCGGTCGTAGATCAGCCGGATCGGCACCGGGTTGAGGAAATGGAGCTTCTCGCGCCCCACCTTCCTCGTCGCCACCAACCCGGCATCCTCCAGCAGCCGCAGGTGCTTCATGACGCCGAAGCGCGTCATCGGAAGCCGCTCCTCAAGCGCGCTCAGCGTCTGGCCGTCCCGCTCGAACAGTGCGTCGAGCAGGCTGCGGCGCGTCGGGTCGGCTAGCGCCTTGAAGACTACGTCGTCCATATCGAGCACAATAGGTGACCATATAGTCACATGTCAAGCGATGATTTCACGCGAGCGATCCATGGATAGTCCGCTCTGCATTTTCAGCGGCTTTGGGGGGGCAGGGACGATCGCGGCGCCGGGCACGCCCGGCTTCCGGCAAGTAGCCCTGCGTTTGCGGACATTCTCAAACTGGCGGCCCGGAACGGTTAGGTCCCGGGCCACTTATGCTTTAGAGCTCCATGCCCATGGCCCTGCGGATGGCTATTTGCACCGCAGACGGTGGTAGCGACGGGTCAAACTCACCTTTCGGCAGGAGCGGAGGTTGGGCCATGAACCGAGGCCTGGTTCCTCGATGCGGTTGTGCGGAGTGGACGAGGAAAGGGTGGCAGAGATAGACCGTTCCAGCTTCCCCGGTGGCCAGCACTTCTTCGCAGTCGGCAGTCGAAGCGAAGCCATCAGCGGCCAATGCGCCAAGCGTGAGACCGCCTTCCCCAGCCGGAAGTAACTGCCTAGCGATAGCGCGGTGCGACCCTTTCCTGATTTTGGTCGGCGCATCCAGTTCCCCGACATCGGAGAAAAGAAACAGCATGAGCAGGGCGCGGCCGCTGCTTTTCACATTGACCCGCCACTGCATGAAATCAGGGTTGTCGGTACCGAAGCTGGCATCGACGTGCCATCCCGCATCACCCGGATCGTTTGGTGAAGGAAAACGCACCGGGAAAGTGCCCAAGCCATTGGGCCTCAACCACCGACCCTGGCCGACGAGCGCATCGTACGATGCGTGCAGGAGCGGTGTGTTGGCAGCGTCTACGAAAGGCTTGCCTGTCATGAAGCCCAAGCGGACAACAGGCTGCTTCCATGTCTCTGGCGCGTCAGGGGAAAGGCCCATGGCACTCCAAAGCTGGTCCCGCCCTTGTGAGGCAAGCCTGCCATCGAAGGCACCCTCGAGCCCGACATATCCATGTTCAATGAAGTGCGCGATCTGAGTCTGGCTCAGACCGGAATGAGAAGTTTCCGACATTCAATAATTCTCCGCACGGCCTCCACGTGGGGCAGGCCGTCTATGATCTCGAAAGGCACCCAGGTGCCGCGACGACAGTGGGTCGTCAGATCAGCGGGAAGAATGTGGGCTTAAACATCATCATTGCGCGAGTTTAGCAGCTGCGTCCTTGCAGGCAAGGATTCCGGCAATGGGACCCTCGGAGCCCCTCTTATCACAACTACGAGGTGTAGCCTACCGCCGCAGTTGCGTCGAAAGCCGCCTCTTGCCCCCCATGGCCTCCGCCACCCCACCCTGATATCCTTCGCCGGCCGGTGCAGGGCCCGGTCAATCTGCGGCGGGGGCAAGGTGCGGATCGTCTATCTGGGCAGCGATGACTACGCGCGGCTGACCGGCGGCTTCGTCTTCAACAGCCGGCTCGTCGCCGCGCTCGCGAGGCAGGGGGCCGAGGTCACCGGGCTGAGCGTGCCGGTCGCCTTCCCGGCGATCCCCGAGGAGGGGAGGCGGCTGCTGGCGACGCACTTCGCGGGCCTGCCGGCGGATGCGGTGCTGCTCAGCGATCACCTCCACGTCGCGGACGTCGAACCGCTCTTGCGGGGCAGGGGCTTTGCCGCGGTCTCTGTGTTCCACCACTCCAGGACCATCGAGGACCGGCTGAACGGCGATCCGCCCGACCGCGCGGCGGAAATGCGCGGCTTCGAGGTCAGCGATGCCGTTATCGTCACCTCCGACGTCACCCGCGACTACCTGTTGTCGCATTATGCCGTCGCGCCCGAACGCATTCTCGTCGTCACTCCAGGCCACGAACCCGCTATCCGTTCGCAAGGGCCGGCGTCTGGGTCGCGCCGGATCCTGACGCTGGGGGCCGTCATTCCACGCAAGCGACAGGACTACCTGCTCGAGACAGCCTCGGCATTGGCCTCCTCCGGCTGGCATTGGCGCTTCGTCGGTGACCTTGGCCGCGATCCTGCCTATGTCGCGCGCTTGCGACAGCGGATCGCCGAGGCCGGTCTGGCCGACCGCGTCGAGCTGACCGGCGCCGCGGGCGGCGTCGAACTCGAAAGGATGTGGGGCGAGACGGCGCTATATGTCGCCGCCTCGCATTACGAAGGGTATGGCATGGCGGTGGCGGAGGCGCTGCGCCATGGGGTGCCCGTCGTCACCACCGAATCCGGGGCCGTCGGTACATGGGCCCGCGCCGGCGTGCTGATCGCGCCGGACGACGACGCGGCGGCCTTCGCCCGCACGGTCGACGCGCTGCTGGCCGGCCCCGGAGCGCTGCAGCCCCTGGCCGACCAGGCATGGGCGTTTGGCGCATTGCTGCCCGGCTGGGAGGAAACCTTCGCCGGAATTGTCGACAGGCTGCGGGCGGCGCTGTTCGGTCCCGAGCTTCGCGCGATCGCCTGAGGTCGCGCCATCTTGCTGCGTTCCGCTTGCGCCGAGGTGGGGGCTGCTCCTCCTGCGCGACCAGGTTCCCGATGAACCAGCAGGCGCAGGACCTGCTGATGAGCGCCCTCGGAAGCCACACCGCAGCAGCTGCGCGAACTGCCCAGACGGGTGCTGAGGCCGGCCGCGCAAGCCGCTACGCGCTTCCGGACGATCGTTCACCCGCGTGTCTGGAGTCCCGAAAGCGGTCGTGCGTGCCGAGCGCTCGAATGTCCATGACCGGAGCGTTCAAGTCAGCGCTGTCGAAGCCGGTCAATCGAATATGTCGGCAATTGCGGCCTGTTCGGC
>JAEYRU010000260.1 GCA_023435335.1 Pseudomonadota bacterium
ACCGACAGCCACGGCTCGAAGACCTCGCGGGCGAAAATCAGTGCGGTGCCGGTCGCCACGGCTATGAACGCCGCCGGCGACACCAGCGCGAGATAGGCGAAGCGGACAGTGCGCTGAAGGCGATAAAGCTGCTCCTTGTCGCGCACATGGGCGCGCTGCACATAAAGGCCCGGCAGGCTGACCAGGCCGGCCATCCAGATGGCGATCGTTGCTATGTGGATGAGCTTCAGCCACGCAATCACCGGGCGGTCTCCATCCGGAGCGGGGCCGAGAAACGCCTCCGCATCAGATTCCTGCCCGAGTGTCCGCACCGAAGATCATGTCATCCCCGCCCTCAAGGGCGTGCAGAAGCCGGCAGCGGCCTCGGTCACGCCACTTCGGACAACCGCCAACCGGGGCAAATGGTTCCCCGCGCACCCGCAGAATCGCCGGCCGGGAACGGATGCTGGAGCCGTCCGCGCCCTCAGCCGCCGGTGATAAACGCGTCGCGGGGCAGCCCGGAAAGGATCTCCGGTCCGTCGGCCCGTAGGATGACGATGTCCTCGAGCCTTATGCCGAAGCGACCGGGCAGGTAGATGCCGGGCTCGATCGAGAAGACCATCCCCTCGCGAAGCACGGTCTCGGAGGTCGCCGTGATGTAAGGCGGTTCGTGCACGTCGATGCCCAGGCCGTGGCCGGTGCGGTGGACGAAATACTCGCCATAGCCGGCGGCTGTGATGACGTCGCGAGCGGCCTTGTCGACCTCCTTCGCCTTAACGCCGGGCCGCGCGGCGGTCAGGGCAGCCTGCACAGCCTTCTCCACGACGGCATGCACCTCGCGGTAGCCCTCCGGCGGTTCGCCGATGATCGCCATGCGGGTCATGTCGCTCGGATAGCCATCGAGACGCCCGCCGATGTCGAGGACGATCGCGTCACCCTGCTTCAGCACGCGCTCGCCCGTGGCGTGGTGCGGGTGGGCCCCGTTCTCGCTTGCGCCGACGATGGCGAACTGGGCGCGGCCGCCCCTGGTCGGGTAGAATTCCTTGACGACGTCGGCGACGGCGAGCTCCGTCATGCCAGGCTTCAGAGCTGCCCAGGCGGCCTTCATGGCCTCGTCGTTAAGGAGCGCACTCGCCTTCAGCCTGCGGTATTCTTCATCGTCCTTGCAGGCGCGGAGCAGGCCGACCGTGTCATCGGTGAAGGCGCGCGGCAGCGGCGGCAGCACGTCGAGCAGCAGCAGCGCGAAATCGGCCCGCATCGTCTCGTCGAGGACCACCCGTCCGGACTTCGCCGGAAATGTCTCGGCGAGCGCCGTCGCCAGCGCGGCATCGGGACCCTCCGCATCCGCCCAGGTGAACATCGGCAGGTCGGAGGAGAGTCGTGAGGCCTCGGCGTTGAGCGCGGGCATGAGGAAGCCCGCCTTGTCCGGTCCGACCAGCAGCAGCGCCGGCCGCTCGTCCGGATGCGGGTAGAAACCAACCAGCCACTGCATGTGCGAACCGGGTCCTAGGGCGACGAGCCCGGTGCCAGTTTCTCGCATCTTCGCGCGCAGCCGCGCCATCCGTTCGGTCACGATATCGCTCACGTCGTCACTCCCTCGTGCTCAAAGAAAACGGGCCGCCCGAGGGCGGCCCGTTGCATTCGCGTCAGGTCACTTCTTCTCGACGAGACGATAGTAGACGAAGTCGGAAGTCGCACCGTTGACGAAGCCCTCGACGTTCGGGCGCATGCCAACCTGCTTCACGGCCTGGAACATGATCACGAACGGCGCCTTGGCCTGAACCTGCTTCTGCAGATCGATGTACATCTGGTTGCGCTTCTCGGCATCCGGCGCGGCAAGCGCGGCCATGGTGGCCTTGTTCATCTCCTCCGGCACAGCCCAGGCGTTGCGCCAGGTCGTGGTCGAGACGTACTTGTCGTCCGAATTGTCGGCATTGTAGGCGAACGCCTTGGCGTTCGAATGCGGGTCCATGAAGTCGGGGCCCCAGTAGAGCAGCATCGCCTCATGCGTGCGGGCGCGGTACTTGGTGATGACCTGCGCGCCGGTGCCGGGCAGGATCTCGAAGTTGATGCCGGCGTCGGCGAAGGTCGACTGCAGCGACTGCGCGATGTCGGTGAACGGCGCCGAGTTGATCACGTCGAGCGTGACCGTGATGGGCAGTTGCACGCCGGCGTCGGCAAGGATCTGCTTCGCCTTCTCCGGGTCATAGCTGAAAGGCGTGTCGGTGAGCGCGCCGGGGAAGCCGGCGGGCCAGAACGCCTGATGGATGCGCATCTGGCCCTTGAGGAACGTGTCGGTCATGCCCTTGTAATCGACCAGGTAGCGCGCGGCCTCCCAGACGGCCTCGTTGGTCAGCGCCTCGACCTTCTGGTTGAAGGAGAACCAGTGGACAGCGGCCTGCGGGTAGGTCTCGATCTTGACCGAGTCCTTGCCCTCGAGGCCGGCGACCTGGTCCGGCGTGAGGTTCTTGGCCATGTCGACGTCGCCCGACTCCAGCAGGAGCTGTTGGGTGGCGGCCTAGGCGACGTGGCGGATGATGACCGAATCGATCTTCGGCGCGCCGTTGAAATAGTCGGGATTGGCGTCGGTGGTGAGGATCTCGGCCGGACGATAGACGCGCAGCTTGAACGGCCCGGATCCGGCCGAGTTGGCGTTGAGCCAGGCATTGCCAAGGTCGCCGTCGGTTTCGTGCTCCATGACGGTGAGCTCGTCGACGACCGAAGCCGGGCGCGCGGCCATCACGTTGAGCACGAAGTTCGGCGAGAAATCGCCGGCGTACTTGATGGTGACGGCGCCGTCGCCGATCGTGACCATCTCCTCGATGTTTTCGGGGGTCCAGCCGAGCTGGGTCAGTATGAAGGCGGGCGCCTTGTTGAGCACGACGACGCGCTTGAACGAGAAGAGCACGTCCTCCGGGCGGACCGGGTTGCCCGAGTGGAACTTGACACCGTCGCGCAGCTTGAAGGTGATCGTCTTGGCCGCCTCGTCGACGGTCCATTCCGTCGCCAGGCCGGGCGCAAGCGTTTCGGTGTCGACGGCGTCGTACTGGACGAGACGGTCATAGACGTTGGTCACGAACTCGCCGGAGGAGAATTCGTAGGCCTGCGCCGGGTC
>JAEYRU010000267.1 GCA_023435335.1 Pseudomonadota bacterium
CCGGCATGAACCAGAAGAAGTCCGATCCCAACAACAAGGTCGCTGCCGAGAACCGTAAGGCGCGGTTCTCCTATGAAGTGGTGGACACCTACGAGGCGGGTCTGGCACTGACCGGCACCGAGGTGAAGTCGCTGCGCGGCGGCCATGCCAATATCGCCGAGTCATACGCCTCGGTCGAGGGCGGCGAGATCTGGCTGATCAATTCCTATCTTCCGGAATACCTGCAGGCCAACCGGTTCAACCACGAACCCCGCCGCAGGCGCAAATTGCTCTTGAAGAAGAAGGAGATGGCCAAGCTCTCGCAGGCTGTCGACCGGCAAGGTATGACCATGGTGCCGCTGAAGATCTACTTCAACGACAAGGGGAGGGCGAAGCTGCTGCTTGCCCTGGCGCGCGGCAAGACCCTTGGCGACAAGCGCCAGACCGAGAAGGAACGCGACTGGCAGCGTGAGAAGGGGCGGCTGCTGAAGGAGCGGGGGTAGGGCGGCCATGCCCGACCCGTTCGATCTTCACCGCTTCGTCGAGGCCCAGGCCCCCGTCTATGCCGACGTGCTTGCCGAACTGCGCGCCGGCCGCAAGCGCAGTCACTGGATGTGGTTCATCTTCCCGCAGATCGCAGGATTAGGGCGCAGCACCATGGCGCAGTTCTACGCAATATCCTCGATCGACGAGGCGCGTGCGTATCTTGATCATCCCTTGCTCGGCGAGCGTTTGCGCGAGTGCACCGAACTGGTGCTGGCAACCGAGGGCCGCTCGGCGCGGGATATATTCGGCGCGCCGGATGATCTCAAGTTCCGGTCCTCGATGACGCTCTTTTCCGAGGCCGGTGCGGCGGACGAGCCTTTTCGGACGGCGCTGGCCAAGTTCTTCGGCGGCGCGCCTGATGAGGCGACGCTCGCACGCATCCAGCCGTGAGGGCTAGGACGCCGCCGTGTGCAGGCACTGCGCCACCTCCTCGAACACCGCGAAGAACATCTCCTCTGTGAGCACGCCGGTATTGGTGTTGTAGCGCGAGCAGTGGTAGCTCGAAAACAGCGCAACCCCGCCGGCGTCGTAGCGCGCACCATGCTTGAACGGATGTGCCGCGAGCCGCAGACCGGCCGCGCGCACCACCGACTGGTGCGCGATCGCCCCGAGAGAGACGATGGCCTTGAGGCCGGCAAAGCGCTCGATCGTGGGCACGAGGAACTGCCGGCATGTCGCGATTTCCGCCGGCGTCGGCTTGTTCTCCGGGGGCACGCAGCGCACCGCGTTGGTGATCGCCGCCCCGGCAAGCTGCAGTCCGTCGTCGGGTCGTGCCTGGAAGACGCCGCGTGCGAAGCCGTAATGGGTCAGCGTCTTGTACAGGAGGTCGCCCGCATAGTCGCCGGTGAACGGACGGCCAGTGCGGTTCGCCCCGCGCAGGCCGGGCGCCAGCCCGACGATGAGCAGGCGCACGCCGGCCTCCCCCTCCGGGGGCAGGAAGGTCGGCACCGGTGCGTTATGCCAGGCGGGCTCCTTGCGACGCCATAGCGTCCTGAAATCGGCGAGGCGGGGGCAGAAAGGACAGTCGGGGGAGGGCTCGGCGGCGTGCATCTCGCCTGCCGTATCAATACTCGTCGTCTTCGTCCACCGTGGCGGGCTCCGGCCGGCGTGGCGGCCGCTCGCTGGGGTCGCGACCCACTTCGGCCTTTAGCGACAGGAGTTCGATGAAATTGTCGGCCTGGCGGCGCAGGTCGTCCGAGATCATCGGCGGCTGCGAGGCCATGGTGGAGACGATGCTGACCTTGCGCCCCTTGCGCTGCAGCGCCTCCACCAGCGTGCGGAAATCGCCGTCGCCGGAGAAGATAACGTAGTGGTCTACGACCTTGGACAGTTCCAGTGCATCGATTGTGAGCTCGATGTCCATGTTGCCCTTGATCTTGCGGCGACCGGACGCATCGGTGAATTCCTTCGCCGGCTTGGTCACGACCTTGTAGCCGTTGTAGTCGAGCCAATCGATCAACGGCCGGATCGAGGAGTATTCCTGGTCCTCAACCAGCGCAGTGTAGTAATACGCGCGCAGCAGGTAACCGCGTTTATGGAAGCTTTCCAGGAGTTTGCGGTAGTCTATGTCGAAGCCGAGCGCCCTCGATGTCGCGTAGAGATTTGCGCCGTCGATGAAGAGCGCAATCTTTTCGCGGGGATCGAAGATCTGCTGAATGTCGGGCATGGCAAAAGTTCCTGTCGAAATAACCGTTTCGGCAATCGCCGGCGCCGCAGTCGTCGCCGGCTCGCGCAATGCACACATATGAACCGGATTTAGGGCCCTCGGGTTCCCATTCCAAGCGCAGCGGCGCGCGCTCGACCGAATGTGATCCCCGGCTCGCCCGTGAAGGGCGGGCGGCGCATGCTTGTATTTCGGTTGCATTCGGGATAAGGACGCCCCAACTTCCGCACATCGCAAGAAACGAAAGAGGCAATGAATGGCCCGCGTAACCGTTGAGGATTGCATCGACAAGGTCGAGAACCGCTTTGAGCTGGTTCTTCTGGCTGGTCACCGGGCGCGCCAGATCTCCCAGGGCGCGGCGATCACCATCGATCGTGACAACGACAAGAACCCGGTGGTCGCGCTGCGCGAAATCGCCGACGAGACGCTCGCACCGGGCGATCTCAAGGAAGACCTCATCCATTCGCTCCAGAAGCATGTCGAGATCGACGAGCCCGAGGCGGAGGCCGCAGCACTTCTGACAGACTCCGAGGATGCCTCCGAGGCGGGCGATGCTCCCGAGGAGAACATCTCCTTCGACCGCATGAGCGAGGAAGAACTGCTCGCCGGCATCGAGGGTCTGGTCCCGCCCGAAAAGAGCGACGACTTCTGATTGCTTCCGCCACTTCCGTGGCGGCGGAATCATGGTTATCTAGGACATGCGCTGCGGCGACGCGGCGCATGTTTTGTTTCAGGCTGCAGGTTGCGGGACTTCGCCCATGATGCGTCAATACGAGCTTGTCGAGCGCGTCCAGCGCTACAAGCCGGACGTCAACGAGGCGCTGCTCAACAAGGCCTATGTCTACGCCATGCAGAAGCATGGCCATCAGAAGCGTGCCTCGGGCGATCCGTACTTCTCGCACCCGCTCGAAGTGGCCGCCATCCTTACCGAGATGCATGTCGACGAGGCGACGATTGCCGTCGCCCTGTTACACGATACGATTGAGGACACGACGGCGACCAGGCAGGAGATCGACGAACTGTTCGGCCCGGAGATGGGGCGGCTGGTCGAAGGCCTGACGAAACTCAAGAAGCTCGACCTGGTCTCGCGCAAGGCCGAGCAGGCGGAGAACCTGCGCAAGCTGCTGCTGGCGATCGCCGAGGACGTGCGCGTGCTGCTGGTCAAGCTCGCCGACCGCCTGCACAACATGCGCACGCTCGACCACGTGCCGGAATCGAAGCGGCAGCGCATCGCCGAGGAGACGATGGAAATCTATGCGCCGCTGGCCGGCCGCATGGGCATGCAGGACATGCGCGAGGAACTGGAGGATCTGGCCTTCCGCACGATGAACCCGGAAGCCTATCGCACCGTTACGGAGCGGCTTGCGGACGTCTTCCAGCGCAACCGAGGGGTTATCGCCGAGATCGAAAACGCGCTCTCGGCCCTGTTCGCGAAGCATGCGCTCGAAGTCACGGTTACCAGCCGGCAGAAGAAGCCATGGTCGGTTTTCCGCAAGATGGAGACCAAGGCGCTCTCATTCGAACAGCTGTCCGACATCTTCGGTTTCCGTGTGATCGTCGACAAGGTCGAGGATTGCTATCGCGCACTGGGGGCCATCCACACCACATGGTCGATGGTGCCGGGGCGGTTCAAGGACTACATCTCCACCCCGAAGCAGAACGACTACCGCTCGATCCACACCACGATCGTCGGGCCATCGCGCCAGCGCGTCGAACTGCAGATACGCACGGTCGAGATGAACCACATCGCCGAATACGGCGTCGCCGCGCATTCCGCCTACAAGGACACCCCCGGCGCCGCCAACGGTAGCGGCCATGCCCTTTCCAGGGACACCAACGCCTACGCCTGGCTGCGGCGCACCATCGAATCGCTGGCCGAGGGCGACAACCCGGAGGAGTTCCTCGAGAATACCAAGCTCGAGCTGTTCCAGGACCAGGTCTTCTGCTTCACGCCGAAGGGACGGCTGATCGCGCTGCCGCGCGGCGCGACCCCCATCGATTTCGCCTATGC